>JAJDTA010000095.1 GCA_022827405.1 Acidimicrobiia bacterium
ATCCGCCTCCCGGAGCTTGCGCACAATCTGCTCCGGCGTGTGCCGCCTCCGCTTGGCCATACTCGTGATCCTCCTCCATCCAGCAATACTGGACAACGAACTCTCACAACAGGCGGACCAAACTCAAGGGGTCACGCCACATGGAGTGATCGGTTCTGCTGCGTTTGGAGCGGAGCACGTTTCCATAGGTCTCATGACCTCAACTCGCCACTACGCAACTTCGACAATGGGTGCCCGTCGCCGCCCCGGGTCATCTGCACGACTCTTTGTTCGTCCGTTGCTTGACTGGTTTCTAGCCAGTGATGTCGCGGGGTGGGCGGCAGCGGGAGGCAACGTGAACTGCTTTCTGCCTTGCTGCGATGGAAATTCGCTGAGCCGATTCTTTGACCCAGATCTTGATGCCACATGGCACAACATGAATGCTCTTGCCGACTTTGCAGACTATGTACTCAATGCGGAACCTGTCGATCAGCCTGTCGTTTTTCTTGAGGCTTGTCGAAGTGCCGCCTCTCAGTATGGCCTTGCTGGCTTTCAAGGGCCTGAGAACCCTAAGCCTCAACTTACGAGCTGGGCTCTTTCATAGAGGTAGTTCTTATAGGCCAATTCCGCCAACCACCACCGGTAGACGCTCGGCACTCCGATCTCAGCGGGACTCGCGGGAACGATGACCCGTGGGCCATCTTTTTGCTCTACATCAATGATGCCGACACCCCATTCGCGAGCTAGGCACTCAATTGGCCAAGGAACTGGCTCGTTCGATCCATGGGTCAGGACGAACCGCTGGACAATCGGTGTGAACCTAATCGCACGGTGAACTGACCGGTCAACGCTAGAGCCGTCAAATGCGACTGAACGTAGAGTGCCAGGTGGGTCGTAGGTACGCCAGAAGCCGCGGTCGGTTTCGATGACAGAGTGAGGGGCCGTACGAAGTCTCTGCACCTTCACATCGGGTAGAGCCTCGCTGGGCACGAAGCCTCCAGTGGGCAACGACCAGAGGCCGTGCAGGAGAGCCTTCGAGGTGATGGCACCGACCCCGATCCTCTGCCTTCTCTTGTATTCCTTGGGGTCGAGTTCAAATGCTGCCAACATCTTGGACCCCTCGATGGAGATGGAGACGACAGGGGAGCCGATTGGCAGCTGATTCGCTTCAACTGCATGGTCAGGTACTGCTGTCTGCACGACACCTCCCCCTTTGCGTCCAGTCGAGTCCCTGAAGTGTTGTCCGGCACCTGGTAACGGTGCCAATCCACTCCTCGGCACGGCCATTCCGGGAGTTGGCTTCAAGGTGGCTTGCGAACTGCGTGGATGGCTGCGTGGGATCGATCATGGTGGCCGGTCAACGAGCAGTATTGCTGGCGGGTTGAGGCCCCTCGGGTAGCACGACGTGTGACTGTGGGCGGGCGCATCAGGTCGAGGCGATTGTCAGGACCGGGCATGGCGATTGCAGACTCGGCAAATGCATGTTGTGGGCGGTCCCATTTGTGAACTACCAAATCGGCGGCCTCCCGGCCCGCCTATCCTGGGGACATTGGCACGTCGTCCCTGTCGATTGGGGCAGTGCCTATCGGAGATCACAGCATCTTGCCTCAGCACGATGTGGAGATGCTGACGTCGAATCGGCCTAGGGTGTGCTGGATGTCGGGCCCAATGGAAGGTGGCGGCTGATGCCTGCTGATGAGGCGGCATTCGAGGAACACATCGCCAAGTGGCTAGTCGAGCACGGGGGTTTTCAGCGGGTCAAAGTCGGCAATGCAGGGGATGAGCCTCGGGACTTCGATGTTCGGGCGGGTGTGGACACGGCCGATTTGTTTGAGTTCATCGGGGCGACGCAGGCGGATAAGTGGGGGCGTCTTGTCGACTCGGCCTACGGCGGCGACCCAAACCAAGCGCAGTCGGGATTTGTGCAGCGATTGGCTTCGGAATTGGACAGTCGGGGAACGGTAGACGTTCTTCGCCGTGGGGTGGTGGACCGAAATGTCAGGATCCAAATGGCGTTCTTCAAGCCCGCCCAGGGGCTGACGCAGGAATTGGTGGAGCGATACCAGGCGAACGTGCTGTCGGTTACCCGGCAGTTGCCGTTTGAGCCCGACAGCGCCCGAACCGTTGATCTGGGTCTGTTTGTCAACGGGATACCTGTCGCTACAGCGGAGCTGAAGAACCCTCTCACTGGACAGACAGTTGAGAACGCCATTTCCCAATATCGGACTGACCGGCCTCACAACAACAGAACTCTGGGACGGGTTGGAATGGTGCACTTCGCGGTAGATCCCTTGTCGGTCGCTATGACGACCCGACTCGCAGGAAAGCAGACCCGGTTCCTGCCCTTCAATCGGGGCCACGAGCTTGGTGCGGGAAACCCGCCTAACCCTGACGGTCACCGCACCGCATACCTGTGGGAGCAGGTGTGGTCGCGAGATGCCTGGATGGATATATTGCACCGCTTCATCCATGTGGAGAAGCCTTCTCGCGGCTCAAAGGCCCGCCCGCAGGTGATTTTCCCGAGGTTCCACCAATGGGATGCGGTACGGCAATTGGAGGCCGACGCCAAGGAGTCCGGAGCGGGCCGCAGCTACCTCGTGCAGCATTCGGCAGGGTCGGGAAAATCGAACTCGATCGCCTGGCTGGCGCATCGGCTGTCATCGCTGCACTCCGACGAAGACGTCAAGGTGTTCGACAAGGTGGTGGTGATTACCGACCGCGTCGTTCTCGACCGGCAGCTTCAAGACACGATCAGCCAGTTCGAACACCGCCTAGGCGTGGTGGAGCGCATCGACGAGAACTCAGCGCAGCTCGCTGCGGCCCTTGAGGGCGAACAGGCCCGGATCATCGTGACCACCTTGCAGAAGTTCCCTTACATCTTCGACAAGATCGAGTCGTTGCCCGAGCGCAACTATGCGGTGATCGTAGACGAGGCCCATTCGTCGCAGACCGGCGATGCGGCCAAAGAGCTTCGCCAAGCGCTGGGTTCAGCCGAAATTGAGCTTGAAGAGGACTTGGAGGTGAGTGAAGTCGACACGTTGCTTGCCGAGGCTGTCGCGGCTCGCGGCCGGCAACCCAACCTGTCTTTCTTCGCATTCACCGCTACGCCCAAGGGCCGCACCCTGGAACTGTTCGGCGAGATTGGCGCCAGCGGCAGACATGAGCCATTCCACCTGTATCCAATGCGCCAAGCCATCGAAGAGGGCTTCATCGAGGATGTGCTGGCCGGCTACCTCACCTACAACCAGTACTTCCACCTAGAGAAATCGATTCTCGATGACCCTGAGTACGACACCAGCAAGGCTCGAGCCGCGATTGCCAAGTTCGTGTCTCTGCACCCCGACAACCTCTCGCAGAAGGCCCAGATCATCGTCGAGCACTTCCGCACCAAGATCGCTAGGCAGGTGGGTGGCCAGGCCAAGGCGATGGTGGTGTGCTCGTCGAGGCTCCATGCGGTTCGCATGTGGGATGCGCTGCGTGGCTATGCCAACAACTTGGGCTATGAACTCGGAGTGCTGGTGGCGTTCTCGGGTGAGGTCGACGGGATGACAGAGGCCAAAGCCAACGGGTTTGGGGATTCCCAGACCGCAGAGCGGTTTGACACCGATGAGTGGCAGATCATGGTGGTGGCGGAGAAGTTCCAGACCGGGTTCGACCAGCCGAAGCTGGCGGCCATGTACGTGGACAAGACGCTCACGGGTTTGGCAGCTGTGCAGACCTTGTCCCGCCTTAACCGCATCCACCCCGACAAGTCCGGCACTTACGTCATCGACTTCGTGAACGACGCTGATGAGATCGGCGGGGCGTTCGCGGTGTACCACGGCAAGACCGTCGCGCCGCCGACCGATCCGAACCTTCTGTTCGATACCCGTCGCGACCTCGACGTCTTTGGCGTTCTCGACGCAGGTGAGATTGAACGGGTTGCAAAGCTGCTGTTGGTAGACGGCAATCACGCCCAAATCGACGCAGCCCTCCAGCCTGCGGCCGACCGCTTCAGGGGATTGGGCGATGAAGACCAAGAGGCATTCCGAGACACCTTGGCTCGGTTTGTGCGCGTGTATGGGTTCCTGTCGCTGATTGTGGAGTTCCGAAATCCCGAGCTTGAGCGCGACTACCTCTTTTGTCGGGCACTGGCCGCACATGTCCGAGATCGTGACCCTGGCCAGAGCATCGATTTGGGTTCGGAGGTCGAACTCACTCATCTTCGGCACGAGGTCTCATTCGAGGGCTCGATCTCACTTGAGAATGAAGAGGGTGAGGTGGCCACCATCTACTCGGGCACGGGCCCTCTGAGCGATCCCGAGGCAGAGCGGCTTTCGCAGATCATCGCTCGCATCAACGAGCGCTTCGGAACTGACTGGACCGAAGAGGACCGCTTGGTGTTCGAGGCTGCGGCTGGCGATCTCATAGCGGACGCCGAGATCCAGAACCAGGCGGTGAACAACGACGAGGACACCTTCCGCACCCACGTCTTCCCATCTCGATATGAAAAAGCCCTGTTGTCGCGGATCGACCGAAACAGCGAGCTCATCTACGCCTACCTCGACAGCGAGCAGCTCCAAACCGAAGTGCTGGATATCTTCGCAGTCAACGTCCAGAAACGAGCTTCAGTAGCTCGTCAGCGCACCTGCCCCATCGGGGACTTACTCGGCCCAGATCGCGAGTCCCAGTTCCTTGAGTATAAGTCCACCCTCCGCTGGGACATCCGGGAGCAGCGCAAGGGCGGTGTCCCCGAGGACGCCGTGATCAAGACCATCGCCGGCTTCGCCAACTCCGAGTACGGTGGCACCCTCCTAGTCGGCGTAGCCGACGACGGCTCAGTCCACGGCTTGGAAGACGACTACGCCACCTTCTCAAAGCGCGGAGAGCGAGGCGACCAAGACCTATGGGGCCAACACCTCCAAAATCTCATCCGCGGCCGCCTTGGCGATGCAGTCATTCAACTGGTCAGCTGGGAGTTCCACACAGTGAACGGCAACCAACTTGCTCGAATCGGCATCGACCCATCTGATTTCCCAGTCATGGAACGCAAAGACCAAAGAGAGACTTTCTGGATTAGAACCCCAATTTCCACTATTTCTGTCACAGATCCAGAAGACAGAGCTAAAGTCATCGCTGGCCGTTGGGGAAGCAACTGATATCTGCCATCCGATTCCCAACGTAGGTGGCGACAACCCTGAATACGGAGAAATGGACATGGATCTCAACGAATATATGCGGCGGTCAGCCGACACTGACCAGATGGGCAATCAAGAGGAAGCCGTCAAGTTAGCATTACTTGGAATCGCTGGAGAAGCTGGATCAGTGGTGTCGGAGGGTAAAAAATGGTTTAGGGACAACAAATTGTCGCAAGGCCTTGAAGAAAACGTAAGGGAAGAACTGGGCGACCTTCTGTGGTATGTAGCTTCACTAGCTCGCAGACTCAAAATGGATCTTAACCAAATCCTCGAGGCGAATCTGCAGAAGACAAAAGAGTTTTGGTCTTCAGACATGGGACTACTTCCAGACTATGATGACCATGACTTTCCAAAACAAAAATTTCTGAGAAATATGGAAGTGCGCTTTGTAGAAAATCATTCAGGTCAAATGGCTATTGTGAAAATGGAGCCTTTGGGAGAGTTGGCTAGCAGAGTACAAGAAGAAGAGCTGAGGAAACATAAGAAGGCTCAACTCGGCGATGACCTGGATGATAATTCGATAATGGATGATGGATATCGTTATCATGACATCATTCATCTGGCGCATGCCACTGTTCTAGGATGGTCTCCTGTGTTGCGGGCGTTGATGGGCGCACAGCGTCGGGAGGTGGGGGAAAAGGATCGAGTAGAGGATGGGGCAAGAGCAAAAGCGATTGAAGAGGGACTCGCAGCTTTTGTTTTCAATTATCTTGAGCCGTACGACTATGATGTTAAGCATATCGACTGGACTCTACTTAAGCACGTTAGACGTACTGTGATGGATCTAGAAGTGTCAAGCCAGCCGCTCGCAGCTTGGCGGCATGCTTACGAGCAGGCCTTCACCATCTTTCTTCAATTGAGGGACAATCGAGGAGGTCACGTGAAATGTGATTTAGGCAAGCGTCAACTGGCCTTCTTCAATGAACCCCAGGTCACTGAATAATGACTCCTGAGTTCCGATGTCTCCATATTTGTGTGCAAGCATAATGTTCTCGTTTATGCCCCATTTTGGAGGGAACCAAGCTGTCATAGGGGATGGGTCCGGTCGATAACGCTGCTTTATGCGTGTGCCAGATGCAAATTCACTCAATTCTGGCATTGCAACCCGAGTGTACTTATCTACCTCACAGAATAGGTTTTGAATGTCAATTAATTGTAGATCACGTCCCCAAAGTCCACGCCAAAGCAACTCACGTGTCTTGAATTCGTCGTGCTGTTGGTCAAGTGTCCATCGAATTATTTCTTCGTAAGATAAGTCATTTGTTCCGTGGAAGCACTTCTTGATTCCACGAATAGCCCCTGGCCCAGGCACGACAAATTCTTGCTCTGAGAAATCTAGGTAGCTTGAGTAATTGAGATCAGTTATGAACTGATAGGCCAAGAAATCACCGACGGATTCATATCGACGGAGTATGCCGAATGCTTGCTCCATATTCTCGCAATCTTGAATTTCTACGTGTGCTTCTTCAATGATCATGCGCCGGAGGAGGTCCAAATGCCTACTGTACTTGGGACCAGACGCGGACCTAGGTGGCGGCATAATGTATGCTGCCGAATAAATTGGTTGTCTTTCAGCTAAAACTTCAAGTGCGTGATCAATTGTTCGGTCAAATAGTGCATTAGTGTCAGGCTCCCCAATTGATGCTAACAGGTAGTTCCAAGTATCAATTCGATTAAATATCTTGAATACTAGAGTGCGTACGAAGGTGTCTATCCAGCTCCACTCCTGGTTGTATTGAATGCAGGAGATCAGATATTGACTTACGCGATCGGATGCTCTGTAAGCATTTGTGAAACGATTGACAGCCAGGATGGGGTCTTCTGACGGGTTGTCCTCTAGTGTTCCCGACAGTTTGTGAAAATAAATTTCTTGGCGTTTGGAGGCGAATTGCCAAAATGCGTCATAGCCGGCGGTAGTTTGAGGGCGCGTATTCAACATAATTGTAATCATCTATTGAGCTCCTATGGCAAGAGAACACACTTGAGGTGGTAGAGTCTTCACAAAATCAATGGCTGTTGCTGCGAACTGCTGCTAGTCCATTAACAATTATTGAGGCGATTTCTTTGGGTCTATGTGTGGCGGAGAGCTTCCGCAGATCCTGTTCATTAAGGCCAGAACACCGGATTGATGCTTCGCTTTGGTCCGCGGCTGCCCTTAATTCGTAGAGCGAGTCTTCTATTCTCTTGTCATCTGATTGTATTGAAAAATTGGATGGCGCCCAGTCAAAGCCATCAATCTGGAGGGTCTTTGCAACTAGGGCAGCGGCACCGCCAAATCCTCCTACAACATATAAAGGTTGTTCGGCTTTGATTGAGTTGATAGCTTCTTCAATTATTCCAGGCATGCTGCCTTCAAATTGTTGGAGTTGACCACCCAAGATGACTCGCGCGTCGGTGTTTGCGCAGAGGTATCCCCTCATTGCGCTGTAGCTTGAAGAGTCGCTGGGCTGTTGTTCCGGTGGATTTGAGACAGATCCATTCTCTATTGGAAGGCCACTAGGAGAAAGGCGGACGATTCTCCCACGAGTGCTCAACGTGTTGTTAAGAACTTTGAGTTCCTTGACTGTCAGCGTTTTGTGCTCAGGGGCGGCTAGGCAGAGGGTTAGGGAGTCGGGATGATCTCCATAGCGTTGGAGTTCGTGTAGGAGGAACTGGGTATAGCCAGGTGGTTTGATCCGACCCCCGTACACAAGTCGTCCGCTAAGGAGGAGGACAGATCGTGCTATCTCGGCCAGCGCCAATTCGGCATGGTGTGGGTGGAGGCCCAACATGGGCAAATCTGCGCTGTCTGATACTGAGATACCAAGCCGTAGGCCGTCCAGTGCGTTAGACGGCCTGAGTTCCAGGTCCCCCATCAGAGGCGCCTACCGCCGCGATCCGCGTAGGTGCGAGGCGTCACAATTTCAACGGTAGCATTTGCGCCTACCAGGGTGAACAACATTCGGATCAACTCTTCTTCTTGGGGTCCAAGAGGCGGGTCGGGATGCATGATTGTAAATTGGCCATCCCCGGCTGTGCTTCCGTTCTGGATCAGCCAGGGAATCAAGGTTGCAGGCTCGGGGGCCTCAGGAGGGGCCCAATCGATCCCGAGCGAGAGCAGTTCATCCTGCTGAAGGGTCCAGAGCGAGCAGCGCAGTGCCCTATCCACGAGCAAGTTGAGAGCCGTATCAATGCTCCTGTCTCTTACATCCTCGTCCCCGTCTTGGTAGCCCACCACGGGGACATGGTCCATAAGGAAAGATCCGCGTTCCTCCGCACGGCGAATGGCGCTCAGCGTGACGATTGGCATTCCGGCCTCCTTCGCCTTCCGAAACTCTCGTTGGCACCAATCGCGGCCTGCGTAGAGATCGGTTCTAAGGGCCAGCAGGCTATTGGAGGCAGCGTTGCGATCGAGCTCATCAGCGAAGGCAGAGCCAGTCTGCAGGTCTGATTCGTCGAAGAACTCCTGGAGGTGCGTGTTGCTTATTCTGAAGCGCACTCGAGCGATGAAGTCGTCTACCCAGTCGGCCTCTTCGCCCTGCGAGGGCCACTTGGTGTGGCTGATGAAAACAGTGAGCGGCTTGCTTAGGGGAGCGCCGATCATATGAGTTGCCTGTTGGGAGATGTCGCGACACAGGACTGCGTTGTCATTGGTGATGTAGGGCGGCAGCGCCTGGATGCCCGCAAGCACTTCTCCGAGGTGATCATTTCTATCCCATTCCTCCATCAGGGCCGGGAAAATCCCGACATTGTCGGACTGGCTTGCGGCGGCAACGATTGCAGTCAGGTATTCGCCCCATCCTGATGAAGGGTCCTCGACGGCCCTGCGGAGCTCGACTCCTACCAGTGGCACTACTGCCGTGAGCAATGGGCTGGGCAAGCCATGGGGCTGCGGCTCGGTGGCTGGAATGGGTCGCGGGGCATCAGATCCATGCATCCAGGACGCAGACCGTGTGTAGACCTCCACAGAACCGCCGATTAGACCGACATAGGGGGTACCATGAAAGTGCTCGATAACCTGACGGGCAATCTCGTCGCCGTCGACGTCATCAGGGTGCCAGATGACATAGATGTCAAGCACGGGCGGCAGCATTAAGGCACTTTACAATACTTTTCATGCCATATGGCAAGGCCTACATCTGGCGGCAGGCATAAGGAGAAGCGAATGAGCAGCATTCACAACGTATTTGTAGCGCACCGGCACGAGGACGATGGCCTTGTGGGCGACCTCAAGTCCCTGTTGGAGGGGAGAGGGGTAGACGTGCGTGATGCGTCGATCACTGACGACAAACCAAATCGAGCAAGCAATCCGGACTACATCAAGCAAGAGATCCTTGCCCCGAACATCAAATGGGCTGGAAAGGTGATCGTGCTGATTACGCCTGACACCAAGAACCATGAGTGGGTCGACTGGGAAATTGAGTATGCCCAGAAGGCTGATAAGTTGATAATTGGAGTTTGGGCACACGGACATGCGGAGTGCGAACTGCCGGACCCGCTGAAGAAGTTTGCTGATGCGGTAGTTGGATGGAACGCAGATAAGATCATTCAAGCGCTAAACGGTGAGCTAATTAGCGAAGACCCTTCTGGCACTCCACGAGAAAATCAGTTGGTCAAGCGGATAGATTGCTGAAATTTGAAACTCTTTGTATACGTTGTGCGCCATGACATCGGATTTGCTCCCAATCCCTTTTACGGGTATTGCACACTAGCTACCTGCAAGCCCAAAATACGCAATGCGGCTCAGTTGGGTGACTGGGTTGCTGGTGTTGGATCGGTACAGAAGCGTCAAGGCGGAAAATTGGTCTATGCTATGCAGGTGGAAGAGGCCATGTGCTTCAACGAATATTGGAATGACTCACGTTTTGCGCAAAAGCGCCCATTTAGACCTGGCAGCATTAAGCAGCGCTATGGGGACAACATTTACCATCGTGAAACTGATAGAGCTGAATGGATTCAAGAAGATGGGCGACACAGTCTTGAAGATGGCAGTCCGAACTTCAGTCACATAAAGAAGGACACCAATCCTCCGAGAGTTCTCATTTCTCGTAATTTCGTATATTTTGGGAATCAGGCGGTAGATCTTCCGGAGAAATTTGTATCGCCAACAAACCGACGCATGTTTGTTGGTATGCGAGATTTTCATCGTAATTTTCCAGATGACGTGAGAGACGCGTTTATCGAGTGGATTGAAGCTCTCTGCGATGACGGTGGCATAAGGGGTGAGCCACTCGACTGGTAGCCAAAGTGGACTGTCTTGTGGCAGTGGAGGCGCTCAGAGGGTTTGGGTGCCGTCTACTCCTAGGGCGATTGCCAAAACTACGGCGATGCCGCCTAGGAGGCGGGCGATCACTGATAGCAGGGGGGTGGGAACGGCGCGGAACCAGAGGAGGGCGGCGGTGAGGGCGGCGGCTAGGACTACGCCGGCCATGGTGCGCCAGGTGCCGTCGTGGGCGGCGGTGGCCAGGACTACGGCTACTAGTTGGGGGGTGAACAACACGGTTAGGGCGATGAGCGCTAGCTGAGTTCCGGCCCGGGGCTCGTCGTGGATGGGGCGGGCGGGCCATATCATCCAGCGGAGTCCGGCCACTGCGAAGGGCACTGCGGTGGCCAGGCGCCAGGTGCCTGTCGTCACCGACAGGCCGTCGAGAATGGGGTCGGCCAGCGCGGCGATCACCCACAACGCGGCTACCGCGGCGGCGGCGGCCAGCACCACTCGGGGGCGCCATTGATCACGGTTGGAGGGCCGCCAAGCCACGCTCAGCGCGCCCGCGGCCGGGTTGGCCGCGGCCAGCACCATCAACATCACCGGTCCGAGTCCGCTCATGGTCGTCTCGCTTTCATGGCTTGTTTCCTCCGAGGTTGAAACTGACATCGGCCAGCAATATGCCGGAGACGGCGTGCTGCTGGTCGTCCACCCTGGTTAGGTCGTCGTAATACCAAGCGCCGTCGGCGGCTTGGGCTTCGGCCAGGCGGGCTGCCCCGCATTCCAGCCGATCCCGCAGCGGAGCGTCGGCCAGCCGGGGCTCGTTGAGCCACAGCCATTCCAGCGCGCCCAGGCCTTCCAGGATGGTCCCGTAGCCGCCGCCGCGGGGCATGGGCAGGTGGGAGACCTTGGCCACGCCCTCTCGCTGGGCGTCCCAGCGGATCATCTGGCTGAACCGGCCAGCCAGGCGCTGGGCGTATTCCAAGTGGTGGTCTTCCAAACCCCACTCGGCCATCTCGCCCAGGGTGTAGGCCGCCCACTGATCAGGCCACGGAGGAGGCCACAGCTCCTCCAGCTCGTCGCGGTCGGTGGACAGGTAGTCCATGATGGCCCACACCGGGGCGTCCCAGCCCTCGCCGGGGAAGGCCTCGTGCATCAGGGCCAGGCCCCAGGCGGCCTCCCCGGTGGCGAATCGGGACCGCTCTCCGGGCACCGGTGCGCCCGTCTTGGGATCCCAGAAGTTGAGCATTCCGCCGTCGGGCAGCTGCTGGCCCACCAGGAACCGGCCCAGCGCCCGCATCTCGCCGTCAAAGCGCTCATCCCCGGTGAGGATGCGCCGGTGGGCGAGCGACACCAGCGTCAGCGATGCCGTCCCCGTCTTCACCGGCCCCCGGGGCGACAGCGCCGGTCCCATGCCCCCGTTGCCGGTGTCCACCGCCCGCTCCAACAGATAGTTCATGCCCCGGTCGGCGGCCTCCACAACCTGGTGGTTTTGGCCCTGTTGCGCGATGGCCAGTTGGTAGAGCGACATGGTGCCCCCGGCGTGGCGCACCAGGTTGTAGCCCGGCACCGCTGAATCGGTGCGCCGGTCGTACTCGTACAGGTAGCGCCCGCTGGGCTCCTGGGTGCGGACGATCCAGTCGGCCCCGGCGTCGATGGCGGTCTGACCGTCGCCGGGGGAGTACTCCGGGCACACCTCGGGGGCGGCCAGCGTTACCCGCAACAGTGCGGCGGTGACCACCCACACCACCGCCCAGCCCACCAGGCGGCGTCGAGCTCTGCCAGCCAGGAGCCTTCGCACCCAGCCAAGAGCGCTCATGGGTACCGCCAGAACCGGGAGAACAGGAACGTGGCCGGCAAGCGGGTCCGCACGAACTGGCGAGCCTGTTGCCCTTCCAGCACGGTCCCGTCGCGATCCACCATGCGCCACGATGCCCCCGGCACCACCGTGATGTCGAACCGGGCCATCCAGTCGAACCACCTCACCCAGCCGCTGGGGGTGACCAAGGTGCGATCCCGGGTCGACGGCACCGCCCAAGTGGCCACCGCGCCGATGGCGATCACGCTGAACACCTCCACCTGGGCGCTCACCTCGATGCCCACATGAAAGGCCACCGCCACCCACACCGCGGCCAGTCGGGTGCGGCGGAACCAAATCCCAAAGGCGATGAACAGCTCGGTGACCACCGCCACCGGCGACAGCACCCACTGGAAGGCCCGGGCGGCGATCACCTCCAGAATCGGATCGGCCAGCGTGTCGCCCAAGGCATCGCGCACATCGTCTTGGTACCGAAGAGTGCGGTCGTGCATCACCCGGCCGCCCACCCAATCGGGGTCGATCAGCTTGGAGAACCCCGAGGCGAAGTAGATGGCGGCGGCCTCGAAGCGAAGCAGCCACACCGGCCACAGCAATGCCCGGTCATCGGGGGGCCGTCGACGCCGGGCGTCCAGCGACAGCACTCGGCCGTTGTCGCACAGCGCCACCCCGGCCAACAGGATGATCAGAAACGCCCGGTTGTGGCGGAAGTGGGTCTCCGACAAGAAGAAGTTGTAGGCCACTACCGCCAACGTCACCCAGGTGGCGGCACGCGACCACAGCCCTACAGTCATCAGCACCGCGGCGGCCACCCCCACCCACAACAGCGCCGCATACAGCCCCGCGGGCGCATTGGGCACCCAGGGCCACCACTTCTGCTGGAACACGTCGAGATAGGTGACGCCTTCGAGTGCGTCGGCGAGGAATGGCCGCAGGTGCCAGATGACCGACGGCCCCAGCACTATGCGCACGATGGCCACGGCCCGCACGCTGGCCGGCTCGTCGAACACTGTGTCGAGCCACCGCCGGTACCTTGACCGCCAATCGGGCGTGGCCGCAGCAGGAGCGGTGGCGGTCATAGGTCGCCCAACTCCCGTTCGGGGCTGCGGATCACGGTCACATAGGGACCGCGGGCGTTGCGGAAGTAGGTGACGGTGGCCTCCAAATACAGGGTTCTGGTGTCGTTCGGGGTGTTGTCGGCCATCCAGTCCAGGGCGTGGTCCAGATAGTCCACCACCGCGTCCACCCCGGAGAAGGCGTGGCGCTGGCGCCACGGGCCCTTCAACGCCCGCCAGCCGATCAACTCATCCCAGTCGTAGCCCTCCCAGCGGCCGTAGGGCACCGCCACCCGCTCGCCGTCGGGCATCACCCGCACCAGCTCCACCGCGTAGGTGCTCGACTCGTTGAACGGCTGGAACGCGAAGTAGTTGTGCGGATCCCGATAGCCGTTGGCCACCAGCCCGAGTTGCACCACCACTATGGCGGCGGCGAACCACCGGGCGCCCCGCCGCCGCCACAGGGGCCGCTTCGCCCCGGGGTGGGGTAGCTCAGTCGTGACCGCGCCCGAAGCCGCGTCAGCCGTCGTTGCCATACCTCCGCTTGTAGGCCTCCAGATCGGGCGGCAGGCGATCGCGCTTGAGCTCGGCGAAGTTGTCGTAGGCGGTGAGCCAGCGCACGTGGCGCCACAGCTCCACCGCCTCTTCGGTCGATTCGGCGGGATTGCTGATCACCGGGCCGAACAGGGCCGGACCCTGCCCGCCGTCTAACCGGATGGTGGGCACGCCGAAGCTGCGGGTCTCGTCGCACAAGATGGTGTGCTCGGACTTGAGCGTCTCCCAGGTGCCGTCGTCGGCCAGGGCGTCGTCCACCAGGCTGGCGTCGAAGCCGGCGTCCACCGCAGCGGCTCGGATGGTGTCGAGCTCGTCCACCGACTCCACCAAGTCGAACGCCCGGTGCCCGATGGCCTGGTAGTAGGCGCCGATGCCGTCGTTGCCTCCCACCTCGCGGGCCTTCACCGCGGTGCGCAGCGAGCGCACCCCCACGCCCCGGTCGGGGTCGAACTCGTCCATGGGCTTGTCGAAGTTGACGATGGCCAACGAGAACAAACCCCAGGTCACGCTCACCTCACCGGCGTCTTCAATCTGACGAACCCAACGGGCTGTCTGCCAACACCATGGTCAAAGCGGGTCGAAGTAGAAAGTGATGGGCTCAGTCATGGGGCCATTATTCCAGTCTTGGGCTAGCCCAGGATGACCTCGGCGATTGTGCGTAACTCGTCGGCGGGCCGAGCGCCTACGTTGATGCCGGTCACCGGGCTCTCCTCCCAAGCGGCCAGCCGGTCGCGGATCCGCTCGGGCGACCCCACCAGGGAGATCTCATCGGCGAATTGGTCGGGCACCGCGGCGATGGCCTCCTCCCGGCGGCCCTCGAAGAACAGGTCTTGGATGTGGAGGGCCTCCTCCTCGAAGCCCATCCGGGCCATGAGCTTGGTGTGGTAGTTCTGGCCCTTGGCCCCCATCCCCCCGATGTAGAAGCCCAGCGAGGCCTTGGTGGGAAACAGCGCCTCGGCCAACTCCTCGTCGGAATCGCCGGTGATCTTGACGTTGGTGTTAATGGTGATCTCGAAGTCGTCTGAGCGCCCGGCGATCGACTCGGCATACACCTCGGGGCGGAACGGCGAGTAGTACAGCGGCAGCCAGCCGTCGGCGATCTCCACCGTCTGGGCGATATTTTTGGGGCCCTCGGCGCCGATGAAGATAGGAATGTCGGCCCGGGGCGGATGGGTCATGATCTTGAGCGGCTTGCCCAGCCCGGTGTCGCCCTCGCCCCTGTAGGGGTGGTTGTAGTAGTCGCCCTCGAAGGTGAGGTAGTCGTCTCGGGCGAACACCCGTCGCAAGATCTCTACGTACTCTCGGGTGCGGGCCAGCGGGCGGTTGCCGGGCTGGCCGTACCACCCCTCCACCACTTGGGGGCCGGATACTCCGAGTCCCAATATCAAACGCTGGTTGGACAGGTGATCGGCGGTCACGGCGTGCATGGCGGTGGCCGTGGGGGTGCGGGCGGCCAACTGCACGATGCCGGTGCCCAGGCGGATGCGCTCGGTGTGGGCGGCCAGCCACACCAGCGGCGAAAAGGCATCGGAGCCCCACGCTTCCGCGGTCCACACCGAGTCGAAGCCGAGCCGCTCTGCCTCTTGGGTGAGCGGCACGAAGCCCTCAGGCATCCCGCGGCTCCAATACCCCCAGACCAGACCAAGTTTCATGGCGGCGACCCTATCCCGCCTTACTCGTTGGGATAGTTGTCGTCAGCCGTTATCCCGCTTGCCGGTGCCAGTAGCCGGGCCGGTAACATGGTTCCCTATGTCCAAGGTCTGCCAGGTGACCGGTCGTCGCCCATCGTTCGGCAATAACGTGTCGCACTCGCACCGCAAAACGCGGCGCCGGTGGAACCCGAACGTCCACAAGCACCGCTTCTGGCTGCCGTCGGAGAAGCGGTGGATCACTCTCAACGTTTCGGCCAAAGGCCTCAAGACCATCAACAAGCACGGCATCGACAAAGTGGCGGCCCAGATGCGCCAGCGTGGGGAGAAGTTCTGAGCAATGGCTAGCGACAAGCGTCCCATCATCAAGCTGAAGTCCACTGCGGGCACCGGCTACACCTACGTCACCACCAAGAACCGCATCAACGACCGGGAGCGGATCGAGCTGAAGAAGTACGACCCGGTGGCCCGCAAGCACGTCGTGTTCAAGGAGGAGCGGTAGCCACCACCGTCGACGAGCGCCGGGAGCTCCTGACGGCCGCGCTGTTGGCCGAAGATCCCGCCCCGCCGCTGTGGCACCTCGTTGACACCGGCCTCGCCGACGAGATCGTTCCCGAACTGCCTGCGCTCCGCTTGGAGCAAGACCCGATCCATCGCCACAAGGACGTGTTGGCCCACACCATCGCGGTGGTAGCCAAGACCCGCGCTGATCTGGTTCTGCGGCTGGCCACGCTGTTCCACGATGTGGGCAAGCCCCGCACCCGCTCCTATGAGAAGGGCACCGTCACCTTCTACCACCACGAGGCGGTGGGAGCCCGCATGGCCCGCAAGCGGCTGGCCGAGCTGGGCTATTCCGAACAGGTGGTGGACGACGTGAGCGAGCTGGTGCGTTTGTCGGGCCGCTTCAAGGGGTACGCCGACGGCTGGAGCGACGCCGCCGTGCGCCGCTACGCCCGGGAGGCCGGTCCGCTGCTGGGTTACCTGAACGAGTTGGTGAGGGCCGACTGCACCACTCGCAACCGCCAAAAGGCGGACGATCTCCAGCACCATGTGGACGAGCTGGAAGCCCGGATTGCCCGACTAGCCGAGGAAGAGCGCCGGGCGGCCGAACGGCCGCTGATCGACGGCAACGACGTGATGGATCGCTACGGCGTCGGCCCTGGTCCTGAGGTGGGCGCGGCACTGAAGTTCCTCTTGGAGCTGAAGCGGGCCGAGCCCGACCTAGACCGAGCCGCCACCGAGGCCCGGCTCGACGTGTGGTGGGCCGAAAAGGGGTAAACACCCAGGTCAGAGACTGACACAACAGAGAGTTGCGCTCGGGCTAGCCTCCGACTGGGAGTTGTCAATTGCCCAGTCGATTCGTTGTTCTCTTGGCGGTCTTGCTGCTGGTGTCGTCCTGCTCAGAAAGCTCGGCAGTCGTGCCAGATTCTCAGCCAAAGAGTGCCGTTGTAACGCCAACACCCTCCCAACCGGACTCCACCCCAACGGCATCTGCCACGCCATCTGCCGTGCCGACGCCGACCGCTGAGCCCACTGCGACTGCTGAGCCCACCGCAACCGCTGCTCCCACGGCAACTCCCGATCCCCCGCCTCCTCCTCTGCCCACCGCAACTGCGGTGCCTGTCGAACCTGAGCGCGATTGTTCGCCAGAAATCCCCGACGATCTTCAGGTATCCCCCTCATCTCTTACCGCGACCAGCATCGAAATTTCGCAAGCCATATACCAATGCGCCCACGAGGTCGGTCTGGCGTTCGCTGACGATCCCGCGGCGATATCCACGCTGATGTCCCGCGGCATTCAGGGCCCGCTGCTACTGGTTGGTCCTTGGTTCGATATCCCATTGATGGGCGAGCTGGGGCGCCTTGAGCCGGAGCGAGTCGTGACGGCCGGATTCGACGAGCTGGCCCTTCGATATGCCCTGGCCGGCTTCGCCTACGAGCAGGTCGAGGTCGATCAACAGGCCACCTTCGCTAACGAAGGGCTGACCAATGGCCCCGTGTGGCTGGTCGACAATGCCCTACTGGGTGTGCCGTTGACTGCCCTCGGCCACCAAATCGGCGTTGGGGTGTTCACCGTGTCGGGCGATCTCCGAGCCCTGTCCCCGGAGACTCGGAATGCGATCTCCAGTGCCTCCCAGGTGGAATTGCTCTCAGGGTTCGATGACGATGCCGCCTGGCAGCTGGAAGTTGTCCGCCGGGGCGAGGAACTGCCCGGTGGCGGCCTGCTGTTGTTCGATGCCGGATTCAGCCGCCGCATGGTGGCCATATACGGCCATCCGTCGGGACCAGGACTTGGAGTGCTGGGAGAACAGAGCCCCGATGAAGGCGTCGAGCGCCTGCGGTCGATCGCCGAGGGCTACGACCCCGACGGCTCCGTGGTGCTGCCCACCTTCGAGATCATCGCCACCGTTGCCTCAGCCGGTGCCGGTGACGACGGGGACTACTCGGCTGAGACCACCCGGGATGTGATCAGGCCCTGGATCGAGACCGCGGCCGCCAACGACATGTACGTGGTGTTGGATCTACAGCCGGGGCGAACCGACTACCTCACCCAGGCCAAGATCTACGAGGAGTTTCTCCGCCTGCCCCATGTCGGACTGGCCCTGGATCCTGAGTGGCGGCTCAAGCCCCACGAAGTTCATCTGCGCCAGATCGGCACGGTGGACGCCGCGGAGATCAACGAGGTCGTCGAGTGGCTGGCCGGGATCGTCCGTGAGGAAGCCCTTCCCCAGAAGCTGCTGATCCTTCACCAGTTCCGGTTGCAGATGATCACCAACCGCCATCAGGTTGAGACTCCACCGGAACTGGCGGTGCTTGTCCATATGGACGGCCAGGGCCCGCTGTCTGCCAAGTACGACACCTGGAACCTCTTGACCCGCCAGCCCGACGCCGACCAGTTCTACTGGGGTTGGAAGAACTTCTACGACGAGGACATCCCCACCGCCAACCCGGAGCAAGTGCTGATAGTCGCCCCTACCCCGGTGTTCGTCTCGTTCCAGTAGGAATGGAGCGGCCGCTAGAGCTGGTCGACGTAGGTGTCGGTGCCCACCACGGTCTTGTAGAAGGGGCCCGCCCAGCAGACAGTGGCCAGACCTGAGCCGTTGACCGCGTCCACATAAGACTGGAAGGCATCCCAGCAGCCGTCGGGCTTCTCATCGCTGAAGAAGATCTGAAGGGTTCGGGCCTCAGTTCCGGTGCCCGAGCCGAGGTCCATAGGGGAGTTAGAGGTGATGTCGTCGCGCTGGCGGGGCTTCCAGGTGGAGCCGATGGCCACCGGGGAGCCGGCCATCATCTCGGGCATGGCCTTGTCCCGCAGAAACGTGTGGAGTTCGTCCTCGCTCACCCCGTCGGCCCGGTCCATGGCCACTATGCCGATGCCGGCGTAGCCGTGGTCGAGGGCCAACTCCAGCGGTACCGGATCGTCGTCGCGGTAGGCGGCCCATCCGACATCGGCCAGGATGGTGTGGCGGTGGGTGCGCTCGGCGAACCCCCGGTCGTTGGAGTACAGCCAGTGGACTTGCTCGCCGGCCCACTCCCAGTGCTCTTCGTCGTGGCCGTCGAGCACCCAATAGATCGCCAAAAATGATCCCTCACCGGCCTGCGACACCTCGCCGCTGCCGTCGGTGATGCGCATGTCCTTGAGCGCCCGGGGGGCCACCCAGCGGGAGCCGGCGAACATCCAGGGTCCGATCATGCAACCGGAGTAGAAGTGGTCTCGCTCGTACCAGCGGTTGTACTCCTTCTCGTGGCCCGGATTGGGGTCCACC
>JAJDTA010000190.1 GCA_022827405.1 Acidimicrobiia bacterium
GTGACATCGCTGGTCATAAAGGCGCTCTGGGCCACGAGCTGGGCGGCTTCGGTATCGGCATCCAGGCCGAGATCCACGCCGTACTCGTTGACCGTCAGATCAACGGCCAGCGCGTTGTCGGCAAAGGCGTGCTCCCATCCCTTGATTCCGGCCCGCATGTACCCGACGACCGCGTCGCGGTTCTCGCCCAGATAGGTCCGAGTGGTCGTCCACAGCCTGCCGTAGCGGGTCCATCCGAGATCACCGAGGCTGACCACACCGTGCTCAATCCCTCGGGCATCGAGTGCGAGGGGCTGGTTGGTGAGGAATGCGTAGTAGACATCTACTTCGCCTTCGACCACCGGAGAGGGGTCGAATCCAGTGGGCACGTACTCGTAGTCGGGTTCGAGGCCGTTGATCCTGAACAGCGTGTCTACGTCGGCGATCCCGGACTCTCCCTGGAGGCCAACCCTTTTGCCGACCAGATCCTCAATGGAGTTGACCGGGTTGTCGGGCATGTAGATGAACCCAATCGGCGACTGCTGGAGCGCCGCACCGAGGACGATGAGGTCGGCACCAGCGGCAATGGCGTCCACTGTCCTGGAAAGGAACGAGATGGCGCCGATCTCGATGCCCGGCCCGTTGATCGTCACCGGTGTCGAGATGCCGCCGCCTCCCTGGACTAAAGTCGCCGCGATGTTGTTGTCGGCAAAGTAGCCCTGATTGTCGGCGACAAAGTGCCCGGCGAACTGGACGTTCTTGATCCAGTCGAATTGGAACCGGACATCGTTGATCACTGGCTCCGGTGCCATAGTCGCGGTCGGCGTGGCTGGTGCAGTCGTAGCCGCAACCGTCGCCGCGGCGGGACTCGGTTGGTCGTCGTCGTTTCCGCACGCGGCAAGGAACGCGGGAGTGGTGACCACCGCCCCGGCTACTGCGGCTTTTGTGATGAAGTCTCGTCTGGTAATGACGATCGAGTCTCTCTTCACGTGAATTCCTCCCCGTTTCCCCCTTGATCCGCCGATGCTCCTCAACTTGCTGGGCGCAGCCAGAACCTCGTGCGGAAGCTCGTGCCTCCGAATGTAGGGCGGCTCCTGGGCGCGTCCAAGACCAGATTCCCCCATTTTGATAATGTCTGCTTATGGACCTCTCCCTCCGGGTCGTGAGGTACTTTGTGACGGTGGCCGAAACCGGACATTTCGGCCAGGCCGCCGAGCGTCTGTTCATCTCCCAGCCCGCGTTGAGCCAGCAAATTAAGCGGTTTGAGGCTCAGTTTGGCTGCCAATTGCTCGAACGATCTCGATCAGGGGTGAGCCTTACCCCCGCAGGAGAGGTATTCCTCGATGAGGCCCGAGCTCTTCTTGCCGCGGGAGAGGCCGCGGTGGCCCGCACATTGCGGGCTACAGAGCAGGGCGAGCTCATGATTGCCTTTGTGGCCGGAACGCCGCACGACCTCACGGCAAAGCTCCTTCAGGCAGCCGAATCCATGCAATCCGAACTGGCCCTCAACCTGGTCCGAATCGACTGGGCATCGCCATTTGCGCGCCTGCGCAGCGGCGCGGTCGATGCTGCAATCCTGCACCTTCCCTGTGAAGAGCCCAACATTGACTACCAGCCGATACACCATGAAGCACGGGTGGCAGTGTTGCCCACCGATCACCGCCTCGCTGGGCGCAAGAAGATCAGCATCAACGATTTGGATCCAGAGCCGGTACTCGACTCCAACTTCAATAGAGAGTTCTGGCTGGTCATCCCCCGTCCGAGCAGTTGTGAGCCCTGTGTGGTGCAGCCGGCCCCAGACTCAGCAGAGCAGCTCATGGATCTCGTCGCCCAACGCCGGGGCATCGCAATCACAGCGCAAACGGTGAGCGAGTTATATCAGCGGCCCGATGTTGTGGCTGTCCCAATCTTCGATATCGACCAGGTCCAACTGGGCTTGGCGTGGCCAGCTGAGCACCCGGCTCCCGCCGTGCCTCGGTTGGCCGACGCACTGGCAATCGACGGCTCTCACGAGTCGGGCGGTCAGGATTCTCAGCCGAGGAGGCTGTAGCGGATCGCACCGTCGGCGTGGGCCGGGCCGGGGATCCCCATCAGGTAGGCCAGCGTCGGAGCCACGTCGCGCAGTTGGATCGGAGTCTCGGGCATTCCATGGGCGCCAAGCCCGGCCCCGAACCACAGCGCCATCGCACTGTTGTGAAAATCTCCGCGTTGAGCACTGGGCAGGTACGGAGTGTGAACGCCTGAGACCACGTGGGTGGGAGAAATGGGACTTCGGGCCATGCGCTGCGGTGTCAGCTCGCCGATGGTGTTGACGTCTCGAGAGCCGTCCCAGGTGGTGTAGGTGGGCTTCAAGAAGTACACCACATCACCGATGCGGTCTTGGGCTAATCCGCTCAGGTTGAGCGCCTCGCGGCGGGCGACGAGTTCGAAGGGCTTCTCGCCGGTGGCCGGGTCTACGACCGCAGAAAGCGTGTCGATGACCCGCTGGCGCACTGACTCGAACTCCGAGAGCTCGACCGGGCCATCAGGCTCGCGGCCGGCCAGATTGACCCAGACATGCTGGGGTTGAAGAGCGGGGCCTACCAGGCTGTTGGCAGGATCGAGGACGTATCGAGAGTGCTCGCTGTCCCAGTCATAGGCGACGAGGCCCTCTTGGCGGAGGATGTCGAGCACCGAGATGTGGCGCCAACAGGGCAGACAGGCATGGTCGGACACGACCACGATGCTGGTATATGGATCGGCGCATTCTCGGACGATCCCGGCCACAAGCTTGTCCACCGCCCGGTAGGCCTCCTCGTACACGTGTTCCGTCAATCGGGTGTACGACTCAGCGGCATAGGGGTAGTCGGGGTCGAGGTAACCAAGCATGGTGTGGTTGATGTAGTCGATGAAGTGGTAGTGGGACATCAACAAGTCGAATGGTTCCTTAGCGTCCTGCTCGCAGATGACATCGGTCATCCACTGAACCTGCTGGTCGGCCAACTCCAGCATGATGTCGCCACTGAGATTGGACGGTCCGAACGGGCGTTCGTCTCCTGCCCGGACGTTGGGGCATTCCAGCCCCTCCACATAGGGGCCATGGGTTGCGCTGATATGGGTGGCCAGTTCAGCGGGGTGGGTGTATCCGTCGACCGGCTCGACCCGGGTTCGGTACAGCTCGAATCCACCGTCTCGGTCGGCCCGAATGAGCCGGAAACGAGTTGCGCTCTCTCGTTCATTGAGCTCGATCGGAATCCACGGCGACCACTGGCCGGGGCGCAAGTCGGCGACGATGGAGCGGCCTCCGGGGTCGCGGCTCAACGCGAGACAGACTTCGCCGTCGACGAGGCGACGCTGGGCATGGAATCCGGAAGGCTCGAACCCCGAGATGGGAAGGTAGGTGGACTCCGGGCTGCTTCCCGGCACCGAAGTCCATTCTTCTGTCGGCTCGAAGGCAACCTGGAGCGGGTTCATGGTGATCTCATGGAGCTTCAAAACCGCATCGGTCACCGGTCCTTGGGCGTAGATCTCCTCAGGGGTTTGATGCCAGATCATCCCTCCGGGGGTGTCGCCGCCGATTACCCGAACTCCTTCGCCCTTGGGGGGCCATCCCACGGGATAGTTGATCACCAGGCTCGATCCGCCGAGGTCTCCGACTGTCTCCCACAGCAATTCGGCTCGTGAGGTCGTGGATCGCAGGCTCCGAGGTCGTTCTCTGTCCTGGGCAGTCAGTTCCTCCCCAGCCCATTTGGCGATGAAGCTGTTGATGCCGTGGTTGACCGGCTCGGCACCAGTAGCCAGGGTTGTCCAGTTGGTCGGGGTGTCGACGGGAACGGCCGGCATGGCCTCAACCGCGGTGCCCGTCTCCAGGAGTTTTGCCGTTTCGGGCATTGAGCCCGCCTTGAGATATTTCTTGACCATCGACAGCATTGCGCCATCGACGCCGATCATTAGTGCCCGTTTCGAGTCGGATCTCTCATGTCGCATAGTTCCCCGCTTCTGAATGAATTCTCAACCGGTTTTTCGATCCACCATCAGACAACTCGTGCTTTAGTTCCACCAACCAGCGGCGGTATTCCAGCGACATCTTGTCGGCGGTGCGCACGTGGAGCTCCGCGGCTAAATCCACCGGTAGCTCCTCGGGCCGCTGAGATTCGACGATCTGGCGGTCCTGCTCGGCGATCTCCATCTGAAATCGGCAAAACGGCGCGTCGGGATCCTCTAGGGCAAAATTACGAAAATTCAACATAAACGTCCGGGTGACGTTTTGGGATACCGGCGAAGCGGCCACCAGGAGTCCGAAGAACTGGTCGCCAGGCAAGCTCTGTTGCCACCACACGGTCAGCGGCATGTAGACCCTCCAGTTGTGGTTCGATGTGAGGGTCGGATCTGACTCATCCAGCTGACTGGAGTCGGTCTTGATGCTCTGAATCTCGGAGAAATGGCCCCACATGTGGATGTTGTCGGCCTCGCGTACCAAGTCGTGCACCGGGGCCTCGGGTCGGTCTCTGGATCCCAACTGGCCGTCATGAATCCATGGAATGTGGGCCAGATCTACGAAGTTCTCGATTCGCCGGGCCGCGCCGGCATTCCAATCCACCGGCGGTATCTGAACAACGCGGTACGCAGAGTCGCCGTGTTCTTGGAAGGGAGGAATGCCGAACTGGGGGACATCCTCCAAACAAACCCATACCAATCCGCCCGATTCAACGCAGAGGTAACTTCGCAGCCGAGCCTTGGCCGGAATGCGCTGGTCAAGACAGCTGGGAATGAGCGTGCAGATGCCATCGCCGTCGTAGCTCCATCCGTGGTAAGCACATCTGATCTGGTCTTCTTCCACCCACCCGAGTGACAGCCTGGCTCCCCGGTGGGGGCACAAATCGGCAAAGGCACGAACCCGGCCGCCCAGGCGAACCACCACGATGTCGGTGTCGCATAAGCGGACCGCTATTGGCAGAGACTCGACATCGCTTGAATACGCAACGGGATGCCAGAAATGCCGGAACGATTGGTAGACCTCTGCCTCGCCTTCAGCGGACAGTTGCGTATCAGTCACTCTGCCTCTCAAGCTCTTAGAAGCCACACTTGCGGGTCCAAATGCGCAAAATGGAGTCTTGCCAGTCGGTTCTCAGTCTTCCAACACTTTTGTCCACCCCAGCGATAAGCATTCGTTATCACCGCTTGGTCTGGCTCCAACAACCGGTGTCTTCTACTGGAGTCGGAAGCGGACGATGCGGGAGAAGCTGTCGACTTCCAGGGAGGCGCCGCCGACGAGGGCGCCGTCGATGTCGGACTGGGCCATGAGCTCGGCGACGTTGACGGGTTTGACCGAGCCGCCGTATTGGACTCGAACGCTTGCGGCGGCTTCAGCGCCGAAGTTTGCTCGAACTCGGTCCCGGATGAGGGAGCAGCCTCCTTGGGCGTCGGCCGGGGTGGCGGTGTGGCCGGTGCCGATGGCCCACACGGGCTCGTAGGCGATCACCATGGCCCCCACCTGGTCCCGCTTGAGCCCGGCCAAGCCAGCGTCCACCTGAGTGGTGATGCGGGCCTCGGTTTGGTCTGATTCTCGCTCTTCTAGCGTTTCGCCGCAGCACATGATCGGGGTCATGCCGGCGGCCAGGATGGACTTGAGGCGCCGGTTCACGTTCTCGTCGGTCTCGCCGAAGAGCTGGCGGCGCTCGGAGTGGCCGGCGATCACGTAGCTCACCGCAAGCTTGGCCAGCATGGCGGGCGACACTTCTCCGGTGAACGCCCCGCTTTCCTCCCAGTGGCAGTGTTGGGCCCCCAGCGCGATGGGGATGTTGTCGGCGTCGAGCACCGTCTGGGCCGAGCGCAGGTTGGTGAACGGCGGGTGAATGGACACGTCGGCGGACTTGTAGTCGGCGTGGTCGAGCGCATACGACAGCTTCTGGATGAGCTGAATGGCCTCCAGGTGGTTCATGTGCATCTTCCAGTTGCCGCTGATCAGCGGCTTGCGTTCAGCCATCGTGTCTCTCCTCGGGAGTTCCAACTGATTCTCTCAGTGCTCTCAAGCCGGGCAGGTCGCCCTGCTCGATCAATTCCAACGACGCCCCGCCGCCGGTGGACACGTGGTCCATCTCTCGATCCAAGCCGAATTGGCGGACCGCGGCGGCGCTGTCGCCCCCACCCACCACGGTGAATGCACGGCTGTCGGCCAGCGCCTGGGCTACGACTTTCGTGCCTGCTGCAAACCTCGGGTCTTCGAACAGCCCCATGGGGCCGTTCCACAGCACAGTGCCGGCCTCCGCGATGAGGTCGCTGAACTCGGCCGCGGTACCCGGGCCGATGTCCAATCCCTTCCAGTCAGGGTGTAGATCCACTCCGGCCTGCACCACCCGCTCCCCTGGCGCCAGCGCAGTGATATCGGAAGGGAGCCGGATCGGCGCGCCTGAACTCAGCAGACGGCCACAGACCTCAATCTGGTCGGGCTGAAGCAGCGAGTCGCCCACGCTGTGGCCTTGGGCGGCCAGGAACGTGAAGCACATGCCGCCGCCGATCACCACCTCGTCGGCGGTCTCCAGCAAGGCGTCGATCACCCCCAGCTTGTCGCTGACCTTAGCCCCGCCCAACACGGCAACAAACGGGCGCTTGGGTTTGGCCCGCAGCCCCAATAGCACCTCGGCTTCTTTGGCCAGCAGGCGGCCCGCTGCGCTGGGCACATGTCGGGGCGGCCCCACGATCGACGCGTGTGCTCTATGGGAAGCCCCGAAGGCGTCGTTCACGTAGCCGTGGCAGCCCTCCACCAACCGCTGCACGAAACCATCGTCATTGCCGGTCTCGCCCGGGTCGAAACGCAGGTTTTCCAGCAACTCCACACCGGGGGCCAGCTCCACCAGCCGAGCCTGCACCGAGGCCAGCGAATACCGGGGGTCGGGCTTGCCGCCGGGTCGTCCCAAGTGGCTACAAGTCACGACCGTGGCCCCTTGGCCGGTCAGCCAGCGGATGGTGGGCAGCGCCGCCTTTATGCGGAAGTCGTCGGCAATCTGGCCACCAGCGTCAAGCGGAACGTTGAAGTCGGCCCGCAGCAGGATCCGGCGGCCGTCCAGGCCGCCGAGGGCCTCGCCCAGAGTTTCCAGCGTGGGAAGCACCCCGGTGCTCAGCCGCCCGCCGCGCCCACGATCGAGACCAGATCCACCAGCCGGTTGGAGTAGCCCCACTCGTTGTCGTACCAACCGGACACCTTGACCAGATTTCCCAGGGCCATTGTCAAGCCGGAGTCGAGCGTGCAGGAAGCGGGCGAGCCGCAGATGTCGGCCGACACCAGCGGGGCTTCGCTGTAGTCAAGTACTCCCGACAGCGGCCCATCGGCAGCCGCGGCGGCGAAGGCGGCGTTGACGTCGTCGGCCGAAGGCTCACCCTGCACCACGGCGGTGAAATCGGTGAGGGAGCCGTTGGGAATCGGCACCCGCAGCGCGATGCCGTCGAGCAGGCCGTTCATGGCCTGGAGCACCAGCCCGGTGGCCCGGGCGGCCCCGGTGGATGTGGGCACGATGTTCACCGCGGCGGCTCGGGCCCGACGCAGGTCGGAATGGGGCCCGTCCACTAGCGCCTGGTCGCCGGTGTAGGCGTGGACGGTGGTCATCAGGCCCCGCTCCACCCCGAAGGCATCGTCGAGCACTTGAACCATGGGCACGAAGCAGTTGGTGGTACACGAGGCGTTGGACACCACCAGGTGGTTGTCGGGGTCGAAGTCGCCGTCGTTCACCCCCACCACGAAGGTGGCGTCGGCCCCCGACGCCGGCGCCGACACGATGACCCTCGGAGCACCGGCTTCAAGGTGGGCCGCCGCCTTGTCCCGAGCAGTGAAGAACCCGGTGGACTCCACCACCACGTCCACGCCCAGGTCTCCCCAGGGAAGGTCGGCCGGATTGCGCTCCGATAGCACTTGCAGGGTGCTCCCGCCGATCTCGAGTGCCCCGTCCACCACGGCCACCGGGTCGGAGAACCGGCCCATCACCGAGTCGTACTGCAACAAATGGGCCATGGTTTCCAAGCTGCCCAAGTCGTTTACGGCCACGAATTCCAGGTCGGCGCCGGCCTGCCGGGCCGCTCTGAAGAAGTTCCGCCCGATGCGGCCGAACCCGTTGATTCCCACGCGAATGCTCATGCGGCTGAGACTAACTTAGGCCCGTTGTGGCAATGCGCACCTAGCCCTAAAACTCCTGAGCAAAGGGGAGCTCAATCCGATGGACTTCAACCGCTTTGACTGGCTGGCCCAACGGGTCGAGGAGGCAATCGATCCCCATAGGGAGATCGTGGATCCCCATCACCACTTCTACGACGGGGGGTTTCTCACCTATCTCGCCGCCGATCACCTGGTCAACATCACGGGCTCGCACAACATCACAAAAACGGTGTTTGTTGAGACGGCGGCGTGCTACGACATGGCGCTTCCCGAGCACATGCAGCCGGTCGGCGAGACCGCCTTCGCCGTGTCGCAGGCCGACGTCATTGATGCGAGCGACGGACCGCCCCTAGCCGGCATTGTCGCCTTCGCCGACTTGACGCTGGGCGACGCCCTCGAAGAGGTGCTCGACGCCCACGAAGCGACCAGCAGCGGTCGCTTGCGCGGCATCCGCCACACAACGGGTATAGATCGCAGCTCCGAAGTCCCCCAAGGCCACGGCAACCCCTCCCACCAGATGATGGGTACAAACCAGTTCCGGGCCGGGCTGCGCACGCTCGTCGAGCGGGATTTGTCCTTCGACGCCTGGCTCTACCATCCGCAGTTGCTTGAGGTGGCCGAATTGGCGGCAGCTATGCCAGAGCTGAGGGTGGTGGTCGGCCACCTCGGCGCTCCCCTGGGCGTGGGACCCTACCGCGACATCCGCGATCAGGTGTGGGCCGACTGGCGGTCATCGATGCAGGTTGTGGCCGCCCAACCGAATGCCGTGGTCAAAGTGGGCGGGATCGGAATGGACTTCCTGTTTGGGATGGGGTGGGCCGACCTGCCCGTGCCCCCCGGCTCCGAGGAAGTGGCTACCCATTGGTCCGACGCGGTGCGCTTCTGCATCGATGCCTTCGGTCCCGACCGATGCATGTTCGAGTCGAATTACCCAGTCGACCGCGAGACACTCACCTATCCGGTCTTGTGGAACGCATTCCAGATCATGGCCGACGGCTACTCCGATGCCGAGCAGGACGACCTGTTCTCAGGCACTGCAACCCGCGTCTACCGCCTGGACTAGCGCACGTCCACTTCACCACTTTCGAGCCACCATGCGAACGATTCGATACCGTCGAGGCGGGGCGCGTGCCTGTTGACGAACTCTGTCAGCGCGTCAGCCAGCATATGCACATGGTTTGGGGCCGAGCGGGGAAACCTACGTGGATGGGTATAGACCAGTCCTGAGTGCTTCTCGCCCCCTGCAGAGATGTGCCGATGGAGCACCGCGAAGTCCTTGATGTTCTCCGTGACCACCGCACGTCCCTCGACCGTGGCCACTTGAAGCAGGTCTGCATCTGACAGCCCTCGGAGATCATCGCGCTCCACTACAGCGACGGTGTCGACTCTGCGGCCTCGCAGCACTTCGGCTATCGCCGGGGAGTGCATCTCATCGAGAAGCAGCTTCACTCCGACAGCAGCCGCCGTTCGTTCTCCCACATGGCCAGCTCATGGTCGGCCGCCTCGTCATTGGCTGCCAGTTCAGTATCGATCTCCTCAGAAAACTCTGCGTAATAGCGAGAAGCGGCCCGCACCTGTCCCTCGGTCAGGCTGAGCTGGGCCGCGGCCCTGTCGACTCGTTGCTCGACACTGCCGTGAAGACCGCGCAGCAACCCTGCAACCTCCCAGACATCAGGCCCCGTAGCCAAACCCGCTCGCCGTCCGCTCGGCCCCTCGCGGAACACGATCCCCGGATGGGCCTCCATCCGCAACCCCTCATCGATTAAACGCTCCCCTACTGACGAAATTGAGCCACGCCTTTGGGCAGCACAGAGCTTGAGCCGCTCGTAGACACCGGGACGCTTAAACCGAATCGAAAGCACCGTCATAGTGATAGTGTAGTCATATGTCACCATCTATCACCACAAAGATGCTATGTGGTTGGAACGGCGAACTCGTCACCTCGCGTTCCTAGCGGACGTTCCCTTGGCCGCCGTCGACGGGGATGAGCTGGCCGGTGATGAACCGGGACGCGTCCGAGGCCAGAAATACCATCACCGGGCCGAGGTCCCGATCCGGGTCGCCGTAGTCCTGGCCCAGTGCGATGCTGTAGATGTTCCGCCAGAACTTCTCGGTGCGCTCCTCATCGGTAGCCCGGTCCCAGGATGCTTGGAACATAGGAGTCCTGATGGCCGGAAGAACAGCGTTTACCCGCACGCCGTCGGCCCCCCAGGCTCCGGCCGCAGTGCGCGTCCAGGCATGCACCGCTCCCTTGGACGCCGAATAGGCCGCCGCTCCCGGCTCAGCCCGCTGGCCGGAAATCGACCCAAAATTGATGATGGCACCTCCCCCGCCAACCTTGAGCCGCTGGTACGCCGCCTGATTGGTCAGCACCGTGCCCCGCACGTTCACCGCGAACATCCGGTCCCACTCTCCGATAGTCACGTCTTCCGCGGCAGAAGATGCATGAATAGCCGCCGGGTGCGCCAGCGCATCTAGCCCGCCCAAGAAGTTGTCTGCCTCCTCAAACGCCGCATCCACCCGCTCACCATCAGCAACGTCAACCGACACGTACACGACTTCGCCAGGCCCATCTGCCCCCGCCTCAGCGCAAACCGCCCGGCCGGCATCATCGGCAAGGTCCATCCCCACTACCAGAGCCCCCGCCTTCACATAAGCCCGCACCGTCGCCGCCCCCATCCCACTCGCACACCCCGTGACGATGATCCTCTTGCCCTCTAAATCCACAACGCACTCCCACAAGCTCGATTGGCTCGATGGCGCAACAACTTACCGGGAACTCAAGTGGCGGGTAATTGGCATTCACTCTCTGGGTCATCGCCCCAGGGTCAGGGCCTCCGGGCCATGGAAGGTATGCCTATTGGGCGGCGTGGGAGTACGTTGCCGGGGTGAATGAGGTGTTTTCGGTGGGCTGAGACAAAGGGAGTGGCTGGACCTCAACTGGAGAGCGGTCGTGCGGATCGTTGACCTGTCGGAGAGGGATGCGGCGCTCTACCCCGAGCGGACTGCGGTAGCGGTTGCTGGAGGGCCATCTGTTTCCTTCAAGGAGCTGCACGACCGAGTTCTCCGGCTGGCTAGCGGTCTGGAGACTGCGGGGGTGGGGACTGGCGACCGGGTGGCGCTCATGGCGGACAACGGGCTGGTCTTTTTCGATGTCTATCTGGCGGTGGCCTACCTGGGCGCGGCGGCCGTGCCACTGAACACCCAGTTCACCGATCCCGAGCTGTCCTTCATCCTGTCGAACGCCGAGCCCATCCTCACCGTGGCGACCAGCCCATATGTCGAACGGCTGATGGCCATCGGCCACACCGGGCCAGTGATCGATGCCGACGGCGGCAACTACGCTGATCTGCTGGCGTCGGAGCCCTTTGCCGATTTGGACCGCTCTACCGAAAACGACGCAGCGCTAATCATCTACACCAGCGGGACCACTGGACAGCCGAAAGGGGTGTGCCTCACCCAGCGGGGTTTGGCCTTCAACGGGCTGACCATGGCCCTGGTGCAGCGGTTCCGGCCCGACGATGTGTTCTTGTCGACTACGCCGCTTTACCACGCGGCCACCGGCACCCGGGTGTGCTCCATGCTGGCCGACGGCCAGACCCACGTGGTGCTGCGCTCCTTCTCGCCGGAGTCGTTCTTCGCCGCGGTGGCCGAGCACCGGGTGACGATCTCGATCCTGGTTCCCGCGCAACTGCGCCGCCTCCTCGATCATCCGGGCTTTGCCGAGGCCGACCTGTCCAGCCTTCGCCTCATCGTCTACGGCGCCGCCCCCACCGCGGGACCGCTCATCAAACAGGCCTATGAGCGCTTCGGGTGCGGGCTGTACCAGGGCTATGGCATCTCCGAGTGCGTCACCAACCTCACTGGGCTGCTTCCCGAAGACCACGACCTTGCCATGGCTGGACGCCCCGAATTGCTCGACTCGTGCGGGCGCGTCGTGCCCGGGGTCCAGATCGAACTCCATGACGACAACGGCACCTTGGTTGCTCCCGGAGAGGTGGGCGAGATCTGGGTGAAAAGCGAGAAGGTGATGGCCGGCTACTGGCGCAACCCCGACCAAACCGCCGAGGCCCTGGTAGACGGCTGGTTCCGTACCGGAGACCTGGGCCGCATGGACGGCGATGGCTATCTCTATATCGTCGGCCGGTCCAAAGACATGCTCATCAGCGGCGGCGTCAACATCTACCCCAGCGAGATTGAGGCCGTGCTCTACGACCACCCGGCCGTCGCCGAAGCAGCGGTGGTCGGACGCCCCGACCCCGAATGGGGCGAGCGCCCGGTGGCCTTCGTCGAGCTCCGACCCGAAGAGTCGCTCGACGGACTGGCGGATTGGTGCCGCCAGCGCCTGGCCAAGATCAAGGTCCCTGACGAATTCATCGCCGTCGACAGCTTCCCCCGCACCGTCACCGGCAAAATCCGCAAAGTAGAACTCCGAGAGCACCTCGCCGCCGACTGACCGGACAAGCCGGCCAGCCGGGGCTTCTACCCGAGGCGGGGTTTGATCTCTTCGTCAGCGTCGATGTCGATTTCTAGGATTAGGGATTGATAGGACTTGCCGTGGGGGTCGGTTCGGAGGCTCATGGACTCTCCCCCGCCGAGCGCCTCGGTCATCACGAAGTTCAGGCCCTTGGTGCCGGGCAGTTCGTAGCGGGTGATCTCGCCATTGACCAGGCTGCCGAATATGTCCCGCACTTTCTCCACGGTCAGCTCGCGCCGCAGCACGTCCCAGTTGTCGTCGTCGTACACGAACACGCACAGGTTCACGATGTCGCCCTTGTCGCCGGAGCGGCTGTAGGCGAATTCCCGCAGCTTCATGCCTCGATGACCTCGGTGATCAGCTTCACATCCTCACGGGGCAACAGCGCCGGGGTGACCCCGATGGCCGGCGCCATCTGGGTGGTGACCCCGCCACCCCCGGCCGGTCCCATCCACAGGAATTGCCCCTCGAAAGCCACCGCGTCTGCCGTCTCCCGATCATCGCAGCGGGCCGCGATGCGAAGCCGCACCTCAGCCGGGTCGCCACCGGGAAGCTGGCCGTCGAACAGGGCGCTCATACCGTGGAGGTCGTAACGGATCTCGTCGATGCCCGACTGGTACGGCTCCAGGCGCTTGGCCACCACCTCCGCGGCCAGTTGGGCCCGCTCCACGCAGCCCGCGCCGCCGTAGGAGATCTCGGTCACCACCTTCCACCCTTGGTCCACCCCCACCAGCACCTTGAGGGACTCTGGGCGGGGGCGGCCAGAGGCACCGCCGACCCGTACCCGGTTTGGGCCCACTTCCTCCACCCACACATGGGAGAAGTCCGCGGTGCTGTCGGGGGTGAGATAGGCCGCCGGATCGTGGATCTCGTAGGCCAATTGCGTCTTCATGGTGCCGATGTCCACCGCCCCGCCGGTGCCCTCCAGCTTGGTGATGATCAGATCGTCCTCGCCCACGTGGGCCAGGGGAAAGCCGAGGTGGACGATGTCGTCCAGCGCCCGATAGGGCGGATCGACGTAGTTTCCGCCGGTGGCGTGGGTGCCGCACTCCAGAAGATGGGCCACCAGGGTTGCGGTGCCCATCTTCTCCCAGTCGTCCAGCGCCCAGCCCATCTCATGGGCGATTGGCCCCACATAGAGCGACGGGTCGGCGATGCGGCCGCCGAGGATGAACTGCGCGCCCTCGTCTAGGAGCTCCACAATGGGACCGGCGCCGATGTAGGCGTTGGCCGATACCACTTGGGCGGCGATGGCCTGGGCGGTCACCCCCATTTCGGGCAACACCAGATCCTGGTCGAGCACATGGTCGAGCACGTCGTCGCCGTGGATCACCCCCACCCTCACCCCGGTGACGCCGTTGAGCTTCAGCCCCCGCAGCACGTCGTCGGCCGCGGCAGCCGGATTGGCGGCGCCGAAGTTGCCCACCATCTTTCCACCGCGGCGCAGAAAGCCGGCGAAACGGCGCATGAGCTCGGGGATTCGCTGATCGTGGCCCGCGGTCTCGTCATCAAGGCGGCGCACTTGGGCCAGCGCCATGGTCCGCTCGGCCAGGCAGTCGAAGCCCATGTATTGCACCAGGCCGCTATCCGCCAGCTCCTGGGCCCAGTCCAGCCGATCGGTGGAATAGGCCGACCCGCTGCCGATGGAGATGCTTCTGCTCATTGCTGAGCTCTTTGGATGAGCTCGAACACTTCGCGGGGCCCTAGGGGGAACGTGTCCACCTGCACGCCGAGCGGGGCCAGAGCGTCGGCCACCGCGTTGGCCACCGCGGCGGGTGCCCCGATGGTGCCGCCCTCCCCCATTCCCTTGAATCCTCCCTCGGTGTTCGACGGAGTCTCGATGTGGCCGCACTCTATGAGCGGCAGCTCGGGGGCGCTGGGAATGAGGTAGTCCATGAAGGTGGACGCCAGCGGAGTTCCCTGATCGTCGTAGGCCATGTTCTCCCACAGTACGCCGCCGATTCCCTGCACCACGCCGCCGGCGATCTGGCCATCGACCACCATGGGGTTGATCATGCGCCCGCAGTCCTCGCTGACCACGAAGCGCTCCAGGGACACCAGGCCGGTTTCGATGTCCACCTCGCAGATGCAGATGTGGGTGGCATTGGAAAACGTGAACACATTGGGCGGCTGATACCGGTTGCTGGCTTCGAGCCCCGGTTCCATGCCCGCGGGGAGCTGGTCGGTGCTGCGGTAGGCGATCCCGGCAATCTCGCCCAGCGTGATGTTTCGGGTAGGGGTGCCCGCCACCGAGGCCACCCCGTTGCTCACCTCGATGTCGGCTGCGGCGGCCTCCAGAAGGTGGGCGGCAATCTCCGCCACCTTGTCGTGCAGCTCGCGGGCCGCGCCGATGGCCGCCCCGCCCCCGATGACTGCCGATCGGCTGCCGCCGGTGCCGGCCCCGAAAGGGGTGGCAGCGGTATCGCCCTGCACGAACTCGATGTCGTCCAGCGCGCAGCCCAGATGCTCGGCCACCAGTTGGGCCATAGTGGTGGCCAGACTCTGCCCATGGTCGCCGCTGCCCATAAAGATGCGCACAACTCCGCTGGGGTCGATCCGGATGGTCACCTGCTCAGTGGCCAACGATGCCCACGCCATGCCCGAGGGCTCCACATAAGAGCTGATGCCCAAACCGAAGTAACGGCCCTGCGCCCGGGCCTCCTGCTGGCGCTGGCGGAAACCGTCGTAGTCAACCATCTGGGCGGCTTGGTCCAGGCACTCCCGCAGCGACACGTTCTCGTACACCATGCCGGTGGCGGTGGTGAAGGGGAGCTCATCGGCGGTCACCGTGTTGCGGCGCCGCAACTCCAATGGGTCGATACCCAGCTCGCGGGCCACATGGTCGATCATCTGCTCTCGGGCGGTGGTCTCGCTCAGCCACGGCCCTCGATAGGCCGCCCGCCCTACGGTGTTGGTGTAGGCCGACCGGCTGGCAAACCCGTAGAGCGGAACGCGGTACGGGCCGGGGAAGAACCGGGCCAGGTTGCCCGATGCGCTGCTGTGCCCGCCCACCGCATAGGCACCGACATCCTCTACATGGCGCACCCGGCACCCCAGGATCCGGGCATCGGCGTCCAGCGCCATCGACACGTCTAGCACCTCGGCTCGAGCCTGGTTGGCCGCGATCAGGTTCTCGCTGCGGTCCTCGATCCACTTGATCGGCCGGCACAGATGCCGGCTGGCCAGCACGATGCAATCCTCGTCCCGAGTGACCATCATCTTCTGGCCGAACCCGCCTCCGATATCGCCCATACGCACCTGAACCTGGTGATGGGCCACCCCGAGCAGGTTGGCAAAGTGAACGTGGTACTCATGGGGATTTTGCGACGACACCCAGGCTTCGAGGGTGTCGGCAAACGGCGTCCAGCTGGCGATGATGCCGCGGGGTTCCATCGGCGCGTTGGTGGCGCGCGACTGGGTGAACCTGCGGGTCACCACATGGGCGGCCGATTCGAACACCCCATCGAGCTCCGGCGGGTCGGTAGGCGGCATCGACTGGGCCTCGTTGGAATCGCGTTCGGGGTGGACCAAATCAACGTTGTTCTCCAAGGCGACCTGAGCTCCGATCACTGGCGTCTGCGTCTCTATGTCCACCTCAACCAGTTCGGCGGCATCCCAAGCGGCATAAGGGGTGTCGGCCACAACCATGGCGACAGGCTCGCCCACATAGCGGACGTCACCTTCAGCCAGAGCCCGCAGGGGCGGGTAGGGCACCTGGTCGCCGATCAGGGCCGCGAACATCGGGCCGGCCCGCGGATTCAACTCCGCCGCGGTCAGTACATCCACTACCCCAGGGTGGGCCTTGGCCGCTTCGGTGCCTATGCCTCGAACCAGCCCCCGGGCCACGCTGCTGCGCACGAACCGGGCATGCAGCATGCCCGGCACCTCCATGTTGGCGATGTAGGTACCCCTACCGGCGGTGAGCCGCCGGTCCTCCTTGCGAAGAACCCGCTGTCCGATAAACCTTCCGGCACTCACTGGGTCATCGGGCCAGGTAGCCGCCATCAACCGGGAGCGCGACACCGGTCACGAAGCTGCTGGCATCGCTGGCCAAGAACAACGCGACTTCGGCGATCTCCTCGGGCTGTGATGGGCGCAGCAAAGGCACCGAAGTCTCCAGGAACTCCTTCATCAGGGGTTTGACGTCGGTGCCGGGCTCCCGTCCGAAGAACAGTGGAAGCATGGGTGTGTCCACTGGGCCGGGGCAGATGACGTTGGCCCGTACCTTGGGGGCTAGGGCCAGAGCCAGCGACTTGCCGAACGTCACGATTGCTCCCTTGGTCATCGAGTACAGCGGCGAGAACGGCGATCCCACCACCCCGGATGTGGAAGCGGTGAGGATGATTGACGCGTTGCCCGACGCCTCCAACAAGGGCAGTGCCCGGGCAACGGTGAAGAAGGCCGATTTCATGTTTATGGCCGCGGTCTCGTCGTAGTCGGCCTCGCTCATGTCGAGCCCGGCCGGTCCGGGTATGCCGGCGTGGGCGTATAGCACGTCGATCTTGCCGTGAGTCGAGCCAACCTCGGCCATCAGTCCTTCAATCTGAGCCACATCGCTTACATCAACGGTGAAGGCGCTCGCCGCGCCCCCCGCTTCGGCGATCAAATCCACGGTCTCAGCAGCGGCATCGGCGCGAAGATCGGCCACCACGACATGAGCGCCCTCGGAGGCCATGCGCCTGGCCGCGGCCCGGCCCATGCCTGAACCGGAAGCGGTTATGACCGCTACTCTTCCATCGAGCACTCCCATTGAAACCCCCGTGAGCAAGAACTCTTCCATTTACGATGATCGACTTAGCCGTCGCAGCAAAGAAAGAACGCCATGGACGCACATGACCCGCTAGACGGCCTGAAGATTATCGACTGCGACTCCCACTTCACCGAGCCGCCCGAGCTGTGGACCGCTCGTGCCCCTGCCGCCATGCACCACCGAGTACCGGTGCAGAAGACGGTCGACGGCATCACCGCCTGGTATCTGGACGGCGAGCTGTGGGCCAGCACTGGTGGCAACACCATCCAAGCCGGGCACGAGAAGATCCTGGGCAGCCACGTGGTCCAGCCCTTCGACATCATTGACACCAGCGCTTGGGCCGTGAAGGAGCGCCTGGAACTCTGCGACGAGATCGGAGTCCATGCCCAGATCCTGTACCCCAACGGCGTCGGCTTCTCCTCCAACCACGTCTTCGCCATCGAAGATCTGGCCCAGCGCCGGATGGTTCTGGAAATCTACAACGACTTCTTCGTCGACATCCAGCACGAGTCCAACGGCCGGCTGTTCCCCCAAGCCATGCTCCCGATCTGGGACATGGAGTTCACCGTGGCGGAGATGACCCGGCTGTTGGACAAGGGCATCACCGGGTTCACCCTCTCCGACAAGCCCGAGATGGTGGGCCTCCCCGAGCTGTGGGAGCCCTACTTCGCACCCATGTGGGACCTGTTCAACCAGTCGGGTGCGGTGGCCAACTTCCACATCGGGGCCGGCATGAGCCGGGCCGAGATGGAGAGCATCCGAGGCGCCCGCTTCCAACAGGCCCGGGTAGGCGGCGAAGCCGGCTCCGACGATCTTCCCCGGCCCATTCCCGTGGCCCCCAACACCTGGTGGGGGCAGTTCGACCACCAGCGTCGCCTCGCCATCCACGCCACCCAGATGTACATGAGCAACGTGCGCATCATCGTCAACCTGTGCATGAGCGACCTGTTCGACCGCTATCCCAACCTCAAAGTCGTCTCGGCTGAGAGCGGCATCGGCTGGGTACCGTTTATTCTCGAGGCCCTCGAGTACCAATACGACGAGATGGTCACCGAAGCCCACGAGGTGGCCCTCAACGCACGCCGCCCCCGGGAGTATTTCAACGACCACATCTGGGTCATGTTCTGGTTCGAGCGGTCGGCCCCGGCCAAGCTCAT
>JAJDTA010000211.1 GCA_022827405.1 Acidimicrobiia bacterium
CACGTCTTCGAGGGTGTAGTCGTAGCTGGCGGTAGCCTGGAGGCCCATCACGTCCCAGTTGCCGGTGATCTGGGCCTTCTCCACCGGGTAGATGGCAAACAAGAAACGGGGGTCGACGCCCTCGGGCTCCTCGGTGAACACCCCGGCACCAGCCCATTGAGCGTGATTGATGCCGCTGCCGAATGAGTAGCGGCCATTGAGGCGGAAGCCGTCCCCGTCGGGAGTGGCGGTGCCGTTGGGGGCGAACTGGCCCGCTGACAGGGGCACCCCGTCGGAGAACATTCGCTCGATGTGCTCATCCGGGCACCAGGCGGCGAAATAGGCCGTGGCCGCACAGCTGGCCATCAGACACCAGCCCACCGACCCATCGGCCCGAGAGATCTCAGTCCAAATGTCGATGCACTCGTTGACAGGAATCTCGATTCCGCCCACCGCGGCCGGCACCATCACCTTGTGCAGCTCGGCGTCTACCAAGGCGTTGACAGTCTCCTGGGGAATCGGCAGCCCGTCGCCCTTCGACGCGTTCTCATCGATCAGGGAGCGCAGCTCCCGAGCCCGGTCAAGGAATTCGCTGGCCATGCCTCAAACCCTAGAAGCCAACGCCAATACAAGGGAACCCGCAGAGGCAGGGGCTGTTGACCGACTACGTTCCGGCGGTTTGGCGGGCGGGGAGGCCGAGGATTTCGACGGCCTGCGCCGAGGTAGCCACCGGACGGCCCATGTCGGCGGCTAGGGCGGCAATTTCGGCCACCAGCACATGGTTGGGTCGGGGGCGGTCGCCGGCGTAGTCCTCGTGGCCCACTCGGAGGTGGCCGCCCCGTTCCAGGGTGAGCTGGGGGATCGGGGATTCGATCAAGTCGCCGCCCACCACCGCGGTGAACCAGGGCAGGTCGCAGTCGACCAATTCCAGCATCTCCAAGTAGGCGTCCAGCGCCTTCTCGGTGGGGGGCAGCCCGAAACTCACGCTGTCGCCTATGGCGAAGTAGCCGCCGGGGCCGCCCAGGTAGAACTTCACAAAGGAGCCGGGGGTGAGCTGGCCGTAGCGCCAGTACGACAGCACGTTGCGGAGGAAGCCGGGCTCGAAGATGGCGAAGTGCATGCCCAGGCCCAGCCGGTTGCACTGCTCGATGGCCACCTCCATGTCGGCGAAAGAGTTGACATAGACAAAGCTGTTGGGATCGGGCAGCCCGTTGGCCCCGGCCTTGCCCAAGATCATGGAGCCGGGGTCGATGAACCCCAGCCGCTGCAATCCGCCCTCGGCCAGGTAGTCCAGGTGGCCGAGCTTCTCGGCCATGTTCTGGCCCCACCCCAGCGTGGGCAGCACCAGCACGTCGGGGTCGGCGGCCACCCACGGCTCGAAGGTCGCCCGATACTCAGCGGCGGCCTCGGCTGCGGGTACCCGCATGTTGGCTATGTGGCAGTGGACGATGGTGGCTCCCGCCTCGATACAGGCCAGACCCTCTTCGATGAGCTCCTCCCGGCTGAGAGGGACATGGGGATTTCGGTCGCGGGTGGTGGTGCCGTTGAGGGCGACTTCGATGATGACCGGCGTTGAGTCCATGGCCTGAGAGTACCGTCGGGAGTCGTGGGACGGCCCAGCGACACCAACAGATTGCCCAGCGGCAATCGAATGGCCGGGTCGAGAACGTGAGCCGGGAGTGGAAGGCGTTGTGGTTGGTGTCGCTGGCCTCGGCGGCCAGCTCCTTGGACGTGACGCTGATGTTCGTGGCCTACCCGGAGATCATCGATACGTTCAGCGACACCCCGGCCACCCAGGTGTCGTGGGTGATCAGCGGCTACAACATCATGGTGGCGGCCCTGCTCATCCCCGCGGGCCGCCTAGCCGACCGCATCGGCCATCGACGTGTGTTCCTGTGGGCCATCGCTATTTTCGTGACCGGCTCGGCTGCGGTGGGTTTGGCGCCCAACGCACCGGCCATGATCGCGGCCCGGTGCTACCAGGCCTTCGGCGGTTCCAGCCTCATCACGTCGGGTCTGGCCCTGGTGATGTCCACCCTCGGCCCCCAGCGGCGGGCCATTGCGGTGGGGGTGTGGTCCACCGTGGCCGGGGTGGTGGCCTCTCTCGCGCCCACGCTGGGTGCGCTGGCCATTGAGTTCGCCTCATGGCGAGCCGGCTTCTTCCTGGTTGCGCCGGTGGGGGTAGCGGTGCTGGCTCGTCGGAGCCTTATCTCTGAGTCGGCGGCGGACGAAGACGCTGAACTGCCCGACATGGTTGGGGTGGTCCTGGCCGGGCTCAGCACGGCGGCGCTGGTGCTGGGCATCGTGCAGTTCAACGAGTGGGGATCGGACGACCCCCGGGTCATCGGAGCATTCGCGGCAGCCGTTGTGGGAATGGCGGCATTCTTGGTTCGCTGCGGTCGACATCCCTCGCCAGTCATCGATCTCGCTCTGTTTCGCCACCGGGTATTTGCGTCCACTGCGGTAGTGGCGGTGCTGGTGGGGGTGGCCTTCTTCGGCATCTTCCTGGCCCTGGTGCAGTTCCTCCGAGGGCCGTGGCAGTACAGCACCCTGGAGGCCGGGCTGCTGCTCACCCCGCTCACCGCGGCGTCCAGCACCGTGGGCTACGCCACCGGCCGGATCATGGAGCGGTTCGGACACCGGGTGGTCATGGTTCCCGCGGCCGGCTGCATCGCCTTGGGCTGCCTGTGGGTGGCGGTGTTCGCCGGTCCGGAGAGGGAGTGGGCGGCGGTGTGGTTTCCGGCGGCCTTGTTGATGGGATTCGGCGTGGGCACCGCTTTTCCGGGAGTCAACAGCGCCATCGCCTATGGCGTGCCCCCCGGCCAACTGGGACTGGCCGCGGGCACTGTGCAGACCGTCATCCGCATCGGGGGCGCGGTGGGTGTGGCTGCTGGTGTGGCCATGTTGGGAGGCGACCTCGCCGATTACGAGACGTTTTTCACCGTGTTGGCCATCATCTGCGGAGTTGCCGCGCTGGCGTCGATAGGCATGGCAACCCACAAGAAAGAAAATTGAGTGGAATACCCTCAACTTTGTGCGGTTATCAATAGAAGAAAGAGAGAATTAACGCAGAAAGAGGAGCATGTCGATGCTTGATCCCAACCGGTGGACCCTGAAGACCAGGGAGGCGTTCAACGACGCCACCGCCATGGCTCAGTCGAAGAGCCATCCTGAGGTGACCCCCGACCACCTGTTGCTGGCCATGATCGGCCAGACCGACGGCGTGGTGCTGCCGGTATTGCAGCGCACCGGGGTCGCGCTGCCCGATCTGCGGGCCCAGCTGGAGGCTGCGCTCAGCCAGCTGCCGTCGGCCTACGGCACCGAGGTGCGCACCGCTCGCGACCTGGTCAAGTCGATGGAGACCGCCGACGCGGCCCGCACCGAGTTGGGCGATGAATACCTGTCCACCGAGCACCTTTTGCTGGCCATGGCCGACCGGGTGGGGGTAGGCCGCAACCGCCTGATGGAAGCGCTGGCCGAGGTACGAGGATCGCACCGGGTGACCTCGACCACGCCCGAGGATTCCTATCAGGCGTTGGAGAAGTACGGCCGGGACCTCACCATTATGGCCCGTGACGGCAAGCTCGACCCGGTGATCGGCCGGGACGAGGAGATCCGCCGCACCATCCAGGTGCTGAGCCGCCGCACCAAGAACAACCCGGTGCTGATCGGCGAGCCCGGCGTGGGCAAGACCGCCATCGTGGAGGGCCTGGCCCTGCGGATCGCCGACGGAGACGTGCCCGAGGGGCTGAAGAACAAGCGCCTGGTGGCGCTGGACATGTCGGCCATGGTGGCCGGGGCCAAGTATCGGGGGGAGTTCGAGGAGCGGCTCAAGGCCGTGCTGAAGGAGATCACCGACGCGGACGGCGAGGTGATCACGTTCATGGACGAATTGCACACCATCGTGGGCGCGGGCGCGGCTGAGGGGGCCATGGATGCCGGCAACATGATCAAGCCCATGCTGGCCCGGGGTGAGCTGCGCATGATCGGCGCCACCACGCTGGACGAGTTCCGCTCCCACATCGAAAAGGACGCCGCCCTGGAGCGCCGCTTCCAGCAGGTATACGTGGGCGAGCCGTCGGTGGAGGACGCGGTGGCCATCCTGCGGGGTCTGAAGGAGCGCTACGAGGTGCACCACGGGGTCCGCATCCAAGACGCTGCCCTGGTGTCGGCCGCGGTGCTCTCGGATCGGTATGTGACCGGGCGGTTCCTGCCCGACAAGGCCATCGACCTGGTGGACGAGGCTGCGTCCATGCTCCGCATTGAAATCGACTCCATGCCCACCGAGATCGATGTGGTGGACCGTCGCATCCGCCAACTGGAGATCGAGCAGGTGGCCCTGGCCAAGGAGTCTGACGCGGCATCGGCCGAGCGCTTGGAGGCTCTGGAAGAGGAGCTGGCCAACCTGCGAGAGGAGCTGGCTGGCATGCAGGCCCACTGGCAGTCGGAGAAGGAGGCCATCGGCACCATCCGAACGCTGAAAGAAGAACACGACGCCCTGAGCACCGCACTGGAACGGGAGGACGACCTGGAGCGAGCCGCCGAGATCCGGTTCGGCAAGCTGCCCGACCTGGAGCGCCAGATCGCCGAGGCCGACCAACGTCTGGTGGAGCTTCAGGCCGACCGGCAGATGCTGAAGGAGGAAGTTGACCCCGACGACGTGGCCGCGGTGGTGTCTCGCTGGACCGGTGTGCCGGTAACCCGCCTCATGGAGGGCGAGACCGACAAATTGCTGCGCCTTGAATCAGTGCTCGGCCAGCGGGTTGTGGGCCAATCCGAGCCGGTGCAACTGGTGGCCTCAGCCATCCGCCGCAGCCGGGCCGGACTGTCCGACCCCAATCGACCTATCGGATCGTTCCTGTTCATCGGCCCCACCGGCGTGGGCAAGACCGAGCTGGCCCGCACGCTGGCCGACTTCTTGTTCGACGACGAACGGGCCATGGTCCGCATCGACATGTCGGAGTACATGGAAAAGCACAGCGTGTCCCGCCTCATCGGCGCACCCCCCGGCTATGTCGGATTCGACGAGGGCGGTCAGCTCACCGAGGCGGTTCGGCGACGGCCCTATGCGGTGGTGTTGCTGGATGAGATCGAAAAGGCCCACCCGGAAGTGTTCAACGTGCTCTTGCAGCTCATGGACGACGGCCGGCTGACCGATGGGCAGGGGCGAACAGTGGACTTCACCAACGCGGTGTTGATCATGACGTCAAACCTGGCCGTTGACCCCAAGGAGTACTTCCGCCCCGAGTTCGTGAACCGTATCGACGACATCGTGACGTTCGGCGAGCTGAAACCTGAGCACCTGGCACAGATCGTCGACCTCCAGATCGACCGCCTGGCTGAGCGTCTGTCCGACCGCCGCATCCACCTGGTGGTGGCCGACGAGGTGCGGGCCAAGCTGGCCGCCGACGGTTACGACCCGGCCTACGGTGCCCGCCCCCTCAAGCGGGTGATCCAGCGAGAGCTGGCCGACCGCCTAGCCGAGGCGGTCCTCAGCGGGACCATCGCTGAGGGGACGACGGCAACGGCCACCCTCGACTCTTCCGGAGAAATCACCATCGGTTGAAGGCCGAAGCGGCATCAACGGAGATTGGCGGGCTAGTAGCCAGTTCTATACCTTCTCGCGGTGACCGCTTCTGGACGATTCGCCCGGGTGTTGCCCCAATTCTGCCGGGCTGCCGCGGCGAGTCTGCTGGTGCTGGCAGTATGTGCTTCTGCTGCGAGCGCGCATAATTCCTCCAACGGCGGATTCACCATTGAAGACATCGCGGTGCGCGACAACCTGATTGCCGCCCAGGAAACGCTGCTCAATGTCTATCGATGCCAATTCGGCCTCGACATCGAGGCGGTGCCCGGCGGCTGCACCGCTGGCTATCCCACGCTGGGGTTTTCCCAGCCGGCGGAGTTCTATGGGATTCCCACCCCCGAGGACATTGCGGTTCGCGACCAGCTGATCGCAGTCCAAGAGGCGCTGCTCAACACTTACCGCTGCCGGTTCGACTTCGAAATCGACACTCAGATCACTCCTGGAGGCTGTCCCAGCCCAGTCCATTCGGAGCCATCTCCGTCTATGGCCCTCAACGCACTGGTAAGGCCCGGCGACCTTGAGGGGGATCCCCCGCCGGGGCTGATCACGCAAAGCGGAGTGTCGGTTGCCGTTGCGGGGGTGAACGAGGGGAGATTCGTGGTGACAACGCCGTGCGGTTCGATTTCGACGGTCAGCGCGGGATTTCCCCTCCAAGGGGTGCGAGTGGTTTTGGATCCAGGCCATGGGGGGTCATACGACGTCGGGGCAGTGGGACCCAACGGCTTGGCCGAGCGCGACCTGAACCTGACCCTCAGCTATGCGGTCTTGAGCGAGCTCTCGAGTCGGGGTATTTCGGCTGCCTCCACTCGCAATGGTCACTACGGATCACCCCTATCAGTACGGGCCGCTTTTGCTGATGCCTTGGGAGCCGAAGCCCTGGTCTCGATCCACCACAACGCGCCGACTTCGACCATCGGCGCGCAGCCGGGCACCGAGGTGTTTGTGCAGTCGTCATCGACTCAGCAGGCCCGCGCTGATTCGGCCCGCCTCGGGGGGCTGCTCCAAGAGGAGATCACGGCCGCACTGGCTGGTTTCGACAACATCTCGTGGAGCCGCGCCCATGATGCTGGAGTTCTGCGAGTGTTGCTGCCCGATGGCCGCGACGCTTACGGGATGATTCGAAGGCCCGCCACTGCCACCGCGCTCGTCGAGTACGGCTATCTGTCCAACCGTTCCGAAGCCGCCCTTTTCGCCACCGATGAGTACATCCGGATAGCTGCCAAAGCCACCGCCAACGCCATCGAGGTTTATCTGAACACCGACCGCGCCAGCACAGAGACGGTTCAGCGGCCGAGGGTGTTCGACCCGGCACGGGCACCCACCCGATGCAACGAGGTGGAGTTGGAGTAGAGCATGTCGGCGACGAGCTCCGTCAGTCGTCGTCTTCGAACTCAATCCCGAGTTCGGCGGCGGCCATTCGCAGGGCGGTGTAGGCCTGGGCGCTAGCCGGCCAGCCGGCGTAGTGGGCCAGATGCACCACCCATTCGGCCAGCTCATTGGTGGTGAGGTCGCCCGACTCCAAGGCCGGCTTCAAATGGTGGGGGAGAATCGGACCGTTGCCGGTGGCGGCGATAGCAGTCAGGGTGACAAGCCGCCGCTCCCGCCGTCCCAGCCCCGGGCGGGCCCACACATCGGAGAACACCCGCTTGGTGAACCGGAGGTACAGGTCGTCGCTGTCAGGGGGATCGACCAGCATGATGTTGTTCCAGGCGACACGATCTGCTTCTTTGTTGTTCATCTGCGCAGCGTAGGCTGTAGCGGTGCAGATCGTCTTCATCCGCCACGGGCAGCCCCAGCGGGAGTGGAACACCGACAAGGTGGCCGATCCCGGGCTCAGCGAACTGGGCGAGTGGCAGTCGGAGCGATTGGCTGACTGGCTGGAACACGAGCCCATCGATCACATCATCTCCAGCACCAAGCGCCGGGCCATCGAGACCATCGAGCCGCTGGCCGCCCGATTGGGCATGGAAATCGAGCTCGAAGAGGACTTCACCGAGATCGACCGCAACGCCAAGGTGTACCTCCCCACCGAGCTGCTGGCCACCGAGGGCGGCGAATACTTCGAGGCCATTCGGGCCCAGGACTACGCCGCCATCGGCTGGGACACCCCCGAGGAGTTCCACAAGCGGGTGATGGCCGCATTCGAGCGGCTATGCGAAGCCCAGCCCGGCCAACACATTGTGGTGGCGTGCCACGGCGGGGTGATCAACCGGGTTGTG
>JAJDTA010000204.1 GCA_022827405.1 Acidimicrobiia bacterium
GGCCTGGATGACATCGACGTCGTCTTCGGCCAGTTCGAAGATGGTCTCGCAATACTCCTCGAACGCCGGGTGCCACTCAGGAGTCTGGTACTGGGCCACGACTGGGAGTTTATCGGGTTGGGGGGCGGAGTCTTTCGGCCAACTCAGCGCGGTCGGGCTTTCCCGAGGGCATCGTGGGCATGTCGTCGATAGGGATGATGCGCTCGGGGGTCATGAAGCGGGCCGCTCCGGACTCGGAGAACCAGCGGCGGCACTCGTCGAGGTCGAAAGAGCCATCGGCCACCACGAAGGCGGCCACTCGTTCGCCAAGGCGGCGGTCGGGCTCCCCCAGCACCACGGCCTGGCCCACCGCCGGATGGGCCTCAAGGATGGCCTCCACCTCTATGGCGTCGATGTTCTCGCCGCCCCGGATGATCTTGTCGCCCAGCCGTCCGACGACGGTGAGGTAGCCGTCGGCATCGATGGTGCCCAGGTCGCCGGTGCGGAACCAGCCGTCGGGGGTGAAGGCGGCCGCAGTGTGGGCGGGGTCGAGATAGCCGACGGTCACCTCGGGTCCGTGGATCTGGATCTCGCCGTGCTCGTCAACGCGGATCTGGGTGGGGGCGAAGGGGCGGCCGTCGGTGTTGGCCATGTGCTCGGGGTCGTCGTCGGGGGTGCAGGTAGTGACGGTGGGCGCCTCGGTGGAGCCGTAGGCCCGCTTGACGACGCATCCGAAGGCATCGCGGGCCCGGTTCACGAAGGCGGGGGTCACGCTGGAGCCGCCGATGGACAGGAATCGGAACGAGGCGGTGCGGCTGGGACTGAAGTCGGGGTGGTCCATGAGGTCGTTGAAAAAGGTGGGCGGTCCGATCATGTAGGTGACCTGCTCCTCCTCGATGAGCCGGAGGGCCTCGGCCGGATCCCAGCGGGCCATGAGCACAGTCTTCATAGGGACGGCGCCGGGGACGAGCACCCCATGCAGGAGCCCGGCCACGTGGGCCAGCGAGGCGGGGAAGAGCACGGCATCTTCGTAGGTGAGGCCCTGGATGAAAACCGACTGGCGGGTCTTGTAGGCCAGGGCCGCCTGGGTGTGGACCACACCCTTGGGCACGCCGGAGGAGCCGGAGGTGAACATGATGAGGGCCCGGTCGTCGGGCCGGTCTTGGGTAGAGCGGCGGGAGGAGGCATCTCCGGTGGCGGAGTGGTCTGCCGGATCGAACAGGCGGTTTATCCCGAGAGTGGAGAAGGCGTGCTCCCGCTGGCGGCCTCCGTCGGCATGCAGCAGGGGCACGGCCACCGCTCCGGCCTGCCAGCAGGCCCGGTAGGCCACCACGGCCTCGGGGCCGGTGGGGAGCTGGAAGGCGGTGGGCTGGCTTGGTTCTAGGGCCGCGGCGGCCTGGGCGGCCCAGGAGAACACCTCATCGGATGACAGGCGGCGGTCGCCGGCCACGATGAGGTCGTCCCGCCGGGGCACGACGGTGAGCATCTCGTGGATCATGGATTGTCGGCGAAGCGCTGCGAAAGCAACTGCTTTACGCCCATGAGGTCGATCTTGCCCGAGTCGAGCCAGGGCAGCGCGTCGGGGGTGTCGAAGACGGCGAGATGGCGGGGGACCTTGTAGGAGGCGACCCGCTCGGCGACATATATCTTGAGCTCTTCGGCGGTGAGCGGCTGATGCGGCCGCAGCACCACCGCGGCGGCCACGTCTTCGATGCGGTCAGGATGTGGCACGCCGCAAACGAAGGCATGCATGACCTCGTCGGGCTCCTCTAGGACCAGCTCGATCTCTCGGGGGGCGATGTTCATGCCCGACGACTTGATGAGCTCGCCCATCCGGCCGGTGAAGTAGAAGTAGCCGTCGTGGTCGAAGTAGCCGCTGTCGCCGGTGCGGTACCAGCCGTCGGGGGTGAAGGTGTCGGCTCGGTTTACCTTGTACAGCCGGGACATGAGGGCGTAGCCCCGCACCCACACCTCGCCCCGCTCCCCCGTCGGGCAGTCTTCACCGGTCTCGGGGTTCACAATCCGGTGCTCCATGCCCGGCACTGCCCAGCCGAATGAGCCCCGCTTCTCCTCGGGCAGCCGAGAGCCCATCACGCCCAGGGTGTGGGGACCCAGCGTCTCGGTCATGCCCAGCGAGTTGACCCGCAGCTCGGGATCTTCGATCAGCTGTTCGGGGGGCAGAAGGGCATAGAGGCTGCCGCCCCGCACCGAGGAGAGGTCGCGCCGTTCGAAATCGGGGTGGTTGACCAGAAGCTGGGCCATGTGGGGCCAGCCGACGACAATCGTCACCTTCTCCTTCTCGATGAGGGCCAGGGTGGCGCCGGGCTCGAACCGCTCGTCGAAGACCAGGCAAGTACCGGCGTAGATCGACCCCACCAGCCCCATCACCATTCCTCCCACCCAGAACAGGGGCATCGCCGAGTAGATGCGGTCGCCCACCTCCAAGTCGCGAAACTGCCACAGGTTGTGGGCGTGGCACACTACAGCCCCCTGGGTGTGGACCGCCCCTTTGGGCGATGAGGTGCTGCCCGAGGTGTACACCACGGTGAACTCGTCGGCCGGGGTCACCTCGGCCTCGGCTGCGGCCAGCACCTCGTCGCTCACAGCTTCGCCGGCGGCCACCAGATCGTCCATCGACGAGGCCCAGGGGGAATCGTTCTGACCCCATACCCACACCGATCGCAGGAGGGGGTGCGAGGGGGAGGCGATGACCGGGTCGTGGCCGGGGGAAACGATCTCTTCGAGCCGGGCCAGGTAGTCGTGGCCCAGATAGCGGGACACGCTCAGGAGCACTTGCACATCGGCGTGGCGCAGCACCCAGTCGAGTTCCCGGGTCTTGTAGTAGGTGTTGGCCAGCACGCCGATGGCCCCGATACGGCCGATGGCCAACCAGGCCGTGATCCAGTCGGGACTGTTGGGGGCCAGCAGCCCCACCCGGGTGCCCTTGCCCACGCCGATGGCCAGGAGGCCCTTGGCGATGGCCGCCGAAGCCGCGTCGGCGTCGGCGAAGGTCATCCGCCGGTCGCCGAGCACGCCGAGGTCAAGGGGGCCGTAGGCATCGACCGCCGCTCGGATCATCTGGGGAACGGTCGGTTCGAAGGGCGGGAACTCGACCGGGTGGACCGGGGCGGGGACCGGAAGCGTGCCGGGGCCGGACTCTGTCATCTACGAGCCTCGGGAGGGAGCGATCACCGTCTCGCCGTAGCGGCGCATGGTGTCGAGGGTGGCCTCGATGTCATCACCGGGGAGGTTGACGGTGATCCAGGTGACGCCCAGTGCCTCCAGGTCGGCCAGGGCGGCGATGTGGGCGGCGGCGTCAAAATCGGCGTCGGCTGGTCGGCCGCCGACGGGGTTGAGGTAGCTGACGTCGATGTCGGCGGGGTTGCGGCCGGCCTCGTCGACATAGGTCCACAGCTCGTCGAGCAGGGCCGCCAAGTCGTCCAGGGTCTCCAGCGGCGGGGTCCGGGCCGTGGTGGCCAAAACCCGGGGGGCGGGGAACGGGGTCCAGCCGTTGGCGACGGTGGCCACTCGCCGGCGGGCCCGCTTGGAGTTGCCGCCGATCCAAATGGGCGGATGGGGCTTCTGGACCGGCTTGGGGTTGGCGGTCTGGCCCAGGGCGGTGAAAGTGCTGCCCTCGTAGGCGAAATCGTCGGTGGTCCAGATGCCGATCATGGCCTCAATGGCCTCGTCGAAGATCTGGTTGCGGTTGTTGAAGTCGACGCCTAGAGCCTTGAACTCGCCCTTGAGGTAGCCGGAGCCAGTGGCGAAGATGAATCGGCCGCCGGAGAAGGCGTCGACGGTGGCGATGGCCTTGGCCATGATGAACGGGTTCCGGTAGGGCACCACCACGATGTTGGGGATGAGCTTGATGCGGTCGGTGACTGCGGCGCAGAAGGCCAGGGCGGCAAAGGGGTCCACGGCGTCGTGGCCGCCGGCGCTGAGCCAGCGGTCGGTAGGAGCGGGATGATCGGTGAAGCCCAGCCCGTCGAACCCGGACTCCTCAGCGGTGCGGGCGAAGTCCACCACGCCCTGCTTGGTGATCAGCCTCTGGTCCCACGGGGGGGCCACCATTGGAAATGTCACTGCGAACTTCATGGATCTCCTCTTTTGTACGCGTCTGGCGCGGCTTTACTGTGCAGCACCGGTGCGAGCGTCGCAAGCAGTACGCCATTGGGGATAGCGGCGGTTGGCAGCCTCAGCCCAGTCGGCCCGGGGCTCGACCCGGCGGCCGGTGCGGGCCCAGCGGCGAGCCTCCGCCAAGTCGCGGATTTCCAGACCGGCGCTGATGCGAGCCAGCCACGCCGCTCCACTGGCGGCTCCCTCAGGTACCGCAGTGACGTCAACCGGCAGGTTGGTGGCATTGGCCAGGGCCTGCATCCAGCGCTCCACGTGAGTGCCCCCGCCGACGGCAACGATGCGCTCGGGGGTGGTGCCAGCCAGATCGAGGTGGTGGCGGACGACGAATCCGGCGGCCTCGTAGGCCGCGGCCAGCACCTCGGCGGGACCGTGGCCCACATCCAGGCCGACCAGGGCGGCCCGCAGGTCGGGGTCGTGGCGGGGGGTGCGCTCCCCCCTGATGTAGGGCACCCACAGCGGCAGGCGGTCGGGATGGTCCGGCTCAGCGGTCGGGTCGCCGGTAAGGGCCCGGACCCGCTCCAGGAACAGGCCGCCGGCGTTGCTCGGCCCACCGATGGCGGCCAGGCCAGGCTGGAGATGGGGGATGGTCCACAGCCCCTCCGCCTCGGGCCACCCCTCGGCCACCGCCCAGGTGATGAGGGTGGTGCCGCAGATCACCAGCACGTCGCCTGGCGAGTCGGCCCCGGCCACGAGCTGCTCGGCCAGTGCGTCCACCGTGCCGGCGGCTACCGGGACATCGCCCCGATGGCCCACAGGGCTGGTCTCCGTGGCCAGTTCGGGGAGCTTGGCGGGGTCGCACCACTGGGGGTCCCAGCCGTCGGCGCCGAACACGGGCAGGCAGGTCATGGCGGTGATCGCGTCTATGGCGGCCGCGCCGCACAGTGCGTGGCTGGCCACCGCCTGGGCGGGCCAGTAGCCGTGGGCGTCGGGCACGGCCTGCTCCAGCGAGCGCAGGAAGCCGACGAACTCCCCGTCGGGATGGTGGCCCCGGTGGTCGCCGTAGAGGATGCCCGGCGAGATCAGCACCCCGTTGGAATCGACCGCGGCCAGCGACGGGACCATGGCGGCCAAGCCGATACCCGCCACTCGGTGCCCGGCCGACACGGCGTCGCAGGCCTCGACCACGCTGGTGCCCCACACCGCGGCGGCATCGTGTTCGAGCACCGCCGGGGAAGGGGCGTTGACGGCGTGGGGGATGCGGGTGCGGGTCTGGACGTCGCCGCGTTCGTCGACGGCCACCGCCTTCACCGAGGTGGTGCCGATGTCGATGCCGATAGTCACCTGGACTGTCTCAGCCACAGCCTTCAACCCTACGCTCATAGCGTGAGTCGACCGAGAGCGCTGGTTACCGCTCCGCTGCGAGGCCCGGGCTTGGACCGGCTGCGGGATGTGGCCGACGTGGAATTCGACCCGTGGATCGAGCATCGGCCTATCCGGCTATTGGGCGCCGATGATCTGGCCGCCCGGCTGGCAGAGATGTCGGCCGATTTGCTGGTGTGCGAGGCCGACGAGTGCAAGGGGCCGGTTTTCGAGCAGCCGTTGCGAGCGGTGGCCTCGACTCGGGGCGACCCCACTAATGTCGACGTGGCCGGGGCTACCGCGGCGGGCATCCCGGTGCTCCACGCTCCGGGGCGCAACGCCGACGGGGTGGCCGAGATGGCGGTGGCGCTCCTGTTCGCCGTGGGCCGCCACGTGATTTTGGGCGATCGGGACATGCGGGCGGGCACGGTGTTTGGTGACACCATCCCCTATCAGCGGTATCGGGCGTGGCAGATGGCCGGCCGCACGGTGGGACTGGTGGGGCTGGGCGCGGTTGGCCGAGCGGCCAAATGGCGCTTCGAGGGCCTGGGGATGAAGGTGATGGCCTACGACCCCTACCAGTCCGATGCCGACTGTGATCTGGACGAGCTGCTGGCCACCGCCGATGTGGTGTCGATGCACGCCCCAGTCAGCCCGGAGACGGCGGGGATGATCGGCGCCGAGCAATTTGCCGCCATGCGGCCAGGGACCATCTACGTGAACACCGCCCGGGCCGCTCTGCATGACACCGACGCCCTGGTGGAGGCATTGACCTCGGGGCATCTGGGAGGCGCGGGCCTCGACCACGTGCAGGGGGAGATCCTCCCACCCGACCATCCGCTGACCACCCTCGACAACGTGGTGCTGACCCCGCATGTGGGCGGCGCCACCTATGACAGCGAGGTGAATCAGACCGAAATGGTGGTGGAGGACATCTGCCGGCTGCTGGCCGGTGAGCGCCCCCACCGCCTGGCCAACCCGGAGGTGTGGCAATGACCGACAACGCCGACATTCGAGCCCAAGTAGTGGCGGCGGCTCAGGCGATGGATGCGGCCGGGCTGGTGGTGGGCACGGCGGGAAACGTGTCAGGCCGAGACGGCGACGGCATGATCTGGCTGACCCCCTCGGCGCTGCCCTACGACCAGGTGAGCGTGGACAACCTGGCGGCGGTTGACCTGGAGGGGAACCTGTTGGAGGGCACGTCTCGGCCCTCTACCGAGAAGGCCATGCACCTGGCCTGCTATCGGGCCTTCCCCGAGGTGGGCGGGGTGGTGCACTGCCACCCGATACACGCCTCAATGTTCGCGGTTGCCCACAAGAGCATTCCCGCGGTGATCGAGGAGGTCATCGTGTACCTGGGCGGAGATGTGCCGGTATCCGACTACCGGCCCACCGGGACCGACGAACTGGGCGAAGAGGTGGTGCGCCACCTGGCCGACCGCTCAGCGGTGCTCATGGCCAACCACGGCATGCTGTGCATCGGCGAGTCGCCCGACCACGCCCTCCACGCCGCCCTGGTGGCCGAGCACACCGCCCGCATCGTGTGGGGCGCCAGCCGCCTCGGCGACCCCGTCGACCTCCCCGAAAAAGCCCGCACCGACTTCGAAGGCGTCTACACCTACCT
>JAJDTA010000058.1 GCA_022827405.1 Acidimicrobiia bacterium
ATTGAGGTGCAGCACCCGCAGGAACTCGTCGGTGTCCTGGAGGTGGTAGGGGCCCATTCCGCCGCCCCCGCCGGCGTTGGCCACCACCCCGTTCAGTGTCCCGGTGGGCTCGGCGGCGGCAGCTACTGCGGTGGCCACCGAGGACTCATCGGTCACGTCGGCCACCACGTAGGCCACGCTGCCCCCGTTGCCGGCTTCTCTGCTGATGCGCTCGGCCGAATCGGCCAGCTTCGACTCGGTGCGCCCGCAGATGGTCACCGCAGCGCCGTCGGCAGCCAGCGCCGCCGCACAGGCATGACCGATTCCTGTGCCGCCACCCGTCACCAGCACTCCATATCCCTTCACGCCATCTGCCATGATTGCTCCCTGATGAATCGCACAAGGCATCTTCACCTTGTGCGGTTGATTGATCTCAGCAGCCGCAAAGGTAACAGGAGGATCTGATGAAGGCAGACGCGCTGGACGCATTCCGGTTGGACGGCAAAGTCGCGGTAATCACCGGGGCGGCCTCAGGCATAGGTGAGGCCACCGCCGAGCTGTTTGCCGCCGCCGGAGCCAAGGTGGTGTGTGGCGACCTCGACGGTGAGGGGGCCGAATCCACCGTCAAAGCCATCCGCGAGGACGGGGGCGAGGCCATTGCCCAAGCCTGCAACGTGACCTCCCGCGATGAGGTGGACGCCCTGGTGGCCCGAGCAGTGGCCGCCTATGGCGGGCTCGACATCATCGCCAACGTTGCCGGCGCCATGTTCCCCGGTTTGATCGAGGACTTGACCGACGAGGACATCGACCGGGGCATCGACCTCAACCTCAAAGGGGTGCTCTACGGCTGCCAGGCGGCCATCAGGGCGATGAAGGACGATGGCGGTGGGGTAATCCTCAACGTGTCTTCCGGGGCCATCGATCTGGCCTATGAGGGCATCGGGGTATACGCCTTCACCAAGGCGGCGGTGGCCATGCTGGGCCGCACTTTGGGGCTGGAAGTGGGGCGCTACGGGATCCGGGTTTGCACCCTGGCCCCGGGCAGCACGCTCACCAACTTCACCACTTGGCGCCTGCACAACGAAGACGGCACCTTGAATCAAGAGGCCTATGATGAGTTTTTGGACTACGCCCGGGACTTGTCCCCCATCGGCGCTCTCGGCGAAGCCATCGACCAGGCCTACCTGATGCTGTACTTGGCCTCAGACGCTGGCAAGTTCACCACCGGCAACGTCTTCCGCTCCAACGGCGGTCAGACGACGACTTTCTAGCGAGGCGACCGGGGCAACCCCATCCCAGCAGTGGCGATGATGTCGCGCTGGACCTCGTTCACTCCCCCGCCGAAGGTTCCCACCGGCGCTCCCCGATAGGCCCGCTCCAGCTCGCCGGCGAGCACCGCCTCCGGCGTGCCTTTCACCAGGTATGACCGCTGCCCCAGCACCTCCATGAGGGCCTGGAACGACTTCACCTTCAACTCCGTGCCGAACACCTTCATGGCCGAGGCATCGGCCGGCTTCAACTCGGTGTCCTCCAGAGCGGTAGCAACCTTCCAGTTGTACATCTTGAGCGCCTCGTTGCGGGCGTACACCTCGGCCAGCGCTAGGCGCACCCACTCCTGGTCAATCACCCGGCGACCGTCGTCCAGGGTGGTCTGGCGGGCCCAGTCCACCACCCGGCGCAGCGGCCCGTCGATGTTGCCCGCCGGGGCCAGCCCCACCCGCTCATGGTTGAGTTGGGCAGTGATGAGCTTCCAGCCGCCATTGACTTCGCCGATGCGAGCCCAGTCGGGCACGCGGATGTCGTTGTAATAGGTGGCGTTGGTGTGGCCCCCGCCCAACAGCCAGATGGGGGTGTGGCTGAAGCCGTCCAGGGTGGTGTCCACCGCGAAGATGGTGATGCCCTTGTGCTTGGGCACATCGGGATCGGTGCGGGTGGCCAGCCATATCCAGTCGGACTCGTGACCGCCGGTGGTCCAGATCTTCTGGCCATTGATGATCCACTCGTCGCCGTCGCGCACCGCCCGGGTCTTGAGCGAAGCCAGGTCGGTGCCTGCGGTGGGCTCGGAGTAGCCGATGGAGAAGTGCAGCTCCCCGGCAAGGATCTTGGGCAGAAAGTACGCCTTCTGCTCCTCGGTGCCGTACACGTTCAGGGCCGGCCCCACGGTGTTCAGGGTCACAAACGGCAGGGGCACACCAGCCCGGTTGGCCTCCTCGAAGAAGATGAGCTGCTCCAGCGGCGTGTAGCCCTGCCCGCCCCACTCTTTGGGCCACCCCACCCCCAGCCAGCCGTCCTTGCCCATCTGGCGGACGGTCTCTCGGTAGACCTCTCCCGCCCGTCTGCCTTCCATGGCATCCCGCCGCTCGGGGGTCATCAGAGTTTCGAAATAGTTCCGCAACGTGGTTTGCAGCTTGAGCTGGTTTTCGGTGAGATCAAGGAACATCGACCGAAACCCTATTGCCCTGCGGGTCGCGACCTACAGCCCGGAGTCGCCGTCAACCCGCATGGGCGGGACGGGTGCCGATGACTTTGGCTTCGGCTAGGCGGGCGATCTCGGGTGCGTCGAGGCCGAGCACGTCGCGCAAGATCTCCTCGTTGTGCTCTCCCAGAGTGGGGGCGGGGCGCTTCAGGGGGTGGTATTTCCCGTTGAAACGGCCGGGGAAGCTGGGATAAGGCACTCGACCAACCACGACGTGGTCCATCCACTGTTGGTGGCCACGAGCGACGAGCTGGGGATTGTCCACCGACTCCCGGCCGCTGATAACCGGGGCGGCGGGCACACCGGCTTCAAGGAGCTCGTCCACTGCGGCATCCCGGTCCCGCTCGGCCACCCATGCGCTTATGGCGGCGTCTATCTCATCGTGGTGGGCATGGCGCTCGTCACGGCTGGCCCACGCCACCCAATCCTCACGCCCGATGAGGCGGGCCAACGCGGGCCATTGGGCATCTTGGTCCACTGAGATCACCACCCACCGGTCCTCGCCCGGTGCGGCGTAGATGCCCTGGGGCGCGGCGTAAGGCGAGCGATTGCCCTGGCGTTGGAGGAGCTGTCCGTAAGCAGACCACTCGATCACCTGCTCGGCCGCCGCATTCAGCCCCGCCTCAATCAGAGGAACCTCTACCAGCTGCGCCTCACCGGTCTGGGCCCGGTGCTCGAGGGCCAGCAGGGTGGCGAACACCGCGTGCATCCCGCCGAGTTGGTCGCACATCCCCCGGGGCACCAGCGGCCGGCCCTCGGGATCGCCGGTGAGGAAGGCCAAACCGCTGGCCTGCTCGATGGTCATGGCGAATCCGGTGCGATCGCGCCACGGTCCATCGAGTCCGAAGGCGGGCATCCGCACCATGATGGCGTTGGGGTTCAGCCGGTGAACCTCGTCCCAGTCCAAGCCGAAGTTCTCCACCACCCGGGGGGAGTAGTTCTCGATCACGATGTCGGAGATCTCAACCAGCCGCTTTACCTGCGCCAAGCCGTCGTCGCTGGACAAGTCCAGTGTCACCGAGCGTTTTCCGGTGTTGGCCCCGTGGGTCACCGGGCTCCACTCCCACAGGTCTTCGCGTTGAAGCCCGCTGGCATACCGCATCCCGTCGCATCGTTGGATGGACTCCACCTTTATGACGTCGGCACCCAGGGCAGAGAAGAGGCACGATGCCACCGGCCCGGCCCAGAACGTGGCCAGATCGCATACCCGGAGTCCGGCCAGCGGTAGCGACGGCTCGGTGCGGGCCGGCCGCGGACCTGAGGATCGATTGGTGTCGCCATTGGCCCCCACAAGTTCATCGCTGGCTTCTCCCATAGCGGGAGCACGCGGCACTGGACGAGCCGGCCGAGAACTGAGCTTGTAGGGCACTCGAGGTTGGGTGAACCCGCCGGGATTCTGCACGTAGACGCCCCGCTCGGCGAAGTGGTCGATCTGGGCGACCCGGCTGCCGTCGCCGATGGGCGCCACGGGCACCCGCAGCAAGGTGGCTTTTTCTACGATCTCGTCCACGGTGTGGGCTTTGGTGTAGCGGGCTATGCGCTCCCAAACCTCGTTGCGGTTGTCCATCCGGCCATCTCCGCTGGCCAGCTTCGGATCGTCGGCCATTTCGGGGTCGTCGATGACCACACAGAAGTCCTTGAACTGCTGGCCGGTGATGGTGCAGAAACCCACCCAGCCGTCTTTGGCCTGCTCTATCGAGGGGATCTCGATGGAGCGAGTGGCCCCAGTGCGAGATTCGGGGGCGTAGGTGGCGTAGAGGTGGGCATAGACAATGAAGCTGGTGGTCATGGCCTCGTAGGCCGAGATGTCCACATGCTCGCCCTGGGCGTTGTCTCGTCGGGCAGACATCAGAGCGGCCAGTCCCAGTGCGCTTGCGTTTGCTGCTGTCAGGAACTCCCCAAGCTTGCCCCCCACCCCGAGAGGCATTTCACCGGGAATGCCCCGGCTGTGGGTGGAGCCCACCCAGGATTGGAGGGTGAACTCATTGGCCGGGCGATGGTCCCATGGTCCCCCACGGCCCCAGGGAGAGATCGACAGCAGCACCAAGGACGGGTTGTTTTCGACCAGCTCGGCGTGGCCCAGCCCCATCGACTCGACGGTCCCGGCGCCCAAATCCTCCACTACCAGATCGGCGGTGGCAGCCAGTTCCAGGAAGTGGTCCCAGCCTCCAGAGTCGTCCAAGTCGATCACGATGCTGCGCTTGCCCGCGTTGAGGAACTGGAAGAACGCACCGTCGCCGGCATCGCCGCCCGCGGGCGAGCCCGATGCCGACCACGACCGCAATCGGTCGCCGCCGGGAGGTTCGGCCTTGATCACCTCGGCACCGGCGTCGGCGAACAGCTTGGCGGTGTAGGCCCCGCCGATGGTGCGCGAGAGCTCCAGCACCCTCACTTGGTCGAGCACCGCCCCTTCAGGGGTGCCCAGCAGGCCTCCTCCGGCCATCTCGGGCATGGGCAGAGCTACCCGATGACCACAGGGTTGATGGGGCTGCCGGTGGCGCCGGTCACGTTGAGGGGCGACACGGTCATGAAGCCCTCGTGGCACCCGTCGGCGGCCATCTCTGAGAAGCTCAGGAACTCCAGCATGTAGATGCCCGCTCCCACCAGCAGGATCTTGTGGACGGTGAGAAAGTCGTTCTCGTCGAACGGGATGACCTCGATGGCGGCATTGTCAGACCCGACGGCCACGATATCCCTATCAGCCAGCCACCTGGCCCCGTCGTTGTTGATGCCCGGCTGGGCGAAGGGCTGTTCGGCGGTGGGATCGGCCTCAATTGACCACCACATGTCGAGATAGCCGGTGCGGATCAACACGATGTCGCCCGCTCGAACTGGGGTGCCCTGAGCCTCCGCGCAGGCCGCCATGTCGTCCCCGCTGATTGGCGTGCCCGCCTCTAGCCAGCCGTCGGCACCGGTGTGGGCCACCATGTCGAGAAGCACGGCCCGTCCGGCGATGGCGCCCACCTTCTCGATGCCCAGCCGGGATGCCCCGGTGTGGGTCTTCATGGCCTCCTTGGAGAAGCCGTTGTAGTGCTTGTCTTTGCCGTACACATGGCACAGGGCGTCCATGTGGCTGGTGGTGTGGGAGGCGAACACCAGCACGTCCTCATGGGCGCCGGTGCCGTCGTGGCAGCCGTAGGCCGCATAGATACCCTCATCGGAGGCGTTTTGAAGGGTGAGCCTCATGGGCGTGCCCCGGTAGTCCATGATGGGCACGCCCTGCGACTGGATCGGGATGCCCAGCGGGTACACCTTGCCGGTGGTGATTGATGCGCTGGCCTCCTTCACCACGTCGGGAGTGAGCAGATTTAGCGCCCCCCGTTCATCCTCGTCGCCCCAGCGTCCCCAGTTGTTCTCTGCCATGGCCGAGACTCTAGTTACGGCGATGCCGCCCGGTCACCCCGGCCGGCCCGCCTTCACTCCGAGGACTGCGGTGGCCTCATGCCCAGGTCTTCCAAACGCCGCTCCACCAACGGCATCAAGCCGGGGAAGCCGGGGATGCGGCGGAGACGGCGGTCAAGGTACAAGCCCACGCCCAGGATCGTGGCGATCGAAGCCCCCCAGTTGACCCCTAAACGGATGAGCACGAACTTGTTGACCGAGGCGTTCTGAAGCAGCCAGGTGTCGAATCCTGCGCTGGCGAACACAATCAGGGCCACTGCGACGGAAACCCGTCGGGTGGCGGCTCGGTATTCGGGGTGGGACTTGGTGTCACGGTCGATAGGCACGAGATAGGGAAGGGCGTACCCAGTGGCGTTGCGTCTCATGGCTGCCGATACCAGCAGCGCCAGCGCGGCCAGCGCCTTGGCCGAGATGCCTATGCCGAAGTACACCTCCTCGCTGTCGTAGATGATGCCCAGCGTGCCCCGGATCAGCAGGTACACCACGATGATCGGCATCACCCTCCCGAGGGGCAGACCCCGGCGATACCGGCTGATCTGGGCCTTAACGGCCCACAGCGTCATGGCGGCGATGGCAGGGATCAAGCCGAAGGCGCTGTTGAGCACCAAGAACAGCACAACCGGCATGTACTGGTCGAACACATCGGACCGGGTGGGGACCGACGGCGTGGGTGTCGGGCGAGTTGCGTCGTCGGCCATGGGCAGGGTGCTCGGCGGCCCTAGCGGGACAGGGCGAACCAGGCTCGGGCGGCGTCGGCGTCGCCGAATGTCTCCACGCCCGGGCTGTCCAGCCCGATGCGCTCCCATGACAGCAGCAGCAGGTCGGTGCCGCTGGCCCTCACCGCGGCGTCGCCCTTGGCGTGCTCGAGGCTCATCTTGATACGGCCCCCGTCGTTCACCAGCAGCCACTCCCCTTCGCCGTCAGTGCGGTGCAGGTGCAAGCTGGCATCGGGCAGGGTCATCTCCCAGTTGGCCACCGCAAACGGCAGCACCACCTCGAACAGCTCGCTCACACCGTCGGCGGCCAGGTCGGAATCGATGGGGCTGGGCGCCCCGAAGGCGAACTCGGCGTCCCAGCGGTGCACCGCGGTCTCATGGGCCATTCGGCGGAAATAGAAGGCCATGGTGTTCTGGCCGGCCCAACTCCACACCGCATCGTCGGGGTCGGCCCCGTCGAGCGCCTCCTGTACGAATCGGTGCCCCTCTTCGAACCACTCCACGATGGCGTCGCCTTCGGGAGGACGGGGGATCTCGTCGGCGGGGATCATCTCGGTGGCCCGCTCGGCCACGTGGCGCCCCACCGAGCGGTATACCCGGCCCAGATGGGAGATCAGCTTGGCCACATCCCAGCCCGGGCACGACGGCACCGCGGCGTTAAGATCCCGCCTCCCGGCCTCAGCAATGGACTCGCCGTCGGTACGCAGCACTTCTCGGTACAAGTCTCGGTCGATGATCATTGCCCGACGGTATCAACCCGAGGGTGCCATCTAACTAGATTGAGGCCATGATCGAAGCCAACTGGGACCTCGACGCGTTCCGAAACTTCCTTCACGTCTTGGGCGCCTCGGTGTGGGTGGGTGGCCAAGTGGTGGTAGCCGCATTGGTGCCGGCCTTGCGCAAGATCGGTCCCGAGGCCACTCAGGCCGCCGCCCAGCAGTTCGGACGGGTGGCGTGGCCCTTCTTCGCCCTTTCGGTGGCCACCGGTCTTTGGAACATCTTCGAGGTGGAATTCGCCGATGCCGCCACCAGCTATCACGTGACCTTCGGCGTCAAGTTCGTGCTGGTGATCGCCACCGGGCTGGCCGCCTGGCTGCACACCAAGGCCACCGAACGCCGCCACATCGCCATGCTGGGATCGGTGGCGGGTGTGACCGCTATCGCCGCCTTGCTCTTGGGCGTGACCCTGTAGGCAAATCTCCGATCAGAAGTCGAAGTCTCCGAATATCTCAGGCAGGGTGAGGTCGAATCCCACCTCGAAAGCCGCCCGAGCCCCGAACAGGGAGTCCATCGCCGCGCTGGCCATCTCGTAGGCGGCCCGGATCTCCACCAGAGCTGTCGAGCCGACCACTGCCCGGGCTTCGATCAAAGCGTCGGCGGCTACCGCTCGGTTCTCAACCAACAGAGCATCGACCGCGTCGCAGGCCACCTGGGCCCGGCGCCGGAACTCCTTGGCCTCAATGACCACGTCTCGGGCGGCGTCGTAGACGTCTGCGGGGGTCTCGGAGTCGCTGAACGAATACGCCAAAGCCGACGCAGAATGGACGTCATCGGCCCCGCCCCGGTCACCGGCGGCCGCCTGGATCTCGAAGACGGTCGCGGTGGCCGCGGCCAGATTCGTCCGGGCCTCAGCCAGTGCCCCCCAAAGCTCGTCGGCGATCTCGGCGTTGTAGGCGGTGCGGGTCACCGCCAGCGTGGTCAGCGCCGAGCGGAACTGGCCGATGGACGTCGCCCGGATGTCGTCGGCCACTGCGGTCTTCAAGTCGGCGGCCAACGCGGTTTGCGCGGCGGCCAGTGAATCCTTGAGATAGGCAATCCGAGCGTTGGCCAGCAAAATCAGCGCCTCGTCAACCGCTCGATAGGCGGACCGGGCCCCCGCCAACACCGACAGCGTGTTGGCCATTTTTCCGTAGCCGGCTGCGTCGGAGTCCGAGTCGATTTCCCTCTCCCGCTCCTCCACCAGGGCAACAAGGGCCCGGGCCAAATGGCCGGAGAACGCATTGTCGTCGTCTTCGCTACCACCTGCGGCGTCGGCATTCCCGGCTCCTGCGCCGACGATGGCGCTGCTGGGCGTATCGGGCGCGGCGAAGGCCGCGGTGACCTCCGACAGCGTGCTGCGGGCAGCATCGGCGTAGGCAGCCACCGCGCCCTTGGCCCGCAAGGCCTCGGCCATGGCCATGACTGCTGCCTTGTCAGCATCGTGGGCCGAGGCGTTGGCCTCGTCATTCCACCCGGAGATATCGGAGAAGAACCTGGCCCGCTGGGCCGCATCGGCCGCCTCCCCTATGTGGGCACAAGAACTGCGCAGGGCCTCAACCGCTCCGGCGTAGTACCGGGAGTCGGCGACAACGCCCCCGGCCGAGAACTCCATGCCTTCTACCGGCTCAGCCATGGCCTACACGGTAGTGGGAACCGCCAAGAGATATGGGCAGACCATGGCAACATCATTCTGTCAATTGCATACGCCACCTCAGGGGGATCGAAATAGTACGGTTTGATCGAACCGAAACCAGGGACGGGGGAGCGGGACTATGCCAGAAGCCTTGACGCCGGAGGAGATCGCCCGAAAGATCAAACGGGCTGGAATCGGCAAGGCCCAGTTCGACTTCACCCAGACCTCCATCCTCGGCATCATGGCCGGGGCGTTCATCGCCTTGGGCGGGGTGTTCGCCCTGACCATCGCGGTCAGCCCGGAGCTGGGCACCGGCCCGGCCCGGCTGCTCATCGGGGTGGGCTTCTCGCTGGGGCTGTTCTTGGTGGTGGTCACCGGCTCGGAGCTATTCACCGGCAACAACCTGATGGTGGCCAGCTTCTTCAGCCGTCGCATCAGCGGACCGGAGCTCACCCGCAATTGGGCGCTGGCCTTCGTGGCCAACCTGGTCGGCTCGCTGGTGATCGTGTTCTTGCTGTACTTCAGCCGGTGGTGGGCCCAGGCCGACTACGCCTTCTCGGTGCGCACTATCCAGATCGCCAACGACAAGGTCAACCTGTCGTTCGGCACCGCGTTCGTGCGGGGGCTGCTGGCCAACATGCTGGTGTGCTTGGCGGTGTGGATGGCGGTGGCCGGCCGATCGCTGGTGGACAAAATGATCGGGATCCTCTTGCCCATCACCGCCTTCGTGGCCGCCGGTTTCGAGCACAGCATCGCCAACATGTTCTTCTTGCCCCTGGGCTGGCTGGTATCCACCGACGCCGAAGCCCTCGCCGCCGCCGGCCTCACCACCGATCAAATCGACCGCCTCAACTTCGGTTGGGTGGCCCACAACCTGGTAGCCGTCACCCTCGGCAACATCATCGGCGGCGCCCTAGTAGGCCTAACCAACTGGACCGTCTACCTGAGACGCCAGTAGCAGCTTCTAAGTCTTCCACCTCGCGAGGCCGCAACGGCAAGCGGCTACTGTGCCAGCCATGAGCAAGAGGCTGGATGGAAAAGCGGCGATGGTTACGGGGGCGGGGAATGGGATTGGGCGGGCTATTGCGCTGCTGTTGGCGGAGCATGGGGCTCAGGTGGTGGTGAACGATTTGGGGACCGACGAGCAGGGGGACGGGGTTGATGCTTCTCATGCGGCTCGAACAGTGGCCGATATTGAGGCGGCGGGGGGCACGGCGGTGGCCAACCACTCAGACGTGGCTTCCTTTGATGGGGCTGGAGCGGTGGTTCAGCAGGTGGTGGATACCTACGGGCGCATCGACATCGCGGTGAACTGCGCTGGGGCGGCCATTGGGGGGTCGATCTATGAGATGGCGCCGGAGCTGTACCACAAGACCATCGCCTTGCAGATGTCCCAGAAATGGTACATCGCCCGCCACGCGGTGCCGCTGATGGTGAGTCAGGGTTGGGGCCGGGTGGTGAACACCACCTCGCACGGAGCACTGGGCGATCTGGGCCAGCCGGCGTTCGCCGCGGCCATGGGCGGGGTGATCTCGATGACCAAGGCGCTGGCCACCGAGACGGCGGGCACCGGGGTGACCGTGAACTGCCTGGCCCCGGGGGCGGCCACCCGGCTGCACGCCATAACACACGACGACTTCAAGGCCTGGCACGAGCAGGGGATCATCGACGACGAGATGTGGCAGAGCTACCTCACCACTCCCCCGCCCGAGTACGTGGCCCCCGCGGTGGTGTGGCTGTGTACCGATGCGGCCGACTACATAAGCGGCCATGTAGTTCACGCGGCCGGCGGCCAAGTGGCGGTGTTCAATGAGCTGCGGGAGGAAAGGGCCATCTACCGGGGCGACCACGCCGAGGTGGACCCGTGGACCTTGGATGAGCTCGACCACCTCTTCCCCCGCAACCTGTTGCCCCGGCCCTAACGATCGGTTGGGTCGCTCCAGTAGTCAGAGGGCGTGCTGACAAACCCAGCGGTGCATGGCGATGCCCGAGGCCACCCCGGCGTTGATCGAGCGGGTGGAGCCGAATTGGGTGATGGCCAACACGGTCTCACACACCTCTACCGCCTCCGACGACAAGCCTGGGCCCTCCTGGCCAAACAGCAGCACACAGCGCTCGGGCAGCGAGTAGCTCTCTATGGGCTCAGAACCGGGGCCGTTGTCGATGCCTAAGATCGGCAACTCGGCCTCGGCAGCCCAGGCCACCATGTCGTCCAACTCAGGGTGGTGCAACACGTGCTGATAGCGGTCGGTGACCATGGCCCCCCGACGGTTCCAGCGCCGGCGGCCCACAATATGTACCGCGGCGGCTCCGAAGGCGTTGGCGTTGCGGACCATGGTGCCGATGTTGAGGTCGTGTTGCCAGTTCTCCACCGCCACGTGGAATCCGTGGCGGCGTTCATCAAGGTGAGCCACGATGGCCTCGTGGCGCCAGAAGCGGTAGGCGTCCACGACGTTGCGGGTGTCGCCGCCCTCCACCAGGTCGGGATCGAGATGAGGCGGGAGGCGTTCAGCCCAGCGGCGCTGCGTCTGCACCCTCGTACCTGTCGACACCCATCGGATGACCGTACCAATTCGTCGAGAATCGACTAGAAACTGCCCATGGTTAACCGCCTTGTTACTGCTGGCCCATCGATCCTGCTGGCCATGTGCCTTCTGGCCACTGCGTGCAGCGACGCTGACCGCCCCGCCCTGGGCGACAGATCGCTCGGAGCAGTCACCATCCGTCCGGGCGATGCCGTCCAGATCCGTTCCCTCAGCTCATTCGACACCGAAGACGCCGAGGCACGGGACTACATCAATGCCGTCGAACTCGCCATAGAGGACTACGGGCCGATCCACGGCGCGTTCCACGTCGAACTCGGCGACGCCATCAACGACGAGTGCACGATTGACGACGGCCCGACAGCAGCCCGGGCCGTGCTGGCCGATGCGAGCGCCGTGGGGGTGATCGGCTCATCCTGCTCGGTAACCGCCGTCACCGCTGGGCCGCAGATCACTGCGGCGGGAATGGTGATGATCTCCATGTCGAATACTTCGCCGCTGCTGACTTCCGACCTTGCCGGCAATCCGAGCCAGTACTACGTGCCGGGGTACTACCGCACGGCCCACAACGACCTCTATCAGGGCGAGGCGGTGGCGGCCTTTCTTCGCGACACCCTCGACCCTCAGAAGGTGGCGGTGGTCCACCAGGGCGACGCCTACACCGAAGGGCTGGCCCAGGCATTCCGCAGTGCCTTCGAGCGCCATAACGGCACCATTACCCACTACATCGAGATCAATTTTGACACCGCCGATCTTGACGAGGTGCTGACCCGGATCGCCGCGGAAAACCCCGCTGCATTGTTCTTCCCGCTCTACCAAAGCGCCGCGGCCGACCTCATGGAGGCCGTGAGACAGCATGGGGGCTTCGAGGACACCGTGCTGGTCTCCGCCGACGGCGTCCTCGGCCTCTCGTTCATGGAATTGGACTACTCCCGGGGGGTGTACATCTCGGGTCCCGACTTGGACTTCGGCGACAACACCAACCAGGCCACCGGCATGAACGCACAACAGGCCATCGAGCGGTTCGCCGCCAAGACAGGAGCGCCGCCGGTGCGGGCCTTTTGGGCCCACGCGTACGACGCCACCACTCTGCTGTTGGACGCCGTCACCGCCGCATCGCGCGTGGAGCGGGGCAAATTGGTGATCGACCGGGCTGGAATCCGCCAGTACCTCGATCAAGTTGCCAGCTACCAGGGCATCATCGGCGAAATCAACTGCGACGCGTTCGGGGATTGCGGTCCCGGTAAAATCTCCGTCATCCAGCACCTCGACCCCGAGAATCCCGACGCCACTTGGGACAACGTGGTCTACCAGTTCTCCCCGTAAACGCCCGCCACAAACCTCTAGACCATCGCGGCGATGCGCTCGGCGTGCCTGTCCAGCGAACCGAAGCACGGGGTGAGCGCCCAGGCCCGCTTGAGGTAGAGGTGGGCGTCGATCTCCCAGGTGAAGCCCATGCCACCGTGAATCTGCACGCAGTCTTTGCCGTTGTGGTCGGCGGCCTCGGCGGCCAGGATGCGGGCACCCGACACCGCTCGCACCAATTCCCGATGCTCGTGATCACCTAGCGCGTCGCCGTGGGAAATCGTGCAGCCGTGGAAGTACAGAAAGTCACCTGGGTCCGAAGGCAGGCCGGGTTCGTGGGTGGCGTCCATCACGCAACCTGCGTAGTACAGGGCGGCTCGGGCCACCTCTTCGCGGCCGTACATGTCGGCGCACTTGTGCTTGATGGCCTGGAACTGGCCGATGGGCTTGCCGAACTGCTGGCGCTCCTGCGCATAGGCCACGGCCAGCTCCCGAGCGCCCGTTGCCAGGCCCACTTGGAGGGCGGAGCACAAGAACACCGCCCGGTTGGCCCAGCCATAGGTCATCTCAGCTACCTGTTCACCCTGGGGCAGTTCGGCCACCCGGCCCACCGGAGTGAGCGGGTCCACCGACTGGGCCGGCTCCACTGACAGCTCGGCGGCATCCACCCGCCACACCCCGTCGCCGTCGAGCACCAACAGGGCGTCGATCACGTCGGAGTACTCCACCAAGGCGGGACCATCCGTGCGCTCGATGAGGCCGACCACCGCGTCATCGACCACCCCGGCAGCCAACAGAGTGCCCACCAGGGGTCCAGGCACCAAGGCTCGGCCCAGTTGCTCAAACACCAGCCCGGCCTCGGCCCAGCCCAACCCGACCCCGCCTTCTTCCTCGGGCACCACCAACGAGAACACGCCGGTGTCGGCCAACTCACCCCAGAGTCGGCGGTCCACCCCGCCGCAGTCGGCCAAACCCCGCACGGTGTCGATGTCGAAGCGGCCCTGGCACAGATCCCTAATGCCGTCGCACAGCGCTACTTGGTCGTCGGATAGCTCGAAGTCCATGACTACCGCTCCTTGGGCAAGCCCAGAATGCGCTCGCCAATGATGTTCCGCTGGATCTCAGATGTGCCCGCCGCGATCGAGAGGCTGAGCACATATAGCCGGCTAGCCACCATGTCGCCGCCGGTTTGCTCATCGCCTACATCGTCGGCGAGCACGAGGGCTTCCCGATTGAGCATGCGGTGGGCCAAATCGGCCATCCGCTTCTTGACCTCGGCGTAGTAGAGCTTGAACACCGACCCGCCCGGGCCGGGCATCCCCGTGCGCTGGGCCTGCGACACCACCCGCTTGGTGAGCGCCCACAGGGCGTCGTATTCGGCCTGGAGATGGCCGATCTCCCGGCGAATCTCGTCGTCATCCCAAGCGGTGGACCCATTGCGAGGAACGCGTTGGGCCAGTTCAGCCATCTCGGCCAGCTGGTTCATCGTGCCCAGCAACTCGCTGATGAAGGCGGTGCCGCGCTCGAAGCTGAACGTGACCATGGCCACCCGCCACCCGTCGTTCTCGTCGCCCACCCGATTCTCCACCGGGATGCGGACCTCGTCGAAGAACACCTCGCAGAACTCGCTGGAGCCAGCCACCGTGGTAATGGGCCGCACTTCGATGCCGGGCAGGTTCATGGGGCAGATCAGCCAAGTGATACCCCGGTGCTTGGGCGCCTCGGGGTCGGTGCGCACCAAGAGCTCGCAGTAGTCGGCCACATGGCCGAACGAGGTCCAGATCTTCTGGCCGGTCACCACGTAGTGGTCGCCGTCGCGGATAGCCCGGGTGGACAGCGAGGCCAGATCTGATCCGGCGTTGGGCTCGGAGAATCCCTGGCACCACACCTCCTCGCCCTTCAACATGGCGGGCAAGTGGCGAGCCTGCTGTTCAGCAGTGGCTTCGAGGATGAGGGTGGGACCAGCGTGGAGTTGGGCGACGAAGTTCATCCCCACATACGGGGCACCCATCCGGGTGGTCTCCTCCAGGAAAATCAAGTGCTCGGTGGGAGTGGAGCCCCGGCCGCCGAACTCAGAGGGCCAGTTGATGCCCGCGTATCCGGCGTCGTAGAGCTTGCGCTGCCAGCCCATGTCCCACTCCCGGCGAGCAGTCCAATCGTCGCGGTCGGGAGGGTCGCCCAGCGTGGGCAGCACCTCGCCCAGCCAGGCCCGCAGCTCGTCGCGGAACGCAATCTCTTCCGCGGAGAATCGAATATCCATCGGCAGCGATGGTACCCAGCGTTAGAGGAGGGGCAGTAGTCGGTCCATCAGGGAGTCGATCTCTTGGGCACAGGCGATGAAGATGTCGTCGTCAAAGCCGCCGGGATCCACCACCTCCTCGCCATAGGGCACCGGGGCGTCGGCCAGGTTGAGGGCGGCTACCCGCTGAGCCAGCGGCTCAGGACCAGGTGGCAACACGTCTACCAGGCGCTTGATGGTGGCGGTGCGGGCGGCCGCCTCGGGGTGGACTCGGCGCACATAGTCGACGTGTTCGGGGGCGAAGGCCACGATGAGATCGGCACCTCCGGCCTCGGCGGCGGTGAGCTGGTGGCTGCGGTGGCTTCCGTCGGCCAGACCCAGGGATTCCAGCGCCCGACGGGTTCGCCCGCTCATGGGCAGACCCTCGATGCTGTGGGTGCCGGCTCCGATGAATCGAACGGCGTCGGTGCGAGCCCGTCCGATAACAGTTGCCATAACAGAGCGGGCGGCGTTGCCGGTACACAGCATCACCACCACTGGCCGGGGGTCTGATTCAGTCATGGCCCCTCGGCGGCAGGGCGGACGAACAGGGCCTCGGCCTCGGCGGTCAGCACGCCGTCGACATGGCACTGACCCGCGGCGGTGACCCGCCGGCTGCGGACACTGGTCAACCAGCCGGTGAGAACCAGTTCGGAGTTGAGAGGAGTCAGCGCCCGATAGCGCACGGTGAGCCGGCCAGTGAATGCCCCCCTCTTCCCAGTCAAGCGGTAGGGCAGCACCCCGAGCAGGTTGTCGAACATGGCGGCCAGATACCCGCCGTGGACGGAGCCGGGCGGCCCTTGATAGTCCTCGCCCAAGCACACGACCGCGGTCACCGTGGGATGGCCGAGATCGTCGACGTCGTACCGCACGTCCAGCGCGGGAGGCAGCAGTGTGGGTGCGGTCAGCCGCCCCGATTCGTTCACGCCGATTGGGCTCGGTTCTGAGCTTCCTCGGCGATTCCGGCAGCCATCTTCGCCACCGACGACGCCATGAAATTGCGCAGAATCCCGCCGGTCAGCGGAATGACAACGTCGAACCAGGAATCCCAGTGAAGCTGGCAGCTATCGCCTCCGTCGTCGCCCACCAGGATCATCTCGGAGCGGTAGTTTCGTATCGGCAGCGGCGCGCTCAGCAACCGATAGACCATGCGATATGGCGGCTCGAAAACGGTGACCTCCTCACGAGTGCTCACCGGGCCGGTGCGAAACGCCCGCACCGCTCCCACGCCGTTGCGCTCTGGGGATCCCTCGATTTCCACGTCGACCCGGGAAGCGGGCGTCCACCGGGCGTAGAGATCGTGGCTGGTCATGACCTCCCAGGCGATCTCCCGAGGTGCCGCTATAGAGGTGGAGGACGAGAAAGTCTGCATCGGCGGCAACTGCTAACCCAGGTAGGCGTCGCGCACGGCCGAGTTGTTGCGGACTTCCTCGGGCGAGCCCTCACCGATCACCTGGCCCAGGTTCAACACGGTGATCAGATCGCACTGGGCCATCACAAAGGCCACGTCGTGCTCCACCAGCAGCACCGAGCACTGGTCTTCAGACCGGATGGTTTGGATGATCTGGCCGAGTTGTTCGGCCTCGTCGTGCTCGATGCCTGAGGTGGGCTCGTCCAGCAATAGGAGCTTGGGACGGGACACGATGGCCCGGCCCAGCTCCACCATGCGGGCCCGGGCGATAGGCAGCTCACCTGTCGGGGTGTCGGTGATGTCGGTGAGGCCGCAGAGCTCCAGCACCTCATCCACCCGCTCACGCCGCTCGGCTTCTATGCGCCGGCGGGAGGGCAAGGCGAACAGGTCGGCGGTGATGCCGCCTCCTCCCCCCTCCCACTCCAGAGCGGCCAGAACATTGTCGGCCACCGACAACCAGCCGAACGGCTGCTGGCGCTGGAATGTCCGGCGTATGCCCTGCCGGGCCCGCCAGGTGGCCGGCCGGCCGGTGAGCTCCTCGCCCTCCAGGCGGATGGAGCCGGCTGCCGGGGTGTTTACCCCGGTGATGCTGTCGAACAGGGTGGTCTTGCCCGCACCGTTGGGTCCGATAAGGCCTCTGACCTGGCCAGGCGGAACCGACATAGACACGTTGTCAACCGCCACCACCCCGCCGAAGCGCACGGTGACTCCTTGGACTTCCAAGAGGGGCCGCGCCGAACCGGCTGGATGCTCAGCCACCGCGGTGGCACCCTCAGTGCTCATCTCCGCCACGCTACTCGCCCACGCCTAAAGGCGCGAGATCACCGCGTCGGCGACGGCTGCCATGGTGTCGCGCTTGAACTCTATAGACGAGGTGGCCAGCCCATGGCTGAACAGCCAGGGGACCACGTTCAGGTCGGTGACCCCCAACTCTTTGAGCTGCTCCACGTCGTCCAGCGTGGGCGTCTGGTTGAGCGCCATCATGATGCGGTAGTCGGCGCGGTCGGCAGTGCCGGCTTCTTGGCGGGCGGCGTTGAGCTGGCCGACCATTTCTCTGAGTTCGCTGATTTCGAAGTTGATGCCCAGCCAGCCGTCCCAGCGGGCCGCCCGGCGCAGAGCGGGTTTGGACACGCCTCCGATGAGCACGGGTACTGGCTCGGTGGGTACCGGCTCCATCTGCACCGGCGGAAAGTCGTAGAACTCCCCGGAGTGGCTAACCATGCCGTTGGTGGTCAGGAACTTGCGCAGCACCTCCAGCATCTCGTCGGTGTGGCGGCCCCTCCGGTGAAAGTCCTGGCCAGTGAGCAGGAACTCGTCCTTCATCCAGCCGACACCGGCGCCCAGCTCCACCCGGTTATCGCTGAACACTGCGGCGGTGGAGATCAGCTTGGCCACCGAGAACACCTCCCGCAGCGGGGGGATGTACACCAGGGGCATGAACCGCAATGTGGTGGTGTGCTGGGCCAGCACCGCGGCGGCCATCCACACGTCGGGAAAGTCGGTGTTGGGGTCCCACCAGATGCTGCCGTCCTCGGAATAGGGATAGGGCGCTTCGATGTTCTGAGGGGTGACCAGGTGATCGGCAGTGGTCAGCCCGGTGAAACCCAGCTCCTCGGCAGCCACGGCTATGTCGACCAGCTGCTCCGTCTCCGCAAACGCAATGCTCTGCCAAACGCGCATAAATCCCTCCTGGATGAATCTTCGTGGCCGCAGCGTAACCGGCCACTGATTCCCCGGGCCCGGTCGCTGACGGTCCTTCGGCGACTCAGATACCTAGAGCAGCGGCGATTCGGTTCCGGTGCCAGGCCGCATCGCCCCAAGCGGCGGAAAGAGCCCAGCCCCGCTTCATCCACAGGTGCAGGTCGTATTCGAAGGTGTAGCCGATGGCGCCGTGGCACTGAAGGGCGGTGCGGGCGGCCAGGTCCACCGCTTCGGAGGCCAGGGCCTTGGCCAGGGACACGTCCCGGCTGCGGTCGGGATCACCGACGGCGATACACCAAGCGGCATGGCGGGCGGCAGGGCGGGCGAATTCGATCTTGAGGGCGGCGTTGGCCAGGTGATGTTTCACCGCTTGGTAGCTGCCCACCGGTTTGCCGAACTGATAGCGCTGGGCCACGTACTCCACGGTGGCGTCCAGCAGGTGCTGGGCCACACCCACGCACTGGGCGGCAGCGGCTCCGGCGGCTCGATCGAAGGCCAATGCGGGATCGGCATCGAGCACGACGGCATCGCCGCTCACCTCGAATAGGCGTCGCGATCCGTCCACCGATCGATGCTCGGCCAGCGATGCCCCCTCCACCGACACAGCCCGCACCTGGTCGCCGATGAGCAGCACTACATCGCATGTGGCCGCTCCTGCGGCATAGCCCCCCTCGGGTCCTGCTCCCAGCGTCGCTTCCCCGGCTGCCGCCTGTTCCAACCAGGCGTCGGCCATGGCGCCACCGGCTTCGGCCAGGGTGGGGATGCCCACTGCGGTGTGCTCCAGCAGAGGCTCGGGCAGGGCGGCCCGGCCGGCTTCTTCGAGCAACAGCACCAGGTCGGTCTCATCCATGCCCAGCCCACCAGCCGACTCGGGGGCAGTCATGCCCACCACGCCCATCTCGGCCAGCGCCGCCCACAGGCCGTCGGTTCGGCCGGTGTCGTTCTCCCAGGCCGATCGAACCACCTCGGGCGGGCACTCGTTGGCCAGGAAGTCCCGCACCGCCTCTTGGAACATGACCTGGTCGTCGCTGAACGAGAAATCCACGCCTACCGCCTCGGAAGCCCCAGGACCCGTTCAGAGATGATGTTTCTCTGGATCTCGTTGGTGCCGGCGTAGATCGGCCCCGACAGGGCGAACACGTAGCCGTCCATCCACGAGCTGTCGGCCCGCTCCCCGTCACGGCCCAACAGACGCAGGGCGGTGGCGTGCAGTTCCACATCCAGCTCCGACCACAGCACCTTCATGAAGCTGGCCTCCGAGCCGATGGGGGCACCGCCCCGCAAACGGGCCTCGGTGGCGTAGGTCTGCCAGCGGTAGGCCTGAGCCCCCATCCAAGCGCCCACCACCTGATCTCGGCGGCCCAGATCGGGCCCTTGGCTGTCGGCCTGCTCCTGGTAGAGGCCCACCAAACGGTCGGCCGCGGCCATAAACCGGCCCGGTGCACGCAGGTTCAGGCCCCGCTCACTGCCGGTAGTGGCCATGGCCACGGCCCAGCCCTCGCCCTCGCCGCCCAGCAGGTAGCGCTCGTGTACCCGGGCGCCGTCGAAGAACAGTTCGGCGAAGCCGGGCTCGCCGTCCAAGCGGCCGATGGCCCGGGCCTCGAGCCCCTCGGTATCAGCCGGAACAAGCAGATAGCTCAAGCCGGCATGGCGCTCAGAGTCGGGGTCGGTGCGCACCAAACAGAAGAACCAGTCGGCAAACGCCCCCCGGGAGCACCAGGTCTTCTGGCCCTCGATCACGAAGTGTTCGCCGTCACGCCGGGCCTTGGTCTTGATCCCGGCTAGGTCGGATCCGGCGTCGGGCTCCGACCACCCCTGGGCCCAGATCTCATCACCTCGGGCCATGGGCCGCAGGAATCGATCCTGCTGCTCGGGGGTGCCGAAGTCGAAGATGGTGGGGGCCAAGAGGCTCACCCCATTGGACGACACCCGTCCCGGCGCACCCGACGCCCAGTACTCCTCCTCGAAGATCAGCCATTCCACCAGCGACGCCTCTCGGCCCCCGTAACGCTCGGGCCAGGACACCACCGCCCACCCGGCATCGAACAAGATGTGCTCCCACGCCCGGTGCTCCTCGAAACCATCGGGAGTGTCCATCGACGCCAGCGGCTCGGCGGGCACGTTCTCGGCCAGCCAAGTACGGGCCTCGTCCCGGAACTCCTCTTCCGCCGGCGTGAACGACAGGTCCATCAGCGCAGAACTCTACGGATCGCTCGGCGTTGGGCCCGAACCGGCCAGGCGATCCAAGACGTCGGTGGCTTCGGCGACTATGGAGTCGATGATCTCCTGGCAGCTGGGGAGGGCGTTTATGTTGCCCACCACTTGGCCGGTGGGGAGGATGCCGACCTCGGGGTGGCCGTCAACCATGGCGGCCTTGGTCATCATGGGGGCGTTGGCCGCCATGGCCATCTGGGCCCAGGTGAGGTTGAGGCTGCGGCGCATGGCCAAGCCCTCCGACAAGAGTTGGCGATAGCCCACCCCGGTGAGGGCTCGGAACTTCAGCGCATTGCGGGCGGCCCGGATAAACGAGAGCGGCCCCGATCGCTCCAGCCGGGAGATCACACTGGTGTTGATCACCCGCTGGGGCACGCCGTCCACCGCGGTGGTAACTACCGTGCCGGTGAGCTTGGTGTCGAGGTAAACGGCCTTGACGTGATCAGGCACGTCGCTGTCAGACGACAGCAGAAAGCGGGTACCCATGGCGACGCCGTCGGCCCCAAAGGCCAAGGCCGCCGCCAGAGAGCGTCCGTCCACCATGCCGCCAGCGGCTATGACCGGGACATCCACGGTGTCGATCACCGCGGGCAGAAGAAGCGTGGTGGCGATGGGCCCGGTGTGGCCTCCGCCCTCGGCCCCTTGGGCAATCACCGCGTCCACTCCCCAAGCAGCCACCTTTTCGGCGTGGCGGGGAGCGCCGATGGTGGGAACCACTGCTACTCCGGCGTCCTTCAGCTTCTTGACGATGGCCTCGCCGGGGGCCTGGGCGAAGCTGGCCACCGGGATCTGCGTCGCGATGATGTGGTCAACCCGACGGTCGATGTCGGCGGCATCGGTGCGGAGGTTGACCCCGAAGGGGCGGTCGGTCGTCGCAGCCACCGCGTCGATGGTCTCTACCATCTGACCAAAGGTGAGGGGCGCGGCGGCAATGATGCCCAAGCCGCCGGCGTTGGAAGTGGCCGCGGTCAGCCGGGCTCCCGACACCCAGCCCATGCCGGTTTGCACGATGGGGTGGTCCACCCCGAACAACTCGCACATCCGAGTTCGAAGGCGGGGGTCATCGCTCACTGGAGGGATTAGCGGAACTCGGCTTTCCGGGCGCCGCCGGGATCTAGCACCTCGCGAATCAGGCGTAGCTCCTCGTCGGTAGGCAGCCGGGTCTCAGCCACATCATCGATGCCGGCGAGCTCGAATGCCGTGGCCTCCACTACCTGCTCCACGGTCACGCCGGGGTGAACCGAGGCGATCCTCATACGGTTGTCGTCGGTATCGAAGTCGAATACTCCGAGGTTGGACACCACCCGGCGAACCTCGTGATAGCGGTTGCTCGGCGAACCCAATTTCCGCATGCGGTCGTAGCCGGGGCCCGACACCACGTCAACCGACGACACAAAGGAACGGGTGGAGTGGTTGGGCACCCAGTAGCTGGTGGTGTGGTTGACCAGGTTGCCCGGAGCGCCCCGCAAGCCGAGGAGCTGGGCCTTGGGCTGGCGGAAGTCGCCGATGGCGGCGATGTTCTGGTTGCCCCACTGGTCGATCTGGCTGGCCCCCATCAACACATGGCGCTTGCCCGACCACACGATGTCGAACACGGTG
>JAJDTA010000232.1 GCA_022827405.1 Acidimicrobiia bacterium
CAACGGCCTCATCCTCATGGGGCTCGAAGTGGCCGACCAGCTGATCGCCCGGGGTGTGATCATCATCTTGGCCGTGGCCCTGAGCATGCGAGAAGCCAAGGAGGCCTGAAGGTGTTCCTGAAATCGCTACTGGACAAGAACCCCGCCTTTGTGGAGGCCGTTGTTGAGCATGGCCATAACTCGGGCACCGGTGACAGCTCCGAGAATGGATGCCCGACCGCCGAACAAGTTCGTTCCGCCGATCACCACCGCGGCGATAACGGTGAGCAGATAGTCCTCTCCAAGATCATGACGGCCGATGCTGAGGCGACCGGCGAGAAGAATCCCGGCGAAGCCTGCCGCGGTCGCGCTGGCCACCAGCGCGGAGATCTTCACCCGAGACGTGTTGATCCCCACCGCGTTGGCTGCATCGCGGTCGGCGCCGGTGGACAGCACATGGCGTCCCCAGCGCAGGTGGTTCAGTGCAAAGTGCCCGAGTGCTCCGACAATGACAATCCAGATGAGAAGAGAGGAGACGGGACCCAGACCCCCCGCGCCGAATATCCCGCTGAACCGGTCGTTGCGAATGGGGAGCGACTGCAAGTCGTTCCAATTGCGGGCGATCCCGCTGATGATGCCCAGCATGCCAAGGGTGACCAGAAAGGACGGGATTCGCACCTTTACCGAAATGAGCCCGTTCACCATCCCGACCAGCGCCGCTGCCCCGAGGGCGGCCAGCGCGCCGGCCAGGAATCCATAGTTGCCCACCATTTCCGCAGCCACAAGGGAAGACAGCGCCACCACTGAGCCAACCGAGAGGTCGATTTCGCCTGCGGCAAGGGCGAAGGCCATCCCGACAGCCATTACCGCGATCGGCGCAGCTTGCCTACCGATGTTGAGCAAGTTGGAGGAACTGAGGAACCCGTCGTCGTGCAGGATGATGCTGAACGTGGCCAGGATCAGCGCGAAAGCCAAGTAGACGACGTACTGGCGCAGCCCGCCGTCATGTCGATAGCGGTCGATCCAAGCCCCGACCGGGGAGGGGAGACCGGTCGGGGCCTGTTTGCTGATCGACTTCCGAATCACCGGTCAGGTTTAGCCGCCGAGGGCGTCAAGCACCTCTTGCGGCGGGTCGGCGGCCAGCGACACCCGGTATGCCTCGACGATGTTGTCTGCGGTTACCTCGATAGCAGGGACAACAACGAATGGGGGCGTTTGCTTCCCGAGCAGGCCGTAGGCCCCCTCGGTGGCCATTGTCCGACCGATCTCGTAGGCCTCGTCAGCCGCGATGCCCACGATGTTGCCGCCCTCCACAAGGTCGAGCGAGACGTTCGTGTCCAGGTCCATGGTCACAACCGCCACATCGCTGGCTCCCGCGGCCCGCAGCGCGGCCAGCACGCCATCGGCCGGTCCGGCCGACCACGGGGCGTAGATGCCGTCGAGGCCCGGGTTGCGGGTCAGCATGGCGGAGGCGATGTCCTCTGCGGCAGCCGGGTCGGCAAGACCCTGTTCAGCCACAATCTCGATCCCGGGGAAGTTGATCTCGATCCACGCCTTGAACGCCTGGTCGCGCTGGTTGGTCACATAGAACGGGGCATCGTGGAAGATGAAGCCGATCTCGCCTTCACCGCCCAGAGCGTTGCCCAGCAGGTTGGCAGCAGCTATGCCCATGGCGGCCAAGTCGTCGGTCACCACGCCCACGAATTCCTGGCCCTGCTTATACCCCTCCGGGGTCGTGGACAAGAAGACAAGCTGCACGCCGGCATCCACAGCAGGCCGGAAGCCTTCCGCGGCCGAGACCGGATCGATGGTGAGACTGAGGATGATGTCGGGGTTCAGCGCCATAGCGGTCTCAACGTCGTTGGCCTGCTGAGCGGCATCGAAACCGGCCTCGGTTTCGACCACCACCTCAATGCCCATCTCGGCGAAGGCGTCGCGAGCCCCCTGGCTCACCGCGTTGGTGAATGCACCGGAGATGTGCCAGAGCAAGGCCGCGGTATAACCGCCTTCTTGGATCTGGGCTAGCTCGTCGGCGGTCAAGACGATCTCGCCAGACGGGCTGGCCGTCTCGCCATTCGGCCCCTGGGTTACCGGGGCTTCCATGGCTGGCGCCTCTTCCTCGGTGGGTTCGGGCTCGGTCTCTGGTTCAGGTTCGTCAGGCGGTTCCGGTGCCGCAGTGGGGGCGGCGGTTGCGGGTGCGGCAGTGGGGTCGCTGCCGCTGTCGTCGTCGTCGTTGCCGCAAGCTGCGGCCAGAAGAACGAAGACGGCGAGCAGTGCGCCCAATACGAGCCATCGCGATTTCTTTCGGGGTTGCATGAGTTTCTCCTCTTTCAATTGGTGGTTGGGCATTTAGGTGGTTGGGGCTGGTTCGAGCCCGCACCACGACGCCACGAAATGGGCCAGGGTGCGGGTGGCGGCTACGAGTTCGTCAATCCCGACGCGTTCGAACGGCGTATGTGCATTCGAGATGTCACCGGGCGCGAAATACACGCCGGGTACGCCGATGGCGGAGAGGAACGACTTTTCCGACCAGTACGGCGCAGCCTCGATTCGGGGCGCCTCGCCGGTGGTCGCGGCGATGGACGCACCCAGGGCTTGCACCGCGGGATGGTCAGTCGGGGTTTCGTCGGGCGTTCCTCCAACCGAGTGGTCCCGGGGGCGGTGAACTCCACCGAGGCCTCGACACCGTGATCTGCGGCTACCTGGGCGGTGATATCTCGGATGGATTGCGCCGCTTCGTCAAGGCTCTCTCGGGGAAGGACCTTGCGGATCAAAGACAGATCGAACCGCCCGGGCACCGCGATGCTCTCCCCAGATCGGACTTCGGTAACGAGCAGGAATGCCTCTCCAATCAGCGGATGCGCTGGTTGGGTGCGGAGGTTGTCGGAATGCTCCCAAAGCGCGGTGAGGAGGTGATGGCCGGCCTTCAAGGCGTCCACCCCTAGTTCCGGTCGTCCGAAGTACGCCGACTGTCCGGTCAGCGCGATGTCGGCGATGAGGAAGCCCATTTGCGCGGTGTAGATGGCCGAGGTCGTGGGCTCGGTGTAAACGAGGAAGTCCGCCGGATGGTCTTGCTGGACCTCCCCGTCAGCTATTGCTGCCTTCATCCCGGCGGAAACGCCGCTGCCGGGTTGGCCTGATTCTTCGTCGCACACGAAGAGCGCAGTCACCGAGCCCTTTGGCCGACAACCAGACCGATGGATCGCCCGGAGTGCCTCCAAGATGGCGCAGATGCCGGCCTTCTGGTCAGCAGACCCCCGGCCCCAGATTTCTTGGTCGATGATCGAAGCGGCGAAGGGGTTGGCCCGGTCGGTCCCAGCCCAGTGTTTTGCCCAGTCGTCAGCGTGCACGGTGTCGAGATGTCCCGCCAAGACCAGTGATGGGCGCCCATGGCCAGCACTGGCGTAAACGTTGGCCCGGGTGCCCTCAAAGGGAGCGAGCAGCCGGTGGTCCCAGGCATTGTCGTCCAGTTGATCGTGTACCCACCGGGCGAAGTCTTCTTCGTGAGGGGTCACGCTGGGTATGCCGATGGCCTCTTGAAGGAGATCGACCACCGCGTCGGCATCCACGTACTCGGCGACGGCCTCGGGGGTCATCGCGGGCGCCCCAGCGTGTCGGTTACCAGCGACTCGTGCAGCTCGTCGAGCGCCCGTGCCACCGCCCCGAGAAACGTGGCCCGCCGTCCGAGCGTTGAGGCAAAGACTTCCACCGGCTGGGATAGCCGTCTACTCAGCTCGGCGTTGACTGCTTCCACAAACACCGGATTGGCGCCCACGCCGCCGCCGAAGACAATCCGCTCTGGGTCGACGACGAGGCACACGTGCATGACGGCGGTCGCCATGGCTTCGGCCGCGTCCTCCAAGACATGTACGGCTGCCGGGTCGCCCTGAGCGGCCGCGTCGAAGATCTCCGGAACATCGGCACTGCCGTGCAGTTCAGTCGCGTACCCCGATTCGGCGGCCTGCCCGAATTGTTTGCGGACGGCGGGTGCCGACGAGACATTCTCCAGGATGAGGGGGGCGCTTGAATCGGCGGGGGAGCCATGAAGGACCAGCGATCCCACCTCCCCGGCGGCTCCGGTTCCCCCGCGGTACAGCTCTCCGCCCACGATGACGCCCATTCCGATTCCGGTACCGATCGAGATGGCCACAAAGTTGGTTTGGTCGATGTCCAGGTCGGCTTCGGCCAGCGCCGCCAGGTTCACATCGTTGTCCACATGGACATCAATGTTGAGGAGCTCTTCGAGCTTCGCCCGTACTCGCAGGCCCTCGAAACCCGGAAGGTTTAGGGCCTGTTCGACGCTGTCAGAAGCCGGGCGGTAGATGCCGGGGACGCCGATGCAGGCCGATCCGGCTTGACCTCCGATCCCTGACAGCATCTGATATGCCGTTTCCGCGACCCGATTGAGCGCGGTGTCAGCGTTCGGGCCGGTCTCCAGTTCCTGTTCGGCGACGACTGTTCCCAAGAGGTCGGCGATGCCGACGATGATTTTGGTGGCGCCGATATCGGCGGCCACAACGAACCCTGCCTCCGGCACGAACTCGTAGAGCATTGCGGGCCGGCCTACGTTTCCCGACGTGGTCGGCGTTTCAGCCAGGCGGATCAGCCCCGATGATTCCAAATCGGCCACCAGGTTGGAGACGGTCGGCTTGGACAGCCCCGTTACTCGGGCGATGTCTGCTCGGGAGATTCCCTGGGGGGCGGCATCGAACATGGCATCGACGATGCGCTGGCCGTTCAACAGCCGCAGCAGCCGGGAGTCTGAGGCCCCTCTCACTAGTTTGTAAGCATAACTAACAAATAGTGCCCTGGCAAGAGGCTCTTGATGGAATCCTCTTGGCTCCTGAAGCGGCCCTAGATAGCAGGCATCAAATCAACAGAACACAGGGGCGATGGTGTCGGCGAAGGTGCGCATCCAGCCTTCTTTATCGTCCATGAACTGGGCCAGCACCATTCGGTTGACGCCCCGCTCGGCCAACTCGGTGAGCCGGTCGATGCAGTATTCGGGCGGGCCGGCGATGGTGCCGCGGCTGGCCAGGAACTCGGTGAGGCCGTGCTTGTCGGCCAGCCCGGCGTTGACATTGGCCCCGTCGGCGAAGGCGTGGTGGCGGCTGTCGTACTCGGCCATCATGGCGGCCACCCGGGGCTTGATGTCCTCGGGCAGGCCCTTGCCTTCCATGTGGAAGCGGTACACGTGGTTGGCGGTGCCGGCGATTAGAAACTTGATCTGCTCCAGGCCGGCCTCTTCCGACTCGGCGAACAGCAGGTTGGCAAACCACCACACCTCGACCTCGTCGGGGTCTCGGCCCACCGAGCGGGCGCCTTCGGCGATGTTGCCCAGCACGATCTCGCATACGTCGGCGGGCAGGCTGTTGGACAGGATCACCCCGTCGGCGATCTGACCGGCCATGTACTGGGTGCGGGGTCCTTCCGCGGCAATCCACACCGGGACCGGGGCAGGACCCCACCGCATGTTCAGGTCCTTTCCCTGCCAGCGGGCCGCCTCGCCGTTGCTTAGCGCTTTCACCGCCACGGTGTAGTCCCGGAGGTAGTCCAGGGTCGCCGGCTTCTCCCCGATATTGAGCAGCGCGCTGTCGCCCGAGGCGATGCCGTATCGGAACCGTCCCCCGGAGATCTGCTGAAGGGCCATGGCCGTTGAGGCGGCCGCAGCCGGGTGGCGGGTGACGGGGTTGGTAACGGTAGTGGCCAGCAGAGCGTTGTCGGTGTGGTTGGCGGCCACTGAGAGGGTGAGGAAGGGGTCGGCCCACAGCGACTGGGAGTCTCCGGCCACCACCATGGAGAAGCCCGAGCTTTCCACTTGGCGGGCCCAAGCCCCGTAGGTAGAGAGGTCGTCGGGGACTTTCCCGGTGCCGAATGCGATGGATGCGCTCATGGCCTGAGGATAGAGGCCGCTCAACATTCCCGCCGCCTACCATGGGCCGGTGCTGGAAGTGCCTCCGATCGACTTCAGCGAACCCCTGTCGCTGGGTCCACTGCTGGAACGGGCGGTGGCCGCGGTGCCCGACAAGGCCGCCCTGGTGGGCGCCCGGGGACGGCTGAGCTATGTCGAGCTGGTCGACGAGGTGTCCCGAGCCGCCGCTGCCTTGGGCGAATTGGGGGTGCGAGCCGGCGACCGGGTGGCGGTTTCGCTGGCCAACGACATCGACATTGTGACTGCGCTCATGGGCATCTGGGCCCAGGGCGCGGTTTTCGTGGGGGTCCACACCGTGCTGGCCCCACCGGAGAAGCGCTATCTGATCGACGACTGCGAGCCCTCGCTATATCTCACCGCCGATGCCACCGAGGATGTGGGCTCGTCCCGGCTGGTTGGCCTGGACGAGTGGCGGACGAAGGTGGCTGGGGCGGATCCCCTGGACCCGTGGCCCGAGTGCGACCCGCTGGGGTTGGCCGCCATCGCCTACACCTCGGGCACCACCGGCAAGCCCAAAGGGGTGATGCACAGCCAGCACAATGCCCTGCTGCAAGGGGCGGTGGCCGTGGCCCGGGGGAGCTACGACTCCGATGACGTGTTCTTGTCTGTCCACCCTTTGACCATCCTGAACCTCCAGGTGCTCCACGGATTGACCACCATTCAGGCCTTGGCCACCTGCGCCATCGCCGACCGCCACGATCCGGTGTCGCTGGCCCGGTGGATCAAGCAGGAAGGGGTCACCCATTTCGCGGTGGTGCCCACCGTGGCCTACGACCTGCTCACCCATCCCGAGGTGCATCCCGACAACCTGGCCACCCTCACCAAGCCCCGAGTAGGGGGCGCGGCGATGCCCGAGTCGGTCAAGCTGCTGTTCGAGGAGCGGTTCGGCGTCAAGCCGGCCACCAGCCTGGGAATCACCGAGGGGCCCACGCTGGTGACCCGTCAAGACCCCGACCGCCCGATCATCGAGGGAAGCTGCGGGCGGGCGCTGCCCCACATCGAAGTGCGGGTGCTCGACGACGATGACCGGCCCGTTCCGGTGGGCGAGGTGGGGGAGATCTGCTTCGGACCCCGGCGCGACGGTCCGTGGGCCGGGGTGTACCGGACGATGCTGGGCTATTGGGGCCGTCCTGAGCTGTCGGCGGAGACGCTGCGGGGCGGCATGGTCCACTCCGGCGACCTGGGCCGACTCGACGCCGACGGCGAGCTGTACATCGTGGAGCGCCGCAGCCAGATGATCATCCGGGGCGGAAACAACATCTACCCCGCCGAGATTGAGCGGCTGCTGGGCGCCGACGCCCGGGTGGCCGAGTGCTGCGTGGTGGGCCGGCCCGACGACCGCCTCGGAGAGGTGGTGGTGGCATTCGTGCAGCCGGCTGCTGGTGTCGAACTAGCGGAAGACGACTTACTCGCGCTGTGCCGAGACAACCTGGCTCCGTACAAGATTCCCAGCGAAATTTGCTTTGTGGAAGCCTTTCCCCGCAGTCCTCTGGGCAAGATCGCTCGATCCCAAGTACAAACAATGGCCAAAGGCTGAGCGGGCGGAGGCACCGATGAGCGAAGAACAATCGTCCACCGAGGAGTCGGCCAACTACGAGGACGTGACGGGGTGGTGGCTGGACTTCGATGCCGAGGAGGCCATGCTGGCCGCCCAGACCGAGTGCACTTTCATCTGGGCCAACAAGGAGGGGTGGCCGGTGGGGGTCATCATGAGCTTTATCTGGCGCCAGGGACGGTTCTGGCTCACCGCCACCAGTCAGCGGGCCCGCATCGCCGCGGTGCGCCGGGACCCCCGGGTGTGCCTGGTGGTGACCAGTACCGGGGCGAAGGGGGTTCCGCAAAGGCAGACAGTGACCTACAAGGGAATCTGCCGGCTTCACGACGACGATGAAACCAAGGCCTGGTTCTATCCGGAGATGGCCGCCGCCCTGCATCGCGATGAAGACATGCAGATCCATTTCGCTCGGTTCTTGGACTCCCCGCGACGGGTCATCCTCGAGGTCGAACCCACCCAGCGCATCTCCTTTGACGGCACCAAGCAGACCGCGGCCACCGCGGCGTGGATTGACGGCTCCCAGCAATAGCAGAAGTCCGAGCTGGGGAAAGGCTCAAACCGCCGCCGGAGGACGCAGGCGGTCGGCGATGGCCCGGGTGAGGCGGTCGAGGATGCTGGCCAGCAGCACGATGGCGATGCCGGCCTCGAATCCCCGTCCCACCGCATCGCTGCGCCGCAGGCCCCGGACGGCTTCCAGGCCCAGACCGCCGCCGCCCACCAGCCCGGCGATGACCACCATGGCCAGGATCAGCATGATCACCTGGTTCACCGCCACCATCAGCTCGGGGGCGGCCAGCGGCATCTCCACCCGGCGCAAGCGCTGCCCTCGGGTGGCGCCGAAACTCTCTGCCGCCTCGTGGATCTCGGCGGGAACCCTGCGCAGCCCCAGATCGGTGTAGTGGACCGCCGCCGGTAAGGCGTAGATCACCGAGGCGATGATGCCGGGGATGCGCCCCACGTGGAAGAGGGTGATCACCGGAACCAGCAGCACAAAGCTGGGGATGGTCTGGAAGAAGTCCAGCACCGGTTTGAGGGCGGCGCGGAGCAGGTCGTTGTGCGAGGTCATTATCCCCACCGGCACGCCCAGCGCCAGGGTGATGACCACGCCCACGATGGTCTGGGCCAGCGTGTCCATCGACAGCGCCCACATGCCCAGGAAGCCAATGGCGAACAAAGCCGCACCGATGCCGATGGCCAGGCGGATGCCCCGAGCCCACAGACCCAGCACCATCCCGATTCCGATCATCGCCGGCCACGGGATGTCGGCGGAGAGCAGTTCGCGCAGCGGGGTCACAAACTCCAGGGTCACGAAATCGCTGAACGGACCGGTCCCGATTCCCGAGCCGCCGATGTCGTAGAGGTTGTCGCGGGCCCAGTCGGTTGCGTCGTTCACATACGGGGCGAATTGCCAGTTCAGCGACTCTGGGAACTCGTTTTGGCCGAGAATGCCCCCCACCAGCGCTACCACCGAGACCGCGGTGGCCACCCATCGCATGGCCCGGGCATCTCGACCCGGATCAGCGGTGATTATCCCGGTGGAGAAGCGGTCCAGCACGATGGCCATTATCACGATGGCGATGCCGGCCTCAGAGGCCCTCCCCACGTCGATGTTCTGCATGGACCGCAACACCACTTGGCCCAGGCCGCCGGCGCCGATGAAGGCGGCGATTACCACCATGCTCATGGCCAGCATGGTGGTCTGGTTCATGCCGGCAAAGATGGCTGGACGGGCCTGGGGAAGCCGCACCAACCGGAGAGTCTGGCGCTCGGTGGCGCCGAACATCTCCGACGCCTCGACCGTGACCTGGGGCACGGTGCGCAGGCCCACCTCGGTGAGGCGCACCACCGGTGCCAATGCGAATATCACCGTGGAGATCAAGGCCGGCACCCGCCCGAACCCGAACAGCAGCACGAAGGGGATGAGGTATACGAATCCCGGCATGGTCTGCATGGCGTCCAGAGTGGGACGCACAACCCGGGCCACCGACTCGTTGCGCCAGGCCGCAATGCCCAGTGGAATGCCGATTACCAGGGAGATGAGCACCGACACGCTCATCAGCGCCAGGGTGGCGAAGGACTCCGCCCACAGATCGACGACTCCGATGAGCGCGACGCTGGCCAGGCCCAGCGCCCCGGCGACCCGTCCCCGGGTCCACCACAGGCCCAGTCCGGTGAACAGCGGGTAGGAGAACCACGGGAACCACTTGAGGATGGACTCCAACCGGCGGATGCCCCAGTCGACGGCGTCGGTGATCGGATTCAAGAAGACGGTGTACAGCCAGTGGGAAGTCTGGTTGTTGATCAGCCACCTTCGGGCCCGGTCAATGGGATCGGCTAGGCCGATATCCCAGGATTCGGGAAAGATCCCGAAATTGGTGAACAGCCGGAACACTAGAACCAGCACCGCGATTGTGCCGGCGGCCAAGATGAAGCGCGCTTGGCGGTGCTCAGAGGCAGTGCGAAGCCCGGCGGCTCTGGTGCGGACCTCGTCTACCGCCGTCATCCGCGGTTCTCAGCAAGAACACCGGCCACGTCTTCACCGTGCAGCAACCCCACCGGTGTTTGCTGCTCATCGCAAACCACCACAGGAGAGGTGGATCCGAGCAGATGGGGGAGCGCGGCCTCCAGCGGGGTGGTCATCGAGACCAGCGGCCACCCCGGTTCGACGGCGGCACCGTCGAGGGGCCGCATCAGCGCACAGGCCTGCAAGACCTTGGCCACAGGAGCATCTTGGGTAAACGCCCTCACGTAGTCGTCGGCTGGGTTGGTGAGAATCTCCACCGGGGTGCCCACCTGCACGAAGGCTCCGTCGTTCATGATGGCGATCCGGTCGGCCAGCTTCAGCGCTTCGGCAAAGTCGTGGGTGATGAACACCAGCGTCCGCTGAAGCTTGAGCTGGAGGTCGATGAGCTCGTCTTGCATGTCGCGGCGGATGAGCGGGTCGAGGGCGGAGAAAGGCTCGTCGAAGAACAGCACCTCGGGATCGACGGCCAAGGCCCTGGCCAGCCCCACTCTCTGCTGCATGCCGCCGCTGAGCTGTTGCGGATAGTGGTCGCCCCAGCCCTCCAAACCGACGGTGTCGAGCAGCTCCTTGGCCCGCTCGTGCCGCTCTTGGCGCTCCACCCCTTGTACCTCGAGTCCGTAGGCCACGTTGTCCACCACTCTTCGGTGGGGGAACAGCCCGAAGTGCTGGAACACCATCGCCATCTTCTGGCGGCGCAGGTCGCGCAGCGTGGCGCTGTCGGCCCGGGTGAGCTCGGTGCCGCACACCTCCACCCGCCCCTCTGAGGGCTCAACCAAGTGGGAGACGCATCGAATGAGGGTGGACTTGCCCGAGCCCGAAAGGCCCATGACCACAAATGTCTCGCCTGGTGCCACCTCGAAGGTGATGTCTCGAACGGCGACCACGCTTCCGGTTGCCGTTTGGATCTGCTCTCGGGATGCGCCGTCTCTGGCCATGGCCCTCGCCTCGCGAGTCTTGCGCCCGAAGACCTTCCACATGCCCTCGACGCATACCTGGGCCGTTTGGCTGGCTGTGTCCATAGCCGCTCCCGATTGCCGACTTTACCGTCCGAAGAGACGGGTATCGGTTTGGGCTCCTCCCACGTTGCAGTGGGGGATGCCGCATGGGAGGCAGGACCGGTCGTGCCGAGATGTTTGGGCTACCCTGACCTGCCGATGGGAGAGGCGGGCGAGCGGCCCAAGAATCTGCCTGTGCAAGAGCGGGCTGTGCTCACCCGCGACCGGATCCTGCAAGCGGCCACCGAGGTGATCGTCCAAGAGGGCGTATCGTCCCTCACCCTCGACAAAGTGGCCGCCCGGGCCGGGGTGAGCAAGGGCGGCTTCCTCTACCACTTCGGCTCCAAAGACGCCCTGATTGTCGGGTTGCTCAATCAGGTAATGGGAGTGCTCGACAGCGAGCTCAACGTGTTGGCCGACGGCTTCGATGTCAGCCAGGGAGCGTTCGCCCTGGCCTACATCGACTACGTGCGGGAGCCGACCAAGGCGGCCACCGACACTGCGGTGTCGATCCTGGCCGCAGCCGCTGTGGACGACGACCTGCTGGACAGCACTCGGGCCACCTTCCGGCGCTGGCAAGACCGGCTGTGCCAAGACGACGGGCTCGACGAGGTGGAGGCCCTGCTGGCCCGGATCGTCGGCGATGGACTCTGGCTCATCGACCTGTTCGGGTTGGCGCCCCCCACGGCCGAGGAACGCAGCAAGGTGATCGACCTGGTTTCCAGCCTTATCTCCGATCATGGAGCGGCTCAGGACCTGATCGGCTCGGCGGAATAGACCGGGGCATCCTGGGGAGCCAGGGGTTGGCTGCCCAAGATGAGGTCGGCCGCCTTCTCTGCGATCATCATCACCGGCGCGTAGATGTTCCCGTTGGTGACGGTGGGCATCACCGAGGCGTCTACCACCATCAGTCCCTCGGTTTCGTGGACCCCCATCGTGGTCGGGTCGATCACTGAGAGGTCGTCGGTGCCCATGCGGGCCGTTCCCGAGGGGTGCAAGGCGGTCTCTGCGTCGCGTGCCACCCAGTCCATGATCTCGTCGTCGGTGGCGATCTCGGGACCGGGGGACAGCTCGCCGGCGTTGTAGGGGGCGAACGCCGGCTGGTTCATGATGTGTCGGGTCACCCTGATGGTCTCCAGCCACTCGCGCCGATCTTGGGGGGTGGACAGGTAGTTGAACTGGATGGCGGGCTTTGTCCGGGGGTCTCGGGACTTGATGCGGACATGGCCCCGGGAGTCTGAGTACATGGGCCCGACATGGACTTGGTAGCCGTGCCCTCCGCTCGGTGCTGATCCGTCGTAGCGGATGGCCAGCGGCAAGAAGTGGATCATGAGGTTCGGATAGGCCTCTTCGGGGTTGGAGCGCACAAAGCCGCCGCCTTCAAAGTGGTTGGTGGCCCCTGGTCCCTTTCGGGCCAGCCATTGCAGGCCGATCCACGGACGGCGCCACAGCTTGAGGTGGGGCTGCATCGACACCGGTTGGCTGGAGGCGTATTGGATATACACCTCTAGGTGGTCTTGGAGGTTCTCGCCCACTCCGGGCCGATCGGCCACTACGGGGATGTCTAGAGACTCCAGCAGGCCAGCCGGCCCGACCCCTGATAGCTGGAGCAGCTGGGCCGAGCCGAAGGCCCCTGCGCACAGCAGGATGTTCGCCCCTTGGGCGGTGCGCCTGCGCCCTCGTCGGCGATACTCCACGCCCGTGGCCCGCTTGCCCTCGAACAGCACCCGGCTGATGAGGGTCCCGGTCTCCACTTTGAGGTTCTTGCGGTCCATCGCCGGGTGCAGGTAGGCCCGCGAGGCCGAGAGCCGCCTACCCCGGTGGACGTTTCGGTCGAATGCGGCAAATCCCTCCTGGCGGTAACCGTTGACGTCGTCGGTCAGTTTGTAACCTGCCTCCTGCACTGCCTTGAAGAAGGCAGTGAACAGGGGGCTGTCGGCTGGCCCCCGCTCCAGCACCAGAGGTCCGTCGTCGCCGCGCCACTGGTCCTCCCCGGCCAGGCATGTTTCCATGCGCTTGAAGTAGGGCAGACAGTGGCGGTAGTCCCAGTTTTCCATGCCGGGTTCAGCGGCCCACTTGTTGTAATCAGCGGGATTTCCCCTCTGGAAGATCATGCCGTTGATCGAACTGGAACCGCCCAGAACCTTGCCTCGGGCGTGATAGACGCTTCGGCCTCCCATGTGGGGCTCGGGCTCGCTCTCGTACTTCCAGTCGTAGAAGCGGTTGCCGATGGGAAAAGCCAATGCCGCGGGCATGTGGATGAACACATCCCACTTGTAATCCCGGCGCCCTGCCTCCAACACCAGAACGCTGTTGTCGGCATCCGCGCTCAGTCGGTTGGCCAACGCGCAGCCGGCAGAGCCGCCTCCGACAATGATGAAGTCGTACAAGGACTGCTCCTAAAGAGAGGAAAAGAGATCCGGTGTCGGCAGCTCCCGCAAGCCGCCGACACCGGTTCTCGGCTGGAGCCTAGGAGGGGAGCCAAGCGCTCCAGACGTCTTCGTTGGCCTCGATCCACTGGGCCGCAGCGTCTTCCACTGACATTCCATCGTTTTCGATGGCGGCCAGCATCGAAATTTGGTCGGCCGTGGAGTAGTTCATTGACCGCAGGAAGATATCCGCATCAGGAGCGTTCTCAATCAAGTCGGCGTTGACGATCTTGAACAGGAAGTCCTCTGGGTAGTCGCAATCGATGCCGCCTTCGGCGTCACGGGCATAGCACTCATCGCTGTAGGCGGGGAGGGCAACCCTGGTGAGGTCATACGAGCCGAATGCGGAGTGCGGTGTCCAGAAGTAGAACAGCACCGGATCTTCACGGCTATAGGCCGCGTCCAAAGCGGCCAAGATGCCCGCCTCCGAGCCGACATAGACGATCTCCAGCGGCAGATTCAGGTTTGCGATGATCTGCTCGTCGTAGATCGTCCAGCTGGGGTCGCCGCTGAGGAACTGCCCTTTGTCGCCGGTCTCGGCGGTGGCGAACAATCCGGCCAGCTCGGGATCGGCGAAGCCCTCCCAAGTGGCCAGCGCCGGCTCGCGCTCAACCATGTAAGTGGGCATGAACCAGCCGATCTCGCCGACGGGGCCGATCAATCCGGCGTCGTCAACGTTGCCGTCGGCGCTGTCGATGTAGTCGGCCACATTGTCAGCGTGGCCCGATGGCCATACCTCCAACGAGGCGTCGATGTCGCCGGTGTTGATGGAGGCCCACTGGGCGTTCTCGTCGATGTCCACTGTCTAGACGGTGTAACCCAACTCGCTCTCCAGCAGTTGGGCGGCTACCGCGACATTGGCTGCGGAGCCATTCCAGGGGTTGACGGCAAGCGTGATCGTCGTCTGCGAGCCGCGGGAGTCGTCATCGTTGCCGCAGCTGACGGCAACGAGCGCCAATACAGCCAAGAGCAAGGCGATTACCCTCCAGCCTCGTAGCGAGTTGGTTGTGTTCGTCCGCATGGGATCCCCCCTTGAGTCGATTGCCAAAAACAGGCTAGCTGGACTGTTTTGTAAAATAGCACATAGCCCGGCCGTGCGCTAGAGCCTCTTCGCATTTGGCAGAGCGGGCGCGGTGCGGACCATGCTGGGCATTCCCAACGACAGGAGAGAGCGATGGCCGATCTGCCGACTGATCCCAGCGAACTGGTGAGTCAGTTCTGCGCCGCGTGGGCCAACGGCGACGCCGAGGAGTTGATGGCCTATTTCACCGACGACGCCGTCTACCACAACGTGCCGATGGACCCCTTGGAGGGGGCGGAGGCCATACGGGCGTTCTTGGAGGGGTTCTTCCCCACATCCGGAGGCATAGCGTTTGAGACCCATCATCAGGCGGCCAATGGCAACGTGGTCCTCAACGAGCGCACCGACTACATCACCACCCCGGAGGGCCAGGTAGCTCTACCAGTGTGCGGCGTGTTCGAGGTGCGTGACGGGCGCATCGCCCGTTGGTCGGACTATTTCGACATGGGGCAGCTAGGCCGAAGCTAGAGCAGAGCCCGGGGCTCCCCAATCAGGCGCCTCAGCCCCCGAACAGCTCCGAGAGGGTGTCCACCACGTAGCCGACGTCGTCTGATCCCAGACCGTGGTGGGTGGGGATGCACAGCGCGTTGTCCATCACCAGGTCGGCGTTGGGGAAGCCGTCGGCCGGGGCCCGGTGCTCGATGCCCGAGAATCCGGGCTGGCGCAAGATGTTGCCGGTCCAGACCATGCGTGACTGCACGTTGCGGTCTTCCAGGAAATTCTGCACCTCGGTGCGGTCGTATCCCGACTCGGGACGGAGGATGAAGCCGTAGCGCATCCACGTGGTGTCCACCTCGGGAGTGGTGCGGGGCAGTATCACCTTGTCGGTGTGGTTGACCATCAGGTCGTTGTAGCGGTCGCAGGCGTGGCGGCGGCGGGCGTTGAACTCCTGGAGCTTGGAGAGCTGAACCAGTCCGTAGGCCGCGCCCAGCTCGGAGGGCTCGAAGTTGTAGCCCAGGTCGTCGAAGATGAAGATCTGGTCGTACATGGTGCCGTCGTCCAGGGGGCCCCATCGGGTGTCCTGGCCCTGGC
>JAJDTA010000107.1 GCA_022827405.1 Acidimicrobiia bacterium
ACCGCCGATTCCAGGCGGAGCTCCGGTTCGTTGTCTTGCATGAAGAGCACGGTGGGGTGGCCGGCAGCCGATGCCTGATCAACCTCGGTAGGGGAGGTGGCCAGCACCACACCGGGAGCGGTGCTGGCAATTCCCTCCAGCACCCCGTCCATCACCTGCTCCACGGCCTCGTCTTCGAGCCATCGGTCTCTTATGGTCAACAACATCAGCTCGTAGCCTCATTGCCGCGACCATCGTCGAGGGTGGTCTCGGCTTGGCACCGGGGCCAGCCCCCGGGAGGCGACTCCCATATCCACCACTGCCCATCTGCCAGCACGGAAGCCAGCTCGGGCGTGGCCTCCACCGTCACGCTCGTGGCGGCCCCTTCATCGCCCACTGCCAACAGGGTGGCCAGGGCAGCGGCGCATCCACCGGAAGAGGGGGAGAACACCGCCCGGTCTCCGGCCGTCGGACCGGAGCCGGCCCACATCTCCGTGCTCACCATGAACCGCATCAGCGCGGTTGTGCGGTTGTCGTCTCCGCTTTGTCGGGGGCGCAGCATCTTGGGCGAGACCAACGTGCCCTCGGGCACATCAACTGTTGCCACTGCATCGGCCAGCTCTGACGGCTGGATGAACAGCGCAGCCAGATCAGCCGGCATGTTGACCGTGGCGTGATCACCCGGTGGGTGGCCCTCAGCCCACCGATTGGCCGCCACCACCACCGAAATTTCCGCGGCGTCATCGCCGTCTCGAGACAGGGCCGCGATCGCCGCGACGGTTGCGACCAGGACGACCGCCGCGGCCAGCAGGCGCCAGCGGAGGGCAACCGGCCATGACGAGGGCGACCACTGCTCGCGACTAGGACGGTTCACCATATTGAGATCCTTTGGCCGAGATACTCGGTCGGCTCCCGGAACCACGACAGGTCATCGGCCAAGACCAGAGTGTGGTGATAGCCCTGCTCAGAGAGGTACCGAACTTGCAGGCTCCAAACCCAGAAGCCCCGGCGGGGGATCGCCCACCGACAATGCCCGTGGGCCGCTGTCCAGGCCGCAGACAGCGACAACACCCCGTCTTCCGGCATGGTCCATGGCGGCAATTCACCTGGCGGACACCAAACGATGGAAGGGTCGTTGCGGGAAAAGGCGTCTCGGAACCATTGCTTGCGCTGCGCACTCAGCTGGTCCCACAGTGCGGCTGCCTTCATGGCTGAGCCCTTCGCAGCCACGCTGCCCGGCGACCTCAGCTTGGCCAGATCAGCGGCCTCGTAGGGAAGCAACTCTCGAAGCGATACGCCGACGCCGGTGGCCGTCCACAGGCATCCATTCACCGGGGCGTCGAGCACATCGAGCGTTGACCCTGGTTGCAGGGCCGTCCAATGGCGTACCGCATAACCCGCTTTCGAGGCCGCGGTCAGAAACAGCTCCCCTCCCGGTACCTCCGGATGGTGGTATCCGGTGAATCCACTGGCGTAGGGAACGATCGACTCCCACCGCACCCGCCCGAGCAGCGATATGCGGGTCTGGTCGGTCCACCCCGAAGTGCAGGTCTTCTCTGGCGGCGGAGGCGGCGGGGGAGGAGGTGGCGGCGGCGGGGGAGGAGGAGTCACAGTCGCTGTCGGAACCGCCGTGGCCGATGGCGTGGGTTGCGGCGTCGCCGTGGGTTGCGGCGTCGCCGTCGGCCGGGGCGTCGCCGTCGGGGTAGGACTCGGAGTGGGCGACGGTGTCGGAGTAGCCGTCGGCGGGGGAGGCTCGGGCTTCCAGTACCCGGTGTACGACCAGGAATACGTCAGCGGCGACCACCAGTGGCCCCCAAACTCGTACCACGCGCCCGGGGTGCTGGCCGCGGGCGGGCTGTGACCGCACCCCGCACTCGCGCTGTGAACGACACAGGAGGTGGAATGGGCATTCCCGGTCGGCTGTTTACCGTAGGGGGTGCCGGCGTACTCGACGAACTGGTTGACGTGGGAGTACTCGTGAACCACTGATGTGCGGCTGGTCCAGCACCACTGGCCCGGCGACGCGGCATCGCATGAGGGCCAGCCGAGATCGAGCCTGAGATCGGCAGCTCCCGGCGCCGCGCTGAGCAGCAGCGCCAGCAGCGCGGCGGCCACTACGGCGGCGGCCGCCCGCATGCGACTAGCACGTCCCACTGGTGTTCACCCCCACGTGCTGGTGAAGTCCGGGCACCGCGCCGGGGGCCTCGGCATTGAGTACGGCGTTCAGAACCCAGTGCTCGACACACAATCGGGTTGTTCCCGGAACTGCGAGATGGGCAGCCAAGTCGGCCTCGAACAGCTCACAGGCATCGGTGGCGGTCCTCTCCCGCCGGGGATGCCCCTTGAGCTCCAAGCCCCGGAGCACGGCGTCGCGGCATTTCTCCGCGAAAGGGCGCCCGTCAAGCGGGGTCGGGTTTCCGATAGTCGGGCACTGCGTCCAAGAGCTGCCCTGTCCGCCGACCACGCTGTAGTCGTCGGAATAGGCCTGCTGCACGCACTCGCGGTCCGCGCCGTAACGCTGTATGGCCTGTTCCATCAAACCAGCGCTAGTAGTGCAGCCCAGCACGGCCTGTGATACGCGCACATTCTGGGGCCATGGCGAGGCAACCGACGGGTCTGCGTGATGGTTAACGCACCGGGTCATCCAGTCCAAGGCCTCTGGAGGCGGTGAGACCACCCGAAACCCGTCCAGTTCCTCCAGGGTGGCAGGGCGCAGCACCTGGTACCCACCAGAAGAGTCCTCCGTCCACGCGCTCTCCAGCGACGCCGGCGGCAACTGGTACTTGCCGGGGCTGATCCCGCCCTCATCCGCGGCGCCCGGCGGAATGTCCCGCCAATGCGGATCCGAACTCGACCCATCTTCAGCGGTATGGGGGTGGGAATGGCCGTGGGGGTGGTTGACCACCGGACCTGAGGCGCGGGCCCGACTGGCAGGGGTGCTGAGCGTCCAATCCTCGGGCAACCCCAGTGTCGGGGTCACCGTGGTTCCCAGTTGTGGCATTTCCAACCCGATGTCGGAGGCCGGTCCATGGGCAAAGGGCATCGTCGGGGATGGGGCGGCCTTGAGTTCGGTGGCCTCCTGGTCGGAGTCTGTCAACAGCACCGCCGCAGAGGGCGCCGACGGAACAGTTGGCGAGGAGGCCGCGATCGGATCGGCGTCGTTGCTGGCACAGGCCGTCAACAGCAACGCAATGACCAGCCCCATTCGGCAGACGGCACCCATGCAACCCTTCCGTTCAACGCATCTCGACAGGGGCCGGTGGGGCCGATAGCGCTAGCTCAAGCCAGCCAGAGCAATTTATTCCTCAGATTTTCAGATGTCAACAGTTATTTTCAATGTTTTCAAATACCATGATTTCTGCATAAATCGTTGAGAATACATGTTATGTAAAGTCATTGTGAATGCCGTAGTCTGCCTAAGTCATGTCATTCGGACTTACCTAATCCTTGGGCACACAAAGTAAACTGTCCCGAGTACTCTGATGAAAGTTCCCACCGACTACGACAACCCTGGCCACGCGCGAGCCAGTGCCCTCGAACCTGAAATGGCCGATAACTACGTCGCGCACACCATGATCGGCGACCCTCTGGCTGATGCCGCAGTGGAGGCTCTTTCCAAACTGAGGCGCTCGGATTCCAACCGGCTCATCTCGGCCTACATGAGCGCCCCCGACGGGAAGGAGCTTCCCGACGCGCCATCCGAGGTCCAAGAACTCTTTGACGACGTTCTCAGCCCACCAGACTGGCTCGACCTTCCCTCGCTTACGGCTGGCATTCACATGTTCCATCGGAACCGAAAGATGGTGATTGCCGGAATGCTGGCCGGAGTTCTCGTGGAAGGCTTCTCCACCAACATCAGCGAGTCGTTCTTCATTACCGGCCGTCTGCGCGACCAGGGTGTGCGGCGCCTTCAGCAGAACAACCGCCACATGGTGGAGATCTTCCTTCCCGGCGGCATGGGTCCCTACGGAGATGGGTGGAGGCTCTCATTTCGGATTCGCCTTGTCCATGCCCAGGTCCGGTACTTGCTCAACAACTCTGAAGACTGGGACACCGATGCTCTGGGCGTCCCGTTGAGCGCAGCCCATGTGGGCTATGCGATAACCGCCTTCTCCGCCCGGCTGCTCAAGCACATGAGGAGTTTGGGCGCAAAGTTCAGCGAGGAAGAGGCCGATAGCTTCATGGCGACGTGGCGCTACTCAGGGCTCCTCATGGGTATACCCGAGTCGATCCTCTTCCACGGCGAAGAAGATGCTCTCAAGCTGTACGAGATCGGCACCATGTGCGAGCCAGAGCCCGCCGCTTCATCGGTCGTGCTGGCCAACTCACTGGTCAACTCAGCCCCTCTCGTGGTTGGCATCAACGACCCAGCCGAGGGGCAGAAGCTGTCGCAGTACGTCTACAAGGTGTCGCGGGCGCTCATCGGAGACACACTGGCCAACCAGTTGAACTATCCGAAGCAGTCCACCTTCGGCGTGCTCCCCTGGTTCCGCGTCCAGGCCAAATACGATCGCTTCACGTCGCGGTTCCTCCCGAAGATCGCCCGCAAGAGCAACATCTCCAACTTCACAACGCTGTTGTCAGGATCGTGGTACCACGAGGAGGGCATTACCTACGATCTGCCCGACCACGTTTACGCCGAGGAGTCCAGCAAGTGGTGAGCCCTTCCGACCAACAGGTTTTCCTCTGGGATTGAAATATGTTCCGCTGGCAGGCCCGCACGATCCAGAAGTCACCCACCCTGGTTCTTCTGGCATTGGGGGCGGTGACGCTAGCCCTCCTGGCCGGGTTCCTCGTTCGAGACCAGCCCGAGGGACCAATCGACTCCACGGGCATCTTCCTTCCCGCTGACAGCGACCTAGCCGAAGCCACCGACGTCATCCGGGAGAGCTTCCCCGCGGCGGCAGACTTGCGGGTCGTCCAGATTCTGGCCAAAGGCGACGTCCTCGCCGCTGATTCCCTGCGGACCGTCAAGGATCTGCAAACCGCCATCGTCAGCGATCCGGAGATCGCACCGTTTTTGGTAGATGAGCCCCTCTATGGGTACGTCCAATTGATCGAACTCGCCGCGGCCGATGTGGGCCTCGGGATGGACACGATCACCGATACCCAAGTCTCCCTCGGCCTCGCCCAACTGGCGCAGGATCCCGAACGGGCCGAGTTGAACGACCTGCTGGGCCGATTCATAGCCCGAGACGACGCTGGCACGCCCATCGCCGGGCTTTCACTGATCATCCTCGACGACGTCGGCGACGCCCTCGGCCAGGAAACGGCGCAGTTGCGGGCCCACGAGATTGCGGATTCATTCGACGCGTCACCCCTCGACGTCACGATCATCACCCTGGCCAAGAGCGACGCCGAAGGCAAGGACGCCCGGGAGGAGAACCTCGTGGTTCTCACCGTGATCGCCCTCGTCATCATCGTGGTCTTGCTGGCCCTGTTCTACCGAACCCAGTCCGACGTCCACATCACCATGTTGGGCCTTGGCATGACGATCCTCTGGACGCTCGGCGCCATTTCCTGGCTCTCCCCCGGCGGCGTCGGCATCGTGGATCCCGACAACATCCTTCTCACGCTGGTTCCCGTCCTTTTGATCAGCTTGTCGGTGGACTACGCCCTTCAGATCATCGGCCGCTATCGAGAAGCGCTGCGCGAAGACCCCGAGCCCGACGACGACGCCTCTGGTCGGGCCATTGCCCAATCGGTCCGACTCTGCGGAGTGCCGGTATTGCTGGCCGCGGGCACCACCGCCGTCAGCCTGTTGGCCAATCTGAGCAGCCGATTCGAACCCATCGCCGACTTCGGAATCATCGCCAGCATCGGAGTCATCTCGGGCTGGATCGTGATGACCAGTTTCGTGCCGGCCGCCCGACTGGTACTGGATCGGCGATCGGCCGCCAAGGGAAGGAAGCCCACAACCCGTCCCGTGGCCGACACCATTCCCGGAGCGGCCGCGGTCCTGCCCCGGGTTGCTAGCGCCGTTGTGCGCCGGCCGATTCCGGTCTTGGGCGCGGTTATCGTCGTAACGGTGCTGGCCGTGGTGGCGGCCGGCAACCTCAGCACCACTTTTGCCGTCAAGGACTTCCTGCCCAAGGACTCTGACACGTTCAAGAGCTTCGACTTCTTAGAAGAGAACTTCGACGGCAGCGCCACGCTCATGACGGTGCTCATCGAAACCGACCTCGACAACAACCAAGCCGTTCAGGACCTGACCGGCCTCCACTCCACCCTAGTTGACTCACAACGCCGACCGAACGGCATCGTGGGGCCTCCACTGGCCTCCGCAGGGACGTTGCTGGCCGACTGGACAGACCGGAGCGGACAAGCCGGCGACCGCTACGACGCCGACGTCGCGGCTGCCTTCGAGAACTTGGCTGCGGACAGTGGGGCCACCGACCAAGAGGTCCGTGGGACCTGGGAACAATTGCGAAGGGCCGACCCTGAGGGATTCGCAGCGGTGATAGACCTCCGCGCCACCGGCCTCGACCGCACCATCATTCAGATACCTGTCGCGGTGGAGGACAACGAGGCACTCCAGGTGTTGATCGACGAACTCGAGTCGCTTTGGGGAGGCGCCGATGGAGAGATCACCGTCACCGGAGGCGACGCCCTTATCGCCCTGATCACCGAGGAACTGGCCGCCAGCCAAGCACTCAGCGTGGGTCTTGTCATCGCCGCCGCCCTGGCCATCCTCGTGGCGTACTTCGGCATCAGTCGATCCCGCCCCGCGCTCGGGTTGATCACCATCATTCCCATTGCGGTAACCCTGGCCTGGCTGCTGGGGGCCATGTGGGTGTTTGGGATCTCCTACAACATGGGCACCGCGCTCATGGTGGTGCTCACGATCGGGATTGGCGTCGACTACACGATCCACCTGACCCATCGCTTCTTGGAGGAGCAAGAGGAGGCGGAGCAGGTGGTTGACGGCATACGGAATGCGATGACCACCACCGGCGGGGCACTTCTGGCCAGCGCGCTCACCACTGCGCTCGGGCTGCTGGCACTGCTCTTCTCTCCGCTCGTGCCGATGCAGGAGCTGGGCATACTCGCGGCGGTGGCCATCCTGTTCGGCCTGATTGCCACATTCACGGCGCTCCCGTCGCTACTGGTGCTCTGGGCCCGCTACCACCGCTGGCGGGGCCACTCAGCCAGTGTGGCCAGCAGCGGTTAGAGTGCGGCCCGCCCGGCGCTGAGCCCGCCGTCCACGAAGATGACCTGGCCGGTCACATAGCGGGCGTCGTTGGAGGCCAGAAACCCCACCACATCGGCGATGTCGTCGGGGTAGCCGTTTCGGCCCAGGGGTACGGCTTTCGCCCGCTTTCTTCCCATTTCACCCTCATAGTTGACCTGGGTGCCCTCGGTTTGGATCATTCCCGGCCCGACGGCATTGGCCCTTATCCCCCGGGGGGCCAGTTCCAGGGCAGTCTGCTTGGTGAAACTCTCCACCGCGGCCTTGGACGGCGGGTAGATGCCCACCCCCGGAGAATTGGAATAGGCGGCGTTTGAAGAGAGGTTGACAATGGCCGAGCCCGGCCCCATCAGCGGCGCCAATGCCTGAGTGCAGTAGAAAACGCCCATCACGTTCACCTCCAGCACCCGGCGCACATCTTCAGGGGTCATGGTGTCCAGTTCGGCGAAGATCCAAATGCCGGCGTTGTTCACCAGAACATCCACCGCGTCCAGTGACTCGGCCAGCAAGGCCACCGATTCAGGATCGGACACATCGCACTGCCGCCACTCGCCGTTGAACATTTCGGCAGTGGCCGCGGCAGTGTCGGGATTCAGGTCTACTGCCACAATGTGATACGCATCGGCAGCCAGCCGCTTGGAGATTGCCCGTCCGAGCCCCTGCCCGGCGCCGGTTACTACTGCTGTACCCATAGAGCCAGCATGATAAGTGAACGACGGTTGGTTGCTACGGTCCCGACGTGCTCCACCACCGCCATCAGTACCGCTGGGTGATGCTGGGAGCACTGTGGCTGGTGTACTTCTCCTTCGGGATAGCGGTGTTCGGCATGACCCCGCTAGTAAACGTGATCCAAGAAGACTTGGGCCTGAGCAAAGGGGCCATGGGAACGATTCTGGGGGCATGGCCGCTGGTGTTTCTCGTTGCGGCAATGCCGGCAGGAGCTCTAGTCGATCGGCTCGGGCTGCGTCGCTCGCTGGGAATCGCCACCGTGATCATCTCTGCCTCCGCGCTGTTGCGCCCGGTCGTCACCAATTTCATCGGCATGTTTGGATCAGTGGCATTGTTCGGCCTCGGCGGGCCGCTGGTTTCGGTGGGCGCTCCCAAGCTGATCAGCGTGTGGTTCGACGAGGAAGAGCGAGCGCTGGCCATGGGAATCACCATGTCTGCACCGGCCATCGGCGGAGTCCTGCCCCTGGTTACCGCCAACAGCCTCCTCATGCCCGCGTTCGACCAGAGCTGGCGGGCGACGCTCATGGTCTACGGCCTCATCACCGTGGCGGTCATCGCCATCTGGTTGGTGGCCGCTTCCGCCGGAGAGAAGCTCGCTCCGGGGGTGGACCGCGATGCAAATCCCGACCACGGCTTCTCTGGTGCTAGGAGCCTCTTGCGCCATCGAGCCGTCCAGCTCATGCTGATCGTGGCCCTGGGCATGTTCTTCTTCAACCATGCCCTCAATGGATGGCTGCCGACCGTGATCGAAGACCGGGGATTCTCCAGCTCAGCAGCGGGCTACCTGGCGGGCGCGGTCACTGCCCTCAGCATCGTCGGTGCGCTGCTTGGTCCGCGTCTGATCCCAGAGGGCAGTCGGATCGCGGTCATGGCCGGTGTTTATGCCGTGTTCGCTGCGGCCTCCATTCTGCTCTATGTGGACATCAAAGCGGCCACCTTGGTTGGGTTGGCCATCATCGGCATGAGCAGAGGGCTGGCGGTACCGATTGCCCTTGTGGTGATGATGCAGCTCCCCGGCGTAGCGCAGCGCAATATGGGAGCGGCCGGTGGATTGTTCTTCACCGTGGGTGAAGCCGGTGGCGTAACCGGGCCGATCTTGTTCGGCGTTCTCGCCGACATCGGTGGTTTCGGCGCCGGGCTTGTGCTGCTTACTGGGATTGCCGGCCTAACCGGAGTGCTGACCCTTGGCTTGCGCTCGGCAATGGGCCGTGTGCGAGTCGACTAGGCGCCCCTGCCCTGGATGAGCTCCTGTAGGGCGCTGTCGTCGCTGACCAGCTTGGTCACGATCGCCTCGTCCACATCGGCGACAATGATCTCCCCCACCTCGTCGGAGACTGACGCGAAGAAGCCCAGCTCCTTCATGCCTACCGCTTGGCGATAGTTGTCCTCAGTCGGTGTGAGGTACTGGATGGACACGGCGTTGTAGCGACGAATCAGATACAGGTGCATGAGGGCCATCAGCCGCTTGCGACGCAGCGCCGGGCTGTGGGTGTTCTGATCGCGCACCGACAAAATGGCCCGACCCCGCCGGTCGTTCAGCACCCCGAACACCACGTTGGCCAGGTCGTTCGCGCCGCTGTACACCACCAGCTCGAGAATCTCCGAACCGGCGGTGTAGGGGCGTAGCCGGACCTTGAGTTGGGCGTCCACGCTGTTGTGGGCGGCCCAGCGCTCCAGCCAGCCTTCGAGCTCGCGGGTGGGGACTTCGGTCTGCACCAGATGCTGGAACTGGGTTGATCCCTTGCCCATGGCCCTGGTGGTAGCGGTGCGCCCCGAGCTGGCCATGAGCGCAGCATCCAAGCGAGGTCCTCCCACCAGAGTTTGGGGCGTTTTGTACGGGGAGTCGACCAGCCGGAACTTCCTCTGGAGCCGGGCCAATGCCAGCATTCCGTCTTGCTGGAGCGAAGCCGCGAACTCCTCCCCGGCCATACCGTCGATCTGGTGGCCGCCATAGGTGATGAAGTTGAAAACGAACCCCAAGCGACCCAGCTCTTCTGGGAACTTCCGCATCTCTTCATCGTTCATGCCGGTGGTGTCCCAGTTGAACGACGGCGACAGGTTGTAGGCCAGCATCTTGTCGGGATACACGGCATGAACGGCTTCGGCGAATTCGCGGGCATCTTCAAGATCGGCGGTTTTGGTCTCCATCCACAAAAGGTCGCAGTACGGGGCCACAGCCAATGACTTGGCTACCGCATAGGGAATGCCGCCCTGCACTTGGTAGTAGCCCTCGGTGGTTCGAGCCACCTCAGGATCCCACGCCACGTCAAGGCCCATCTCCGCGGCTCGATCCTGGGCGGTTTCGGTGTCCGCCGCGCGGGCGAAGCTGAGCCAATCCCCGGTGTCCATGCCGAAGCTCTCACCCTCCGACGTCCTCAGGGCCATCTGGTCGGCCACCGCCTGGGCATAGGTGGCCAGGCCGGATGCCTTGTGCCAAGCCTCGGCCAGGGCATCTGAAGCACGATCCACCGCGGCCTCGGGATTGGGGTCGGGCGACGAGTGGTAGACAACCGCCATCTTCTCGATGATCTGGTTCACGCCCATCTGATCGAGCCAGGCAATGGCCCTCTTGCATCGGTGTTCGGGCACTGAGTACAGCAAGTGACCGTTCACGCCCTCTACCCCGGCCTCGGCCAGGAGGCGCAAAACGGCGAGGTAGGCGTCCTTATAGGACGGCACTGAGAGCTGGGTTGCCCCCATAACGAAGGGTTGATCGCGCTCGTCGGTTCCGCCGTCCAACAAGTTTGCGGCTTCCGCGTCGGTGCGGGCCACGATGATGCCGGGTACTCCCATCACATCGAGCTGGAATCGGGCGGCGTTCAACCGCTTGATCTGCTCATCGCACGGCACCAGAACCTTGCCTCCCTGATGACCGCACTTTTTGGCACCGGGCTTTTGATCTTCGATGTGGTATCCGGGAACGCCGGACTCAACGAAGCGGCGGATCAGGTTGCGGACGTGGGCATCACCGCCGTGGCCGGTGTCGGCATCGGCGATGATGCTGGGGGTGAAATCGACCTCTGGGTTGGCCAAGCGCTCGGACGCGGACATCCGGGACCGGGCGAAGCGTTGATTGCGGTCGGCAGTCAACAGCGCCCGCACCAGTCCGGCGGCCTCGTCGGGCACCATGCCCAAGGGGTAACTGGCCAGATCAGGTCCGGGATCCTCGTGCAGAGAACCCTTGGCCGACGTTGCCCATCCGCCCAGGTAGATCCCCTCGATCCCCGCCCTCTTCATGGCAACGGCTTGGCCTGGCGAGTAAGGGCCAAATGTGGAAATGCACTGGCCTTGGTCGAATAGCTCCCGCAGACGGGCATAGAACCGCTCGGCAGCGACTCGAGCCACGGCGTAGTCCTGGCTGATCGCCCCGCGCTGCTCCACTACCTGACGGGCTGAGTACAGCCGCGTCACCCCCTCGAAGCGGGGCGAGGACATCCACGTCTTGGTGGACCGAACCTCGGCATCGAACGAACCGGCAACGTTGGCGGCCATGCTGATACCTCTTAGAAGGTGAGAGGGTTGTTGATCGGGCAGGCTAGCAATAGCGCCGCTTCTAACTGCACCTTTATTCGCGGGAATCTTGATCTTGCTTGAGAAAACAGGCTCGCCCGGCCCTACCCTGGCTTCTCGTGGTCTACGAGACGATTGGAACGCTCACGGTGGCCAGCCCTCTGGCCGGTTTCATAACCAGCCAGCTGGCACCCGATTCCGGTGTAGATCCTGAGCAGTTCTGGGCGGCATTCGGCAAGATCGTTGAGCGATTTCGACCGCAAGTTCATACATACCGCAACGAACGAGACGATCTCCAAGCCCAGATTGACGCCTGGTACCAAGACCCCGACACTCAACCCGAGGAGGCGAGTGCTTTCTTGCGCTCCATCGGCTATCTCGTCGACGACCCCGGTCCGGAGCCGGTAGCCACCGAAGGGGTCGACCCCGAGATCGCATTTATGGCCGGGCCGCAGCTAGTGGTGCCGGTGGACAACGCCCGCTATGCCCTCAATGCGGCCAATGCCCGCTGGGGAAGCCTGTACGACGCCTTCTATGGCACCGATGCCATTGACGAATCAGGAGGAGCTGGCCGGGCCGGGCCGTACAACCCGGTGCGGGGCCAGCGGGTTATCGAGCGGGTTCGCTCTCTGCTGGACAGCCATATCCCCCTGGTTTCAGGGTCGCACGCCGACGCAGTGGCCTATGCGGTGTCCGAGAGTGGATTGCAGGTCGACCTATCCGACGGCGTTTCAGCCGGGCTGGCCGATCCCGAACAGTTCGTCGGCTACACAGGAGACGCTTCGGCGCCCGAAACGGTGCTGCTGCGCAAGCACGGCCTCCACATTGAGCTGATAATCAACCGAAACCACGACATCGGCCGAGACGACCCGGCGGGTATAGCCGATGTGATGATGGAGTCGGCCCTGACCACCATCATGGACTTGGAAGATTCGGTGGCCGCGGTGGACGCCGATGACAAGGCCTTGGCCTACACCAACTGGCTTGGCCTGATGCAGGGCAATCTCACGGCCTCGTTTGCCAAGGGCGGCCAGTCCATTACTCGCAGTCTGAATGTCGACACCCCGGCGACTGATCCGTCGGGAAATCCAATGACGGTTCGGCGGCGCAGCGTCATGCTGATTCGAAGCGTGGGGCTGCATATGGATACCGACATGGTGCAAGTAGACGGCCAGCCGATTCCTGAGACCATCATCGACGTTGCGGTCGCCGCCTGGTGTGCAGTGTTCGATCTGGCCGGAACCGGGCCGGGTCGCAATAGCCAGACCGGGTCGGTCTACGTCGTCATCCCCAAACTGCATGGTCCCCGCGAAACGGCTCTGGTGCGGGACCTGTTCACTGCCATTGAGGACATCCTGGGGTTGCCAGCAAACACGCTGAAGATGGGGATCATGGACGAGGAGCGCCGCACATCGCTCAACCTCGGCGCTTGTATCGCCGAAGCCTCCGAGCGAGTGGTGTTCATCAACACCGGGTTCTTGGACCGGACCGGAGACGACATCCACACCACCATGGACGCTGGCCCCATGATCCCCAAAGCGGAGATCAAAACGTCGGGGTGGCTGACCGCCTACGAGGAGGCCAACGTGGCCGTCGGGCTGGCCATGGGCCTGCCGGGGCACGCGCAAATCGGCAAGGGCATGTGGGCCAGGCCCGACGACATGGCCGCCATGCTGGACGAGAAGATCGGCCACCCGCGGGCGGGGGCTACCACCGCATGGGTGCCCTCCCCTACCGCGGCCACCCTTCACGCCCTGCATTACCTGGAGGTCGATGTGGCTGCCCGACAACGCGAATTGGCAGCCTCTTCGGCAAGCCGCGACGCCGCTGTCGAGGCGATGCTTACCCCGGCCGTGCTTCCGCCCGATCGCGAGCTGTCTCCCGCCGAGATTCAGCGGGAATTGGACAACAACGCCCAGGGCATTTTGGGCTACGTGACCCGGTGGGTGGGCCATGGAGTGGGCTGCTCCAAGGTGCCCGACATCGACAACGTGGCGTTGATGGAGGATCGGGCCACCCTGCGGATCTCCTCCCAGCACATCGCCAACTGGCTCCACCATGGGCTGCTGTCGGAAGAGCAGGTAGTAGAGGCCATGAGGCGAATGGCCTCAGTAGTAGACGGCCAGAACGCCGACGACCCCGACTACGAGCCCATGAGCGGCGATTTCTCCGCCAGCATCCCGTTCAGCGCGGCCCTCGCGTTGGTTCTTGAAGGCCGCGACCAGCCCAACGGCTACACCGAGCCCATCCTCACCGCCCACCGCCGCCGCCAGAAGGCCGCGAACTAGCCCTACAAGCCCCAAGGACTGAGGTCCACATCCAATTCCCGGAGGCGATCGATGATCATGGGAGGATCCATGCTCAGGGCCGGCCAGTGGTAGTCATAGATGCGGATGTTCAGCACGAAGGCGATGTATTCGGCCACTTGATCGACGGTGAAGTAGATGCCCCGCCGCCCGATGGACGCCTCGTAGGCCGCCCCGTTCTCGCGGTTCAGCACGAAGTTGGTGTGGTCGCACATGTGCTTCATGTCGGTGTTCACCCAGTCCCAGACCACCTCGGTGCACAGGATCAGCGGCTCGGAGGGCTCGGCTGAGATCAGCTTGAAGTCCTTCGACACCAGGGTGATGGGCTCCAAGGTGTGGGCATCGTAGGTCCGCAGCTCCACTTCTTTGCCCCGGAAGTAGGGAGTCCACGACACTCCGATGCCTTCGTGGGCGCAGCCGATATAGCTGTGGAACTCCCCGTCGATGAACATCTCCACCTGGCTGGGGAAGGCCGAGAACGGCGGGGCCTTCAAGATGTCGCAGTTGGGCGAGGTCTCGTCGATCACGAACACGATCCCCAACTGGAGGAGCTTGAGCGCTTCTATCAAGCGGCGCCGCTCGATCCCCGTCCCGGCATGCATGGCGGCCAGATTGGGGGCCCGCTTGTTCTCACCCCAGTAGTCGAACACGAACTTCCGCAGCTCCAGGGCGTCCTCAGTCCACTCGATCTCCGGCACATGTTGGGGCATTGGTCTCTTCCCTTTCTGTTGCGGCTCAGATCTTGGCCGCTGAGCCGCCGTCCACGTACAGCTGGCTGGCGTTGGTGAACCCGGAGGCCTCCGAGGCCGCGAACACGATTGTCCGGGCCACCTCGTCGGCTCGGCCCACTCGGCCCTGGGGAATCCGGCCCCCGAGCACTTTGTCGGCGAATTCCTGGGGACTCAGCCCCTGCGAATCGGCCGCGTTGGCCACCATTTCCATCAACCGGTCAGTGGCTGTCGGCCCGGGGTGTACCGCCACCACCCGGACCCCGTCGGGCGCCACCAGCTGCCCCACTGAAGCGGTCACATGAGTCAGCGCGGTCACGATGCAAGCCAGCACATAGCCGGGAGACGCTTCCGTGCCGGCCACCCCGAGCACGTTCACGATTGACCCCGAGCCCTGCTCTTGCATGGCCGGCAACACCGCTCGCATGGCCCGCACATATCCCATGAGCTTCAGGTCGATGGTCTCCTGCCATGCCTCCTCATGAGCGTCGAGGATCGACCCCCCAGTGGAGGAGCCGGCGTTGTTGACCAACACGTCCACTCCCCCCAATCCGGCAATGGCCTCATCTATGGCCGCCGCCACGCCCGCCGCGGTCGACAGATCGGCAGTCACCGGGATCCCGCCGATTTCCTCAGCTACCGCCTCCACATCGGAAGGGGTCCGGGCAACCACCGCCACCCGGGCGCCCTCGGCCGCGAAAATCCGGGACGCGGCCGCCCCGATTCCCCGGCTCCCCCCGGTCACAATCACCCGTGCTTCTTGGAGTCCAAGATCCATGGGCGGTGACGTTACCCTTGCCGGTTACTCTGCGCCGACGATCATCTGCCCGATCATGCAGAATCTTCCTGGGGCTCGGCGGCCGACTCTGCTGGGGGGACCGGGGCAAGATAGCCGACGATCAACAGGAGGATGCCTACGGCGATGAACGACACCACACGGCCAACGGTGTCCTGGTTTCGGAGATCGACGAGGAACAGCTTGATCACCACTACGCCCATGAACGAAGCACCCGTCACCCACACCGACCGGCGAGCCCGGCGCACTCCCTCGACCATGGCCGACAATGCGATGAGGGTCCAGAGAATGGACAGCGAAGTCTGAAGGGCTGTGGAATCGAACATCGAATCGGAATCAAAGGGCACATCCCCCCAATGGTGGATGGTCCTGACCGCAGCCAAAGTCGCGAACGCCGTACCCGTCACCGCCAACCCAGGCACCCATGATCCCTCGACGAGATCTTTGAGCCCACGGAGCCCCTCGGCTGCCACCGCTCTTCGCCACTTGAACGCCACCGCCAGCAGCACGATTGCGGTCAACTCCAGCGGGTTGAGCACCGGCACATAGCGCAGTGGCATGGGATCCCCATCAGAAATGACCAGCAAGACCGCCACCGCGATTGACAACGCGGCCAAGACCGGCCCAACGCCGAACACCAGGTATGCCGTCTTATGAGGTCGAAGCGGCCACTTCAAGACGTTTGATCCCCACAGAGTCGCACTCACCAGCACAAGTCCGGCTAGGCAAGCAGAGACAATCGGCCACACCTCGTCAGCAGCTTGGCCAACTCGCCAATGAACCTCTGCGCTGGCCAGTACTGACAGCACCCAAAAGCTCCCTGCATGCAGCGCTGGCTCGAATTGAGGATGATCACCCGAGTACTTGTGCATCAGGGCGAAGTAAGCAGCTAGGACTGCCGGCCATGCAATCCATCCATAGAACTCAAACGGATAGGACTGTGTGCCGAGGGCGACGCCCAGAGCCACGGCCATGGTGGGGAGAATCAGCACCCCCAACGCGGTGAGGTTCAGCCACCGCAATCTTCGAGCCGAGTAGGCAGCTAGCCAAAGCGAAAGGGCCACAAACAGGAGGGACGCAGACAGCTGGGCAGATGGGAAGTGATAGTCAACCTCCAGATTGCCGGCGACAAGCCACCAGCCGAAGCCCCATGCCAATGCCACCCACGCAGGGATTGAATCGAGGGCGGTCTGCTTTCTTCTCCCATGAAGCTGGAGCCCGGACACAATGCCCGCGACTGCGATCAGCGCAGTCCCCAAGAAATACTTGTTGGCGATGGGAGGTTCGCCGGAGGGATAGGGAAGCGAATCTCCCAAATGAACGGCCATGCTGAAGCCAGCAAGTACCTGAAGGGCACCTCCTGCGCTGACTGTCAACCACTGGGCTTTGCGGTTTCCAATCCAAAGCAGCAGAACACCCTGACCAGCCCAAACAGTCGAGGTGTAGTAGGTATCGAAGGCGAACGGGACGGCAATCGCGATGAAGACCACCGCGAGGCCGGCATAGGCGATCGCCAACTCGTTGTCCTGGCGGCTGAACTTTCGGACCATGAGGGCAGCGCTGGCATAGAGCAATGCCGACCCCGACGTGCTGACCGACATCCCATGCTCCGTGTGCCCCAACAAGAGTTGATGAACGCCCAAACCGATAAACGGTGTGCCGAACAACAAAGGGGCAAGCCACGACACGTCTGCGAGGCTCTTGACATTGAGAGTCTTCCTCGCGGCGAAGAGCACGGGAATTGCGGTGTACATGGCAAGGAATACGGCGACGAACGGCTGCGTGGTAACCCAGTCTTCTTCCAGATGACGGCTGACCAGCCAAAACAACGTGACCCCGAACGTGAATCCAAATCCGAGAAGAGTGAGTTCTGGCCAGACCTTGAACCAGGCAACCCCCAAGATCGCGGCATTCAAGATCACGTAGAAGGTGAAGACCGCCCCATGGTCGTCAGGCTGGGTGTACGACAGCACAGGTGCGAGAAACCCGCCGATTATCCCTAGAACCGCCAGCACCCGCGAGTCCAAGGCGATGGCGAGAGCTCCCGCTCCCACCGTGATGACCACGACGAAGATGAGTGCCAGCGGAGCTACCAGCACGTCGTATCCGGCAAACGCGGCGTACGTCGCCAAATACTCCACGGCAATCCCGCCTCCAAGAAGGCTCAAGCCGTAGATGGGGCGCTTGTGCCGGAAGCGTCCCCCCACGATAAGCAGTGCCGCTCCGAAGACTGCCACGGCGATCAGGATCATCTCCACCGTCACGGTGATTAGATCTCGCCGATTCGCCTCGCTGATCAACAGGCCCAATCCGACCAGCGACACCAGAACGCCGACTTTCACCGGCGCGTTGCCAGTGGAAACCCAGTTCTTGACCGCGTCTATCACCCTCGTGGAGACCTGTCCCGGAAGCGGTGCTTCAACATTCTGCTCGACCACTTCGCGGCGCTCGACCCGGGTGGGAGATGCCGGGGTCGGTGGCGCCACAGGCGGCGGGGATGGAGGTCGTGCAGGAGGCGGAGTGGGTGCTCCCGGCGGAGGAGGAGCCACAGGCGGTGGGCCAGGGGGCGCGGAGCGTCGATTCCTTCTTGTCAGGCTTCCTTCAATTTTCTTGAGCCGTCGCCGGTTCTCGATGTCTCGGCCTAAGAGAAATCCGATCAGACCACCGGCAAACACCCCAGCAAACTGGGCCAACACTCCACCCAGAACAGCCCCGACTATGGTCAGGAAGACAATTAGCTCTGTGGCCTTAGAATTGTCGGGTGAATCATGCGGTTGCTGGGGACCCACCATTCCTTAGCAGGCTACCAAGTCCAAAATCCTGCGGCGGCCGCCCCCTGCTGGCAGTGCAGTCGATCGGCACCGCTATGATATCGTGGATATCATAGCGGTGTGAAGGAGGTAGAGATGGCAGACATCCTGATTCGAGGCATTCCCGACGACTTGGTGGTGGAGATCGACGCCAAAGCCGAACGCTTGGGCCTGTCTCGTGCTGAGCACCTGCGGCGAGTTCTGGCCAGAGAGCACACCAGAGCGGAGGGCAAGACAACCGTGGCTGACTTTGAACGATTTGCGGAGACCTTCGCCGACCTCAAAGACCCCGAAGTCATGGCCAAAGCCTGGTCATGAGCGCCTGGCTCATCGATAAATCTGCCTTTGCACGCTTAGAACTCAGCCTTGATGCTGATGAGTGGGCCTCCAGAATCCGAAGAGGCCTGGTCCATACCACCACAGTAACCCTGCTAGAGCTAGGGTTCTCCGCACGCTCGGCCGGAGAACTCCGCTTCCACCTTGACCGGCCTCCGCTATCCGAGATGCCAGTGGAGTACATAACTCCAGCCACTGAAAACCGCGCCTTGGAAGTGCAGATGGATTTAGCCGACATCGGCCAGCATCGAGCACCCGCAGTCCCAGACCTGCTGATTGCCGCCACCGCCGAGATGGCCAACCTCACCGTGCTCCATGTGGACAAGGACTACGACCTGATCGCGGAAGTCACCGGGCAGCCGATGGAGCGGCTCCGGCTGCCGTAGCCGTAGACAAGCGCCGCTATCCTGCCGGGCGTGAGCGACCGTCCCGCCCCTATCCGCATTGAGGACCTTGTCGAACCGGCATTGCCCCCCGAGATCGTCCAGATGATGGAGCAGACCGCTCCGATGGCTGATCAGATCGAGCTGAGCCCTGAGGCGATTCTCGGCGCGGCCACTGCCCAGACCGGCCTCAGTGACTTCGGCCCCGATGAGTTTCGGGCCCCATTAGAGGTGCTGTGCCACTCACTGGACACCGAGGCCGACCACTCCCCCATGGGCCGGGTGAGCAGCTTCAGCCAGCTCACCGCGTTTGCCGCCAACCGACTGCGCATCGAGCAGTACCTCAAGGACCACCCCGATGCCCTCGATGTCCCCATCGAGCGGCCCATCGTCATCGCCGGGCTGCCCCGCACGGGAACGACGCACTTGCACAATCTCATCTCTGCCGACCCCGGGTTGCGCTCGCTACCGTGGTGGGAGTCTCTGGAGCCGGTTCCCCCTCCTGATGAGGCCGGCACTGTTGAGGGCCGAATTCAGCGGGCCAAGGACGGTTTGGCGGTGATGAACACGGCCATGCCCCACTACGACCGCATGCATGAAATGACCTGGGATCATGTCCACGAGGAGATCCACCTGCTGGGCATCGACTTCTCCACCATGCTGTTCGACTGCATGGCGGTGATGCCCTCGTGGCGGGCGTACTACTAGGAGCACGACCAAACCCCGCACTACCAGTACCTCAAGCGCATCCTCAAGGTCCTCGCCCATCAGCGCCCGCCCCGGGAGCGCTGGGTGCTCAAATCGCCGCAACACCTGGAGCAGATTGCCCCGCTGATGAATGTGTTCGGCGACGCCACCGTGGTGTTCACCCACCGCGACCCGGTGTCGATCACCGCCTCGTTCGCCACCATGATCTGCTATTCGGCCCGCATGAGCGCCTCACACCCGGTTGATGTCTGCAGCATTGGCCAGTGGTGGGCGCAACTCATCCAGGACATGCTCCAGTCGTGCACCGACGACCGCGACCTTGTGCCGCCCGAACAGTCCATCGATGTGCTGTTCCATGAGTTCATGGCCGACGACGTGGCCATGGTGGAGCGCATCTACAA
>JAJDTA010000022.1 GCA_022827405.1 Acidimicrobiia bacterium
GCTGTTGGTCGCCTCGATGGTGGCGTTCGGCATCGACATCCAAACGTCGGTTCCCCGCTTTTGGACCGGGGCCGGGATGGTCATGTTCGCCGCGGGCACTTGGTGGCTCTACGACGGCGTGTCCATGTCGTGGATTCCCATGGTGGTGATGACCGGGGCCATGGGGGTGGCCATGTTCTCGGGGATGCCGTCGATGGTCCGCACCCGCTTCTCCACGCCGACGATCGGGCGCGACTGGATGATCGGCGAGACCGGCGAGGTGGTCGACGATGTCTCCCCCGACGGCGTTGTTCGGATTCGAGATGCGCTGTGGCGGGCCCGGGTCAACCGGGCGACGCCGGTGACCGTCGGCGAGCAGGTCAAGGTGGTGGAAATCGACGGTTTGTGGCTGGAAGTGGAGCCCATGGAGGGCGCGGCCCGCGACTACCGCGAACGTCGTCGTAAGGGGGATAAGCAGGCCGAAACCCCGGATGGGGGCTGAAAACAGGCCGAAATTGCTCAATTCTCATCTTGTGTTCGGACATCTTCGCCTATAAGGTCCGCCCCAAGGGGGTAACAAGTGAGCGCTGTCACCAGTGAGAAAGCCTGGCAAATAAAGGCCGCATGCCGAGGTCCGCAGGCCTCGGTCTTCTTTCCGCCGCCGTCTTTTGAGCGCAAAGAGGAGAAGCTGGAGCGGGAGAGCCGGGCCAAGGCGATTTGCGAAGAATGCAGCGTCATCGACGAGTGCCGCGACTACGCCCTGAAGATTCGCGAGCAGCACGGCATCTGGGGCGGCCTCAACGAACTGGAACGCCGAGAGATCCTCAACCGGCGGCGCAACTAGCCGCCGCGACATCAAGCGCTGGGCAAGCGGGGTCCGGCGATTCGCAAATCACCTCTTCGGCGGGTCGCGCCATGCCCGTCGAGCCAGGCCAACAGCGGCAATGCGTACTTGCGGGTGGTTTCCAGGCGCTCCCGTACTTCGGCCACAGTGACACCGTCGGGCTGCTCGGCGAGCATCTCGGCCAGCACCGATTGAGCTGTTTCCAGAGTTGAGGCCGCGAAGAACACGCCGTCCTGCTCCACGATCAAGCCCCGCTTGACCAGCTCTCGCACCTCGCCTCGGTCCACGCCCGCTGATTCGGGATCGGGCGGGGTGAATGGGGCGCCCTCCAATGCCGCGGTGTAGGGGTGATTCTCAAAAGGGTCCAACTGGCCGACGAGGCGAACTCGGCCGCCCTCGGCGGCCACGTCTTCCATGAGGCCGAGCACCGCTCGGTCTTTCTCATCCAACCCGGCGATGTCGAGTCCGAGGGGACCGGCGTCTTCCACCGCGGTGCGAAGCCGAACCTGAGCATCCTCCAACACCGTCGGGCTCACCACCCACCGACCGACATCGGGGTCTCGCTGCTGCCCGGTGAGCAGGGCCAGTCGATCGGCCTCCACCCAGCCCCGCTCGGCGATGACCCGGTCGACGGACAAGTCGGGCTGGGCCTTGGAGGCGGGCAGCACCGGGTCGACATCGAGCACGGTGCCGCCGCCGATGGTCTCGGCCCGGCCGCTCTCCCGTACCACGAAGCGATCACCGGGCAAGAGTGGCAGTCGGCGGGGGAGATGAAGCCGCACCAGGCCGGTTTCGCCGGGAGACAGGGCCTCGAGCCCGAGAATCCGCATACGGACCGGCAGCTCGCACGCCCCCACATATACGACGTGGGCCCCTCGGCGGGACACGTCGTGGTCGAGGGTGCTCAACACCGTCAAGGAGGCGTCGAACCAGTTGGTCAGGTGCCACTGACGGGCCCGCACCAGCACATCGCCGCGGGCCACTTCTTGGTGGCCGACCCCCGACAGGTTGACCGCCACCCGGTTGCCCGGCCCGATCTTCGTGCGCTGGGTGTGGTGACTCTGCAAGGCTCGGATTCGGACCGCGGAGCCCTTGGGCCGCAGCTCCAGCTCGTCGTCCACCCGGATTTGGCCGCCGCCCAATGTGCCGGTCACCACCGTGCCCGCGCCCCGAGCGGCGAAGGCTCGATCAACCCATAGCCTCGGACGGCGCTGGTCGGCGGCCGCAGGGGTCCGATCCACCAGGTCGTCCAACCCGGCTCGCAGGTCATCGAGACCCAGCCCGTCCACCACGTCGGTCTCCACCACCGGCGCATCGGCCAAGAATGTTTCCTCGACACGCTCCTCGACCTCCAGGCGGGCCAGTTCGGCAATATCGGCGTCGCACAGCCCCACCTTGGTCAGAGCGATCAACCCGTGCGACACCCCCAGCAGTTCCAGGATGCGGAGGTGCTCTTCCGACTGCGGCATCCATCCCTCGTTGGCCGCCACCACGAACAAGCAGGCGTCCACGGCGCCCACCCCGGCCAGCATGTTGCGGATGAACCGCTCATGGCCGGGTACATCGATGATCGACACCGACCGTCCCGAGGGGAGCTTGGCGGAGCCGAAGCCCAGGTCGATGGTCAGACCTCGGGCCTTCTCCTCGGCGAATCGGTCGGGGTCAACCCCGGTGAGCGCCTCCACCAGCGTGGACTTTCCGTGATCCACATGGCCGGCGGTGGAGATGGTGATGCTCATCCAAGGGCTTTCAGGGCGGCGATCACGTGTTGGTCATCGTCGGGGACCACTGTGCGCAGGTCGAGCCAGGTGCGGCCATCGCTCACCCGGGCGATGACGGGCGGGGTTCCGGCCCGCAGGGCGGCAGTGTGATCGCCGTCGCGGACCACGCCGCACGAGTCGATCTCGGTGCCGGGGAGCGTGCCGCCGCCAGGCACCGATGCCATCTGGGCCACCTCCCCCACCCCCGACTCCGACACCACCACCTGCGCCCGGCTCTCCAGGTCGGCGGTGGCCAGCGACGCCATCCGCCAGAACTCGATGGCCTGCCCGTCTCGCCGCAGATAGGCCAAGGCCACCTGTTGCAGAGCACTCAGCACCAGGCTTCCCGGTCGCAGCGCCCGGGCTAGGGGGTGGCGGGCGCACTGGTTCACCAAGTCGGCCCGACCGGCGATTATTCCCGCTTGGGGGCCGCCGAACAGCTTGTCGCCCGAAAATGTGACCAGGGCGGCCCCGTCGGCCAGGGTTTGGCGGGCAGCGGGCTCGCCGGCGAGCCACGCTGGGGGGCCGTCGTTCAGCCACGGACACGCGGCATCGATCAGCCCTGATCCGATGTCGGCCACCACCGGGACATCGAGGGAGGCCATCTCGGTCACCGCCACATGCTCGGTGAACCCCACGATGCGGTAGTTCGACTGGTGCACCTTGAGGACCAGTGCGGTGTCGTTGGCCGGGTTCTCCACCGCCGATGCGAAATCGGCCCGACGGGTGCGGTTGGTGGTGCCCACCTCCACCAGCTTCGCCCCTGACTGCTCCATCACCTCGGGCACCCGGAACCCGCCGCCGATCTCCACCAACTCGCCCCGCGACACCGCCGCCCCCCGCCCGGTGGCCAGCGCGGCCAGCACCAGCAGCACCGCCGACGCCCCGTTATTCACCACGATGGCGTCTTCGGCGTCGCACAGCCGGGCCAACAGCGCGGCGGCGTGCGCGTGGCGTGATCCTCGTCGGCCCGACGACAAGTCCAATTCCAGGTTGGTGAAGGCCGCATCGGCGGCCACGGCCAACGGGGCCCGGCCCAGGTTGGTGTGGAGCAGTACCCCGGTGGTGTTCACCACCGGTTGGAGCATTGCTCGGGCCGCAGCGTGGACGTGGCGGCGGGCTCGTTCCTCGACGTCTTCGGGGTCGCCCTCGGCGATGGCCGCCCGGGCGGCATCCACCAAGAGGGGATGGGGCAGCCCGGTGTCGGCCAACGACCGGGCCAGGGTGTCCACCGAAGGGGGTCTCACGGCTCTCAGCGTATGGCGCTAGCGGTGGGCCGTCATCTGCGGCCGATCAATCGCCGTCGGCCAGATCGGTGTCGTGAATGGAGCCCGGCTGGGGGCCTTGGGGGCCGATATAGGTGACTCGATGGCGGAAGCGGCGGATGATGAACGGGCGAATCGCCATGCGGGTGGGCGGGAATAGCAGCAGCAGGCCCACCGCGTCGGTCACGAATCCGGGGGTTAGCATGAGCGCTCCGGCAAATAGCACCAGCGCACCGTCGACCAACTCCCGGCCGGGCATCACACCCTCGGCCAGCTTGCTGCGGACCCGCCAGAGCACGGCCAGCCCCTGGGCCTTCACCATCCACGCCCCGACCACGCTGACCACGATCAACAGGCCAATGGTTTCCAGCGTTCCGATGCTGCGGGCGGTCTCCACGATCACGTACAGCTCCACCAGCGGCACCGCGATGAACAGGAGCACCAACCAGACAACCACGGCGAGTTCCTTTGCTGAGTCCTACGACGAGACGATGTCGAGTTGGGCCAGGGCCTCTTCAGCGGCCTCGAAAATCCGAGCAGTACAAGAGGCCATGTCCACCGGGGGGACCTCCTCCAACAGCCGGTCGGCGATGGCCCGGAGCGCAGCACCCGCTGGACCGGGGGTTTCTTCCAGCACCACCGGCGCCCCCTCGTCACCCCCCGGGGCCACGGCATCGTCGATGGGTACCTGGCCGAGCAGGGGCACGCCCAGTTCGTCGGCCAGCTCCTGTCCGCCGCCTCGGCCGAAGATGTCGTACGACTCCCCGCTGGGGGTCACGAACGCGCTCATGTTCTCGATCACCCCGGCGACCCGGAGGTAGTTGGAACGCCCCATCGAGGCCACTCGGGTGGCCACCTTCTGGGCGCTGCGGGCCGGCGTGGTCACCACCACCATCTCGGCCTGGGGGAGCATCTTGGCGATGCCCATCTGCACGTCGCCGGTGCCCGGGGGCATGTCGATCAGCAGGTAGTCCACCGGGCCCCACCGCACGTCCTCCAAGAAATGCTGGACGGCCCGGTTCAGCATGAGCCCCCGCCACATAAGCGCGGTCTCCTCCCGGTCGACCAAAAACCCCATCGACACCACTTCAAGCGTGCCGTCGCCCACCAGCTTCTCGTTGGGGACGATCTTCTTCTCGTTCTCCGCTCCGGCCAGTCGACCGTCTATTCCCAGCATCCGGGGAACCGAGTAGCCCCAGATGTCGGCATCCATGACGCCGACCCTCATGCCCCGCCGGGCCAGCTCGGCGGCCAGGTTCACCGTCACGGTGGATTTGCCCACCCCGCCCTTGCCCGATGCCACCATCACAACCTTGGTGGTGGGGGGCACCGCGGTGTCGGGGGCGTTCTGGGACACATTGAAGCGGGCCTTGGCCATGGTGGCGGCCTTCTCCTCCTGGGTCAGCTCGCTCCAGTGGATCTTGACCTTCTCCACCCCGGGCATCCCGCCCACCCGGCTGCGAACATCCCGCTGGATCTGTGCCCGCAGCGGGCACCCGGCGGTGGTGAGCGCCACTGTTACCTCGACCAGGCCGTTGGGGTTGACCACCGCGTCACGCGCCATGCCCAGCTCAACGATGTCGCTGCCCAACTCAGGGTCGATCACCCCGCGCAGCACGCCCATCACATCGTCAACTGTCGGCAGGGCCGCGGCTGTGCCATCGCTCACGGTGGTCATGCTATCGGGTGTGTATACCGACCGAGCCTGCGGGTATGCTGATAGTGGTTCACAGCACCGAGTAGGGAGAAGCTTGTGATCACACTCACTGATGCAGCCACCAGCAAAGTCGGAGCCTTGGTGCAGCAAGAACAGGCCGACGACGAAGAACTGGCCCTGCGAGTAGCGGTGCGGCCGGGCGGCTGCTCCGGTTTCAGCTACGAGATGTATTTCGACGCCGACTTCGGCACCGAGGACCAAGAGGTCTTGTTTGGCGAGGTCAAAGTGGTGGTCGACTCGTCGAGCGCGGCTCTGCTGGAGGGCGCAGTGCTCGACTACAAAGACGGCCTGACCGATGCGGGGTTCTCCATCACCAACCCCAACGCCGAGCGCACCTGCGGCTGCGGCCAGAGCTTCAGCTAACTCCCCTCGCCGCGCATGGCGGCCGCATTGGAATTCACCGTAGACGGCCGCCCGATTGAGGTACCCGATGACGGTGCCTCTCTCATGGAGGTGTTGCGCGACCGTCTCGGCATCTGTTCGGTGAAGGACGGGTGCAGCCCGCAGGGTCAATGCGGCTGTTGCACCGTGTGGGTGGACGGCAAGCCTCGAGTGTCGTGTGTGACTCCGGCTCGCCGGGTGGCCGGCCGGGAGATCACCACCCTGGCCGGGCTTCCTGCCGACACCCGGGCCGCTTGGGGAGAGGCGTTCTGCGCTGCCGGGGCCAGCCAGTGCGGCTTCTGCACTCCCGGCATCATCATGCGCCTCGCCGGCCTTGATGCCCGTTCGGGCGAAAGTCGCTCCCGCTCGGCGGCAGCCGCTGCTTTGGCTGCCCATCTATGCCGGTGCACGGGGTGGCAGACCATCTTGGAAGCGTGGGAGCACTTCGGTGCGGAGTCCCCTGTTCGGGATTGGGCCGCGGCGACCCGGCGAGCCGAGATCGAGGGGGGTGGTGCCCAGGCAGTGGGGCCTGATGTGGCCCTGGGGGCGGGCGGTTTCGCCGACGACACGGTGCCGGAAGGGGCATTGGTGGCGCTATCCGATGGTCGGGGCGGCTGGGCGCTGGGCGAGACGGTGGCCGAAGCCCGAGCCGCCGCAGGAAAGGTTCAGGGCCGACGCACCCCCACCGAGCGGCCCATGCCGCTGGACTTCCCCGAGGGCGACTGGGCGGTGCGGCTTCGCACCTCGTGGGTGGAGCCCGCCTATCTGGAGACCGACGCCTCGTGGTGTGTCCCTGGTGGCCAGCCGGCCAGCCCACTGGCCAATGGGGGCGCGTTCGGGGCCAAGGTGGCATCGCCGCTGCCGGAATTCGCCCGTGAGCTGGCCGATGAGCACGGACGGGCGGTGCGGGTGCTGTGGTCTCGGGAGGACACTGTTCGCCACGGTCCCAAGCGCCCGCCGGTGGCCATCGGGATCGACGCCGATGGCCACGGGGTGGTTCGGGTGGCTCGCACACCGGGGGTGGCCGATGCCATCGCCTCGGTTGCCCCGGCCCTGGCAGTAGAAGAGGTGGACATTGCCGGACTTCCCACCTCCATTGCCATTCGAGGCGCGGGGTGGGTGGAGGCCGCCGTGGCCCAGAGCGCGCTGGGCGATGACTCTCAGCCGATCACCTCACCGGGCGGGGGCTCGGCCCGAGCCGAGTGGCACCAAGGCGGCCTGCGGGTGCTGGTGTGCGGCGGCGATCCCCTGGATGAGGTCGTGCTGCGCTCCTACTGCATCGGCGCGGCCCACATGGCCTATAGCTGGGTGACTTCCGAGGCGCTGACCGTCGGTCCCGACGGCCAAGTCCACGACCTCACCATCCGCTCTTTCGGCGTGGTTCCCGCATCTCGGATGCCCCCGGTGGCCGTGGAGATCGAATCGTCGCCCGACCAGCCGGTCAACTGCTCCGACGCGGTGTTCGCCGCGGTGGCCGCCGCCACCTGGCGAGCCGCCGGCCATCCCCCCGACTGGCCCACCGGCCCCCTCGATTTCTAGTCGGCTTCGCCGTAGAGCAGCCGGTCGGTTACTTCTCGGACGGCTTCGGTGATCTCCTGATAGTCGGCTTCTAGGTCCCGGTTGCTGGGGTAGCCCAATCGCTTGGCCAGCAGCAATTCCTCGTGGTCGTCGTCGGGGAACACGTCTGACGCGAGTCCCGAAAGGTGATAGCGGGCGTTGCGGAAGCGCTGGCAGAAGCGATAGCCCACATCCAGGGTGGCCCGATCCCCGATGTCGAGCAGGTTGTGCTCGGACAAGCCGGCCAGCGCGGGCAGAGTGCGGTTGTCCCTGATGGAGGTTCGCCCGAACCCGTGTTGAAGCTGCATGAGCTGCACGATGAACTCGATGTCGCTGAGCCCGCCGGCGCCGAGCTTCACGTCGCGGGCCTTGCTGCCGGTGCCCAGGCGCTCGGCTTCGATGCGGCGCTTCATGGTGCGGATCTCGTCGGCCTCGGCCTCGCTGAACTCGGGCTGGTAGCACCACTCGTCGGCCAACTGGAGGAATCGGCTTCCCAGATCGGCGTCCCCGGCCACGAAGCGCCGTTTGAGCAACGACTGGCGCTCCCAAAGCTGACCCCGCTCCTCGTAATACCGCTGGTACCCCTCGAGCGACCGGGCAAGCTGTCCGTTCTCGCCCTCAGGGCGCAATCGGGCGTCGATCTCCCAGGCTCGGCCCTCGGCGGTTTGGGCCCCGATCTCTTTGAGCAGGCCCCTAGCGGTGCGATTGGCCGCCCTGGCGTCATCGGAGCCTTCACCGTCGTACACGAACATCACATCCAAATCAGAGGCATAGGAAAGGTCGAGGCCTCCATAGCGCCCCATTCCGATCACGGCAAAGGGAACTTCGGGGGCCAGCGAGTCGACGGCGGCGGCCACCGCGGCGTCGGCGATGATGGTCAGCTCCTGGGGAATCTCGATGATGGAGGCCAGGCCCAAGATGTCGCGGGCCGCCACCCGAAGCTGTTCGCGCCGCACGAATCGCCGCAGTTCAGCCATCTGAAGGTCGTGGTCGCCAGCGGCTGATTCCATCGCCTCGGTGGCCTCGGCCATCAAGTCTTCGACCGTTCGAGCAATGGCCAGCTCTTCGGGGCTCATCAGCGAGCGGGCGAACTCCGGATGGTTGCGCATCCATCCCGCGGCCACCCGGCTGGAGCCCAGCAGGCGGGCGATGTCGCTGATGGCGATGGGGGAGTCTCGCAGCACCGGGAGGATGGTGCCGATCCGGTAGGAGCCGTCCAGCAGCCACGCCAAGCGGACGAGTCCCAAATCGGGGTCGGGGGTGGTGGCCAGGGCCTCCACCATGATGACCAGCACCTGCTGCATCACGTTGGCCCGCCGGCCCAGATTCTCGGTGAGACGCTCGATGGTGGCAGCGGCTCGGTCGGGATCGGCAAAGCCGAGCTGCCCGAGGTGGTCGGGCAATAGCTCGCTGACCAGTCCGGTCTCGTGCATCCGGTCGAGGGTTTGGCGGTAGAAGATCCGCTGGTGGATCTCCCGAACCGAGGTCTGATGGCGGCTGTGGGATTCCTGGAACGCTTCCAGGCTCTCGAAACCAGAAGCTCGAGCCGCCCATACCCGGTCGGCGTCGGCGGTGGGTAGCTCGTGGGTCTGGCGCTCGTCGCGGAGCTGCAACCGGTGCTCCACCGTGCGCAGGTGGATGTAAGCGGTGGTGAAGTGAACGGCGTCGGCCTGGTCGATGTACTCCCCCCAACTGAGCTGGCGGAGGGCGGTGAGGGTGTTGGGCGAGCGAATGGTGGGATCAGCGCGGCCGTGGACCAGTTGCAAGAGCTGAACGGTGAACTCGATGTCTCGCAGGCCACCAGGCCCCTTCTTGAGCTCCCGGTCGCCCTTCAGCTTGGCCGACTCCTCCACCCGCTTCTTCATGGCCTGAAGCGACGGCACCGTCTTGGCCCCTAAGTTCTCCTCCCATACACCGGGCCGGATGGCGTCGAAGAAGGCATTGCCCACTTCGAGGTCACCCGCGCACAGGCGGGTTTTGATGTAGGCCTGGCGCTCCCAGGCATGGGCCCGGTGCTCGAAGTAGTGCTCATAGGCGTCGGGAGGCAGGCTGAGCGAACCGGTTTGTCCGTCGGGGCGGAGGTCGGTGTCCACCCGGTAGACCGCTCCCTCGGCAGTGAACGTGGTAAGGGCCTGCACCACCTTGCGGGCTCGCTTCACCGCCGCCTCGGTGGCGCCGTCGTGGACGAACACGATGTCGACGTCGCTGGCGTAGTTCAGCTCGCTGCCTCCCAGCTTGCCCATGCCGATGATGGCCAGGGGCGGACCCTCATCGGCGATCTCCAGGGCGCGGGCGAAACAAGCATCGGCGAGCAGCGACAGCTCCCGGCCCACCGTGGCCAGGTCGGCTTCGCCCAGCAGGTCGCGCAATGCGATCCGCAGAAGCTGGCGTCGCTTCCACCGCCGCAGGCCGTCGAGTTCGTCGGCGTCGTCGGGAGCCACCAGCGAGATCTTCTCGGTGGCGAAGTCGCCGGGCGGGTCGAGCACCCCCAGCAGGCTGGGGTCGCGGCGCACCGCCTTGCTCATGCTGCGAGAGGCTCCCGCCAGCATGGCCGCCGCCCGGGCCCGGCGCTCGTCGGTGATGCCGAGATCGTCGATGAGCGATCGGGCGTCCTCCGGCCACGGTGACGAGGCGATCAGGAAGTCAATGTCCTGGTTCTGGTGACCGTGGTCTTCAGCTTCCATAGAGTCCCATGCTACGAGCAGTTGCCAAGATCCGTATCCTTCCCAGACATGAGCACTCCAGTCGGTCCGTATTCCCCCATCGTTCGCGCCGGAGATTTTCTCATCTGCTCCGGCCAGATCGGCATCGCCGACGGTGCGCTGGTGCCCGGCGGACTCATCGCCCAGTTTCGCCAAGCAGTGGCCAACGCCGAAGCCGTGCTGGCCACCGAAGGCGCCACGCTCGACGACGTGGTCAAAGCCACCGTGTTCCTGCTCCACATGGACGACTTCGGTGCCATGAACAACGCCTACATCGAGTGCTTCGGCGACAATCGCCCCGCCCGCTCCGCCATAGGAGTCGCCGCCCTCCCCCTCGGCGCCCTAGTAGAAATCGAACTCTGGGCCCACGTCGGGTGAGCGGTCAGCGCTCCCAGCGGGAGAGGCCGAAGCGGTAGCCGACGGATCGCACGGTGGTGATGAGACCGGCGTGCTCTTCGCCCAGTTTGGCCCGTAGGCGGCGCACGTGGACGTCCACGGTGCGGGCGCCGCCAAAGTAGTCGTAACCCCACACCCGGCTGAGCAGGGTTTCCCGGGTGAACACCTTTCCCGGCGAGCCGGCCAGGAACTTCAGCAGCTCGTATTCCATGTAGGTGAGGTCTAAAGGGCGGCCGGCAATGGTGGCTTGATACGTCTCCACGTTCAGCACCAGCGGGCCGTACTCGATTAGCTCGGGGCGCAGGGTAGTGCCCGACCGCCACACCAGATGGGCCAGGCGGGCCTCCAGTTCTCGTTGGTGGAACGGGGTGAGGCAAAAATCGGCGTAGAGGTCGTCGCGCATCTCCAGCTCGTCCAGGTGAGTGCCGGAGACCAATAGCAGCACGGGTATGTCGAGGCCCCGCCGACTCAGAGCCCGGCAAAACCCGAACGCATCCTCGGGGTTCTCGTTCACGGCCACCACCGCTCCCAGCCACCGGCCCTCCGGCTCTTGGGCATTGCCCACTGCCTTCCAGTTGTAGCCGCCCAGGTCAAGCGTGCGCACCAGCTCGGGCGGCGGCGGATCGGGATAGACGAGCAGGGGTTCGCTCACGGCGACTACCAGGTGTTCAGGTACCGGCGGAGCTCGAAGGGCGTGACCTCCCGGCGGTATTCGGCAAACTCGGCCCGCTTGTTTCGCAGGAACCACTCGTGAATGTGCTCGCCCAGCACCTCGGTCATCAAGGGCGACTCCTCCAGCACGTCCAGCGCCTCCGACAGCGACATGGGCAGTTCCTCGAAGCCCTTGGCCCGGGCTTGGCCCCTGGTCATGGTGTAGAGGTCGGCGACCGCCTCGTCGGGGAGCTCATAGCCCTCCTGCACACCCTTCAGCCCGGCGGCCAGTACCGCGGAAAACGCCAGGTAGGGGTTGGCCGCCGAATCGAGAGCCCGGTATTCGACCCGGGCGGACGACTCCTTGCCCGGCTTCACCACCGGCACCCGCACCAGCGCGGAACGGTTGTTGCGGGCCCACGACACGAAGGTGGGCGCCTCGTCGCCGGCCACCAACCGCTTGTAGCTGTTCACCAACTGGTTGGTGATCGCGGTGATCTCCCGGGCGTGGCGCAAAAGCCCGGCAATGAAGGCCTTGGCCGTTTTCGACAGCCCGTACTCGTCTCCCGCATCGTGGAAGGCGTTCACGTCGTTCTCGAACAGCGACATGTGGGTGTGCATGCCCGATCCCTGCACGCCGTTCAGCGGCTTGGGCATGAACGTGGCGTGCAAGTCCCGATCCAGGGCCAGCTTTCGCACCACCAGCCTCAGCGTCATCACGTTGTCGGCCATGCTCAGCGCCTCGGTGTAGCGCAGGTCGATCTCGTGCTGGCTGGGGCTGTCCTCGTGGAAGGAGTACTCCACCGGGATGCCCATGGCTTCCAGCATGGTGATGGTGCGCTTGCGCAGCGGGCTGGCCACATCGGCGGTGGTCAGGTCGAAGTAGGAGGCGTTGTCCAGCGGTGCCAGCGGCTGTTCGGGGTCGCTGTGGCGGAAGTAGAAGAACTCCACCTCGGGAGCGGTGTAGAACGTGTAGCCCATCTCGGCTGCCTTGGCCAGGCTGCGGCGCATCACCCAGCGGGGGTCGCCCTCGAAGGGGGTGCCGTCGGGGTTGCGGATGTCGCAGAAGATGCGCCCGGAGGGCTCCTCGGGATCGGCCCACGGCAGCAGCTCGAACGTGGAAGCGTCGGGCACGGCCAGCACGTCGCTCTCCTGCACCCGGGAGAACCCGTCGATGGCCGAGCCGTCGAATTGCAGCCCCTCGTCGAACGCGTCGGCCAGCTCGGCGGGGGAGATGGCCACCGACTTGAGCTGGCCCAGCACGTCGGTGAACCAGAGCCGGATGAGGCGCACCCCCCGCTCCTCAACGGTGCGAAGCACGTAGTCCTTCTGCGGTTCCATAGGAGACCACTAGAGTGCCCCGCCACCGGTCGCCAGCGCCAGCCCGTTACTAGCGTTCACAAACCTTTCACAATCGAGAAAATCTCTGGAAACTCGGCTCTGGCACGATGCGAAGTGCCCTTGTTGCTTGTGGGAAAGTAAGGGCGCGAAACAAGGAGGAACCCACTGTGTCAACTCCCCAAGAAGTCATTGCCCTGGCCGCATCCGAAGGTGCGGAGTTCGTGGATATGCGATTCACCGATGTCCCCGGTGTGCAGCACCACTTCTCGCTGCCCATTCGCGAGCTGACCGAAGCGGTGTTCGAGGAAGGCCTCGGATTCGACGGCTCATCCGTGAGCGGATTCCAGACCATCGACGCTTCCGACATGCTCCTGATCCCCGATCCCGATACGGCGATCTTCGATCCGTTCACCAAGCGCAAGACTCTGGTGCTGCTGTGCGACGTGAAGGATCCCGTTACCGGCGAGATGTACGGCAAGGATCCCCGTGGCGTGGTGCGCCGCTCTTTGTCGTACCTGGCCAGCACCGGCATCGCCGACGCCGCTTACTTCGGGCCAGAGGCCGAGTTTTTCATCTTCGACAGCGTGGCTTACCAGAACCAGCCCGACGTTGCCGGCTATCAGATCCGATCGGTCGAGGGCATTTTTGAGAGCGGTCGCCCCTCGGTGAACGGCGCGCCCAGCCCCGGCCACCGCATCCCCTACAAGGGGGGGTATTTCCCGCTGTCCCCGATGGACACCTTCCAAGACCTCCGTTCGGAGATGGTGGTGGCCCTCGAATCGGTGGGAATCCCCATCGAGGTGCAGCACCACGAGGTGGGCACCGCCGGCCAGGCCGAAATCGACATGGTGTTCGACGAGATGCTGGTCATGGCCGACAAGGTGCAACTCTACAAGTACGTGGTGAAGAACGTGGCCCGCGAGCACGGTCGCACGGTCACGTTCATGCCCAAGCCCATCTACGGCGACAACGGATCGGGAATGCACACCCATCAGTCGCTGTGGATGGACGGCGACACCCTCATGTACGACGAGCGGGGCTATGCCGGCCTGTCCGATCTGGCCCGCTGGTACATCGGCGGCCTGCTGGCCCACGCCCCGGCGATCCTGGCCTTTGCCGCCCCCACCACCAACTCCTACAAGCGGTTGGTGCCCGGCTACGAGGCCCCGGTGAACTTGGCCTACTCCCAGCGAAACCGCTCGGCGGCCATCCGTATCCCGCTGATCTCCGACAACCCCAAGGCCAAGCGCCTGGAGTTCCGCTGCCCCGACCCCAGCGCCAACCCCTACCTGGCGTTCGCCGCCATGTTGATGGCCGGCATCGACGGCATCCAGAACCAGATAGACCCGGGCGACCCGCTCGACAAGAACATCTACGACCTGCCCCCCGAGGAGGCCGCCGGCATCGAGACCGTGCCCGGCTCGCTGGCCGAGGCGCTGGCCGCATTGGAGGCCGACCACGACTTCTTGCTCGCCGGCGACGTGTTCAACACCTCGTTGATCGAGTCGTACATCGAGGTCAAGCAGGAAGAGGTGGACGCGATCAACTTGCGGCCCCATCCCCTCGAGTACGAGATGTACTACTCCGTCTAGGACGGAGCGCAAACCAACCCTCGGCAATGTCGGGGGTGGACAACCCCTCTAGCCTGTTCTTGTGGCCAAGCTGCGGGTGGCCCTGTGCCAGATCAACTCAGTGGTTGGCGACATCGACGCCAACACCAAACGGATTTTCGCCGCGCTGGCTGCCGCGGAGGAGGCTGGGTGCCACGCCGCGGTCTTCCCCGAGCTGGCCGTCACCGGGTATCCCCCGGAGGACTTGGTGCTCAAACGTCGGTTTGTGCACGACAGCCGCACCGCGATGGAGGAGATCGCCGCCCGGTCGGGCTCGTGTACTGCGGTGGTGGGATTTGTAGACGGTGCCGACGGCTGCCAGAACGCAGCCGGTGTTGCCACCAACGGTCGGCTTGCGGGGGTCTACCACAAGCGGGAGCTGCCCAACTACGGGGTGTTCGACGAGCGCCGCTACTTCCAGCCTGGCGCGGGCGAACCTGTGCTGCACGACGTGGCCGGCATCGCCGTGGGCGTCTCCATCTGCGAGGACGCCTGGGTGTCAGGCGGGCCGATGGGCCAGATGGCCGCGGCAGGGGCCGAGGTCATATTCAACCTGAATGCCTCGCCCTACCACGTCGGCAAGCTGGATCAGCGCCTGAGCGTCCTCCGCCAGCGGGTCGCAGAAACCGGGTGCGCCATCGTCTATGCCAACTTGGTGGGGGGCCAAGACGAGCTGGTCTTCGACGGCGCCTCGCTGGTGCTCGACCCCGACGGCCGCATCATTGCCCAGGCGCCCCCGTTTCGAGAGCACCTGCTGATCGCCGAGGTGGAGGTGGCCGACCGGGTAGGTGTGGAGGATAGGACAAATGTGGCCGACCGGCCCGAGCTGTCGTCCTCGCCGGCCATCCCCCAGGAGATCAACCAGGTGGACCCCGGTTTGGGCGAGCTCGACGAGCAGTACGAGGCCCTGGTGCTGGCCACCCGGGACTATGTCCACAAGAACGGATTCACCGATGTGGGCGTCGGCGTGTCGGGGGGAATCGACTCCTCGCTGGTGGCGGTCATCGCCACCGACGCCCTCGGTGCCGACCATGTCCACGGCGTGCTGATGCCCTCCCGCTATTCCAGCGATCACTCGGTGGCCGATGCCGAAGCCCTGTGCCGGAACCTGGGCATCGACCACCGGGTCATCCCGGTGGAGCCAGGCCACCAGGCCTTCTTGGACATGCTGGCCCCGTCGTTCGACGGCCTCGACCCCGATCTGGCCGAGGAGAACGTGCAGTCCCGTATTCGGGGGACGCTGCTCATGGCCTTGTCCAACAAGTTCGGCTGGCTCATCTTGACCACCGGGAACAAGAGCGAGAGCGCGGTGGGCTATTCCACGCTGTACGGCGACACCGCCGGGGCCTACGCGGTGATCAAAGACCTGTGGAAGCTCCAGGTGTACGCCTTTGCCCGCTACCGCAACCAGCGGGCCGGCCGCGATTTGATACCCGAGAATGTGCTGGTCAAGCCGCCGTCGGCTGAGCTGCGCCCCGACCAGCGAGACGACCAGAGCCTGCCCCCCTACGACGTGCTCGATCCGCTGCTCGAGGCCTATGTGGAGGGCGACCTCACCCCCGCCGACTTGGGTGCCCAGGGCTATGACCCCGAATTGGTGAATCGCATCACCGGTTTGGTGGACCGGACCGAGTACAAGCGCCGCCAGAATCCCCCCGGCGTGCGCATCACCGCCAAGGCTTTCGGCCGCGACCGCCGCCTGCCCATCACCAACCGCTATCGGGGCGGAGACTGAGGATGGACATCGAGCAGTTGGCCGACGCCTGCGGCGGCTTGGCCTGGATCTCTGAGCGGCTATTTCAACTCGAGGGCCAGTTGGCAGGCGAGGTGGAGGCGCTGGATCCACGCACCCGTGCGCTATTGGCCCGCTCTAGCCGGCGCCATGGCCAACATGCCCAGTGGTGGCGAGGCCTGTTGCCTGACTCCCCAGCCCTCAACGCCGCCGCCCGGATTGGCCCTCCCACCCAGGCATGGGGCGAATTATTCGCTCACATCGAAGAGTGGGAGCCAGCCGACGCAGTCTCCGCCATTCACGAGGTGGCCTTGCTCCACCTGGAACATGTGCTTGACCACCTGCAAGACGAGTTTTCGCCGATCAGTGACGGGGCCTTCATCCGCATGGCCCGAATGGTGAGGGCCGACTTGGATGAGGAGCACGCCGACACAAAGGAAGCTTGGCCGACGCCCAAGATTCCCTCCAGCCTCGAAATCGACGACCTGCTGTGGGGCTTCATCAACGACTATCGCGAAAAAAGATGGCCTCCGCTGGTGACGCATCGGCGATGAAACGGGTATCGTTATTGGCTAACAGTTGTCCGTGTCTCTGCCTGGTCAGTGTCGACCGGTTCGAAAGCGACGCTGGTAGCCCATAAATCACTGGGCCCAGGACTATCGGGCCTATTGATTATCGGAAAGGTGTGACTGTGCCGAAAGAGCGTGTAGAGCGAGACGACGAAGATCTCGTCCGCCTCTATCTGACCGACATCGGCCAATACCCTCTGCTCACCAAAGACGACGAGGTTGAGCTGGCCCAGAAAATTGAGGAGGGCAACGAAGCACAAGCTCTCCTTGATGGCGACAAGCAGTGTGAGCCCGGAAGTCCCGATCGTCTGTCGCCCGCCCGGCGCCGGATACTGCGTCGCCAGGTCAAGGTAGGCGAGGCGGCCGAGCGCCGTTTCGTGCAGTCCAATCTCCGCCTCGTGGTGTCCATCGCCAAGAAGTACCAGGCTTCCGGCCTTCCCCTTCTGGATCTGATCCAAGAGGGCAACCTCGGGCTGATGCACGCGGTGGAGAAGTTCGACTGGCGCAAGGGCTTCAAGTTCTCCACCTACGCCACCTGGTGGATCCGCCAGGCCATCACCCGGGGCATCGCCAACACCGGTCGCACCATTCGCCTGCCGGTCCATGCTGGCGACACCTTGGCCCGCCTCCAGAAGGCCCGGGCCAACCTGGAGAAGAAGCTGGGCCGCCCGGCCACCCTGGCCGAGTTGGCCGTGGAGGTGGACCTCTCCGAGGACAAGGTCACCGAAGCCCTGCGCTTCGCCGCCGAGCCGCTGTCGCTCAGCGAGCCCTTGCGAGAGGACGGCGATGCCGAACTGGGCGACGTGGTGGAGGACCGCTCCGCCGAGTCCCCCTTCGAGGTGGCCGCCACTGCGCTCTTGCCGGAGGAGATCACCCGCCTCCTCGGCCCCCTCGACGAGCGCGAGCGCGAGATCCTCAAACTCCGCTTCGGCCTCGACCGCGGCGAGCCCCGCACCCTCGAAGAAGTCGGCGAGCACTTCAACCTAACCCGCGAGCGCATCCGCCAAATCGAAGCAAGAGCCATGTCCAAACTCCGCCACCCCAGCAGCGACACCGGCGCCCGCGACCTCCTAGCTGTCTAGAAGCCCCGTCAGCCGTATTCGATTCCCGTCCAAATCCACCAAGGGTAGGTGGGTGGCCGGTTCGATCCTTTGCCACAAGCGGTAGGTGGGGTGGGGGGTGGCCCGGCTCAGGGCGCCCGCCGCCCGCAGCTCTGCGAGG
>JAJDTA010000066.1 GCA_022827405.1 Acidimicrobiia bacterium
TCACCATGGCCACGGTCTCGGGGCCCTCGGCCAAAATCGCCTCCTCGATGGCGGTTACGCAAGGAAGCTCTGCGGCCGCTTGGCCCGACTCGAGCTGGCAGCCCAGCGTGTTGGGCACGTGGCTCACCGGCCCGGCCAGCATGGGCAAAAACGGATCTCGCAGGTTGGGGATGCCGGTCAAGGCGAGGGCGCCCAGCGAGGTGCCGTGGTAGGCCCAATTGCGGGCGATCACCTTGTGGCGCTGTTCATCCCCGTTGGCCAAGTGGTAGCAGCGGGCGAATTTGAGGGCCGATTCCACCGCCTCAGAGCCGGAATTGACAAAGAAAACCCGGTCAAGGTCCCCAGGGGCGACCTCGGCGATCATGGATGCGGCCTCGATGGAAGACGGGTGGGCGAAGCCCCAGTTGGAGTAGAACGCCAGCTTGTCCATCTGCTTGGCCGCCGCCGCGGTCAAGTCGCTGCGACCGTGGCCGAGGTTGGTGCAGAACAAGCCGGCCAGACCGTCGAGGTACTGGTTGCCGTCGGCGTCCCACACGTAGCAGCCCTCACCCCGGTCGATCACCACGAGATCGTCAGCCCTCCAGGCGTCGCCCCGCGTGAAATGGGGGATCAGATGGCGTTGAGCACGCTCGCGATCGTCAAGCATCTACCCCCCTCCCCGAGAGCCCAGGGACCCAATTGAGTTAGACGCTATACAAATTAGTTAGAGAATGCAATAGCTCTGCAAGAAGTTCTAATTGATCGGTTATGAGCCATGGCTAGCCCCCCTCCTCCAGTCCCTGGCCGAGGTCATTGCCGTCGCGGCCGCCGCCAGCGACTGAATCATGCCGCTTTTCTCGCATTCATTTCTTCAACAATCAAGACATATCAGCGTCATTATGTTCTTATAAATACGACATATTATTGAACAATAGAAATTGTTCATTAGTTGTTGAACGGCTGCGGTTCAGCCAACTGCTTTACCCTGCAAATGAAGGCGGTTAATTTCTCGTTATATTCCGATTCTGAGATTAGGGTCCATGTGCTTGCTCCGTAGCTATGTCGCAAATTGATGTGTAAATGAGCAGCAACAATCAACTTCATGTGCGGAATCCGCCCGAGACAACCAGCCGACTGTTAGAAGCTGCCGCCGCGGAATTTGTACGGCACGGTTATGACCGCGCCCGGGTCTCCGATATCGCCCGCAATGCCGGATACACCGTCGGCTCGATTTACGCCCGATGGTCCAACAAGTCCGACCTGATGGTCGCGGCCCTCGATCACATCTTGGAGCAGATCCTCCCCGAGCAGAGACTCAAAGACCTCAACATCGCCAACCTGCCGCTGTCGGAACTCCTGCTGATGTGGGGAGCAGATCAGTTGGATCCCGATTCACCGCGAGAAGTGTTCGCCCAGGCATTCGGCAGCGCCCGCAACAACCCGACCTGCAAGTGCGCCTGCGGGAGTTCCTCAACGAGTCGTTCAGCCAGACATCGCGTCTGGTTGAGCACGCCAAAGCCGAGGGTCAAGTTGATGCCGAGCTCAACACCGCGGCCATCGTGCTGCTCATACAGGCCGTGGGAATCGGCGTCCACATGATCAGGTCCAGCGGGCTAGACGAAGCCCACCTGCCGCCCACCAGCGACTGGGTCGAGCTCAATGGGAGGCTCTCCGAAGCCGCTCAGCCCCGTCAATCTCAATAGGAAACCGGCGGTGCCGCCGGTAGGCTGATCGGCAGTGGCCGAGAACGCCGTCGGGTGGCTTGAGGATGACGACGGCGGAGTCGTAGGCGGTCCCTTAATCGAGGCTGGGCCCACCGGCCGCGGCATGGGGGCGGCCCGGGCCTTGCTGGTGGGAATGCTGTTCATTCAGGTGGGCGGCGGCCTCCAGGGGGTGCTGCTCGGCGTGCGAACCGAGTCGGAGGGGTTCGGCCTCGCGGTCAGCGGCATCGTCATGGCCAGCTTCTTTTTGGGGTTCTTGATCGGGACGCGCCTGGCCGAGCACTTTCTGGCCGCGGTGGGCCACATCCGGGTGTTCGCCGCGCTGGCCTCGATGGCCTCCGGCGTGTCGATTTTGCATCTGCTGTGGATCAATCCCGCCGCCTGGGCGCTTTTGCGGATGCTGTTCGGGCTGTGCATCGCCGGGGTATTGGTGGTGGTGGAGTCGTGGCTGAACGACATGGCCACCAACGCCACCCGGGGGCGCCTGCTGTCGATGTACATGGTGTGCTCGATGGGCGGGCTTACGCTCGGCCAGCTATTGCTCAACGGCGGCGACCCCGAGGGCTTCGAGCTGTTCGTGATCTCCTCGGTGCTCATCTCGGCCGCGCTGGTTCCCATCACGCTGTCGGCCACCAGCGCTCCCCCGCTGACGGTGCCCGAGCCGCTGTCGCTGCGCCAGCTCATCTCGCTGGCTCCCACCGGGGTGGTCACCGCCTTCTGCGCCGGCATCAGCCACGGGGCGCTGCTGGGGGTGGGCGCGGTGTATGCCGCCTACGAGGGCTTGCCCACTTCCCGCATCGCGCTGTTTTTGGTGTCGGCCACCGCCGGGGCCATCGCCTTCCAATGGCCGGTGGGGGCGCTTTCCGATCGGGTGTCGCGCCGGGCGGTGATCTTCGCGGCCGCCGCCGCGGCCGCGGCCATTGCTGGAATCCTGCCCTTGGTCGAGCCGGGCTCGGCGCTGTCTCTGGTGCTTGTGTTCTGCTTCGGCGGGGCCACCTTCCCGCTCTATTCGCTGGCCATTGCCCTCACCGGCGACTGGGTGCCGCTATCGCAGTTGAACGGCGCCAGCGCCGCGCTCGTGCGAACCAACGGGGTTGGCGCGGTGATCGGCCCGGTGGCCGGCGGCGTGGTCATGGCACTGACCGCCCCCTGGACCTTCTTTTTGGTGCTGGTGGGCGCCCATGCGGTGGTGGTGGCCTACACCGGGTGGCGGATCGTGGCCCGAGAGGGCGTCCCGGTTGATGAGCAGGGCGAGTGCGTGCCGTGGTCCACCCGGGCCTCGGCCATGGCGGTGAACCTGCTGCGCCGCCCGCCCCGCCCGCTCAAGCGACCCGGCTAATTCCGGCTACAGCCCGCCTACTGGGTCTCCGTCTTCGTCGGTGTCGCCGTCTTCGTCTTCGCCCTCGGTGTCTTCGCCCTCGTCGGTTTCGCCTTCGTCCTGCTCTTCATCAGGCGCCTCGTAGGTTGCGACAACCGGGTCGGAGCGCTCGCTGTCTTGGAAGTCGCCGCAGTTGTCATAACGCGTCGCCATAGCCCGATACACGTAGGTCACGCCGACTTCGAGGTACTCCTCGGGGTCCATGATGTCTCTCGGCGCGAGCAACAGGGTGCCCCACGTCCCATTGTCGCTATCCGACGTGTTCACATTCCAGATCGTGCCCTGGAGTGTCACTTCGGTGCTTGCCGGCGCAACGCCCGCCACCAGCACGCCCCGGAAGATGCTGAACCCGTCCACGTAGTCGCTCTCATCGGGAGTGTCCCAGCTGATCAGGATCCCGTTCTCGCCCCAGGTGTTTCCCTCTTCCTCGGTCGGGTTCACCAAGGCTGTGACCCCTGTCGGCTTGGCCGGCGCCGACGTGATTCTCTCGCACCAATAGGTAGCCGAATTCTGCGGCGCGGCCGCCGCCCCGCCTCCCCCCCGCAACCACAACCGCCATCACCACCGCTGCGACCAACACCGCCCAGCGACGATTGCATCTACCAAAAATCTGTCCGATTACAAAATAACAGCCATTTACCACCACCGGTCATCCACCCAAAGGGCCCATCGTCAATGGCCCCGAGTATGACTGGTGCGGGGGTCAGGCGGCTTCGGCTTCGCCTTCTTCGGGGGGCGGGGGGAGTTGGAGGTGGCCCTCGATGCGGGCCAGCCGCTCCCGCACCTCTCCGAGGCTGCTGGTGACCTCCCGGTGGTTCCTCTCGATGAGCTCGCGGTTCTCCCGGATGAGGTCGCGGTTCTCCTTGTTGGACTTCTCGATGAGCTCCCGGTTCTCCTTGCTGGACTTCTCGATGAGGTCCCGGTTCTCCCGGATGAGGTCGCGGTTCTCTTTATTGGACTCCTCGATGAGGTCGCGGTTCTCGCCGATGAGGTCGCGGCATTTGTCGATCTGTTCGTGGATGAGGGTGCGGGTCTTGGTGCCGTCTACGTGCTGGTAGCGCATCATGGCCAAAACGGCCGCCAGCATCGGCCCGACCACCGCGGCCAAGATGGGCGCCAAATCACCGAAGCTCACCGTCTCCACCCCGCCAGCCTAACCCCCGCGGCCCAACCAACGCAACAATAATACTTTTACGACTATTTCAATGATTTCCCGTTAGACGGGCGGTCGGCTTTAGCGCCAGTCCACCTTGTGGTCCGGGTCGTGGGCCAGGCCCGAATGCGACAGGTCGGCGTCAATGCCATCGGCCGATTGGATCGCGCCGCCGTCGAGGCGCAGCGTGTCGGCGAGCACGGCGATGCCCTGTGTCGAGAAGTTGGGCTCCACCACCGTGTAGGCGAATGTCAGCTCGGCGGTGCCTGAGCCGCTCTCGTAGGTGGCCCACTTCTGACCCCAGTTGGCGGGGTCCATGTCGATGCTCACCTGCGGGCTGCCGGTTACCTCCACCGCATCGCTGAAGGTGAGCCGCACCCGGATCACCTCGCCGCGCGCGTAGGTTTGGTCGTCGCCCGCATCTGAGACCACGGCGACGGCGTCGATCAGCGGCGTCCCCGGTGGGATCGGCGGGTCCCACCAGGTGTAGAACTCGCCGGTGATCGAGCTGGACATGCCTTCGGGGTCGGTTGCGGTCAGCGTCACCGTGAATCTCAGCGGGTTGGGCAGCGTCGGGCCGATGTCGCCCCAGTCGGCCTGCGGGCGGGCTCGGAACCACACCCTGGTCATCACCTCAGCGGAGTTCGGGTTTTGCGCCAGGTCGGCGTTGGTGGGCACTTCCAGGTATTCCACGAATGCCGCCAATTCGTCGGGCACCGAGACGGAGTAGGTCAGCTCGCCGCCCTCGGGATCGGAGAAGATGCCGTAGAAGGGCTTGGAAACCAAGACGCCCGGAGGCGCGTTGTTCGACTCGGAGAAGCGGGCGTAGTCGGCCGCCTCCATATCGATTGCCGGTGCCCGGTTGGGATCCACGGCCTCGCCCCCGTGCCGGCGTAGCTGGGGTGGCCCCAGCCGGCCACGGCGTGGGCAGGGGTGTACACGTAGTCGGCGCCGAACGGGTAGCTGGTGTGCAGGCGCAGCTCCCAGCCGCCGGCGGTGCCGGGCCGCAACAGCGCCTTGGTGCCCGCCGAGGCTTGGCCCAGCGGGGTGAGGGCGCGATCGTCGACCAGCAGTGCGGCGGCATCGTCGGTGTCGCGCCCGCTCAGCGCTTGGCCCACCACCTGCCCGTCGAGCCCGGCCTGATCGAGCAGCTCATCCAGCGGCACCGGGTTCGGCCAGTCGGGAGGGATATCGGGGTCGCCGCCTGCGGTCCAGCACCGGCCGGGATAGTGGGTGAGGTGGGCGGCCGACACGATCTCGTCTTGGTGCCACGGTCGGCCCTGCGACGCGTCGCCGGGGCCGCCTTCGGGACCGCAGCCGGTGACCACCGGTCCCGTCCCGGTGACCACTCGGCCGGGTCCGGCCCAGCCGGCCAACTCCTCGGTGACGGTCACCCGCAGCTTGAGCGCCCTCTTGGGCCAGTCGATGGCCTCGCCCGGGCCCACCTGGGCCACCACCTCGAAGTCGTAGTCGCCGAACTCGGGCAGCCCCACCACGATGAGGGCTCGGGCCTCGGCCGCGCTGATCTGCGACCCGCACGGCTCAGCGCTGGCCACCCCCAGCGAGATGTGGCCCGGTGTGCGGTACACGCACGAGAAGCCGGTGATGCGGTGGGCGCGGCTCTCGTCCACCTGCCATGTGAGCGAGACGCCGCCCCGGGTTACCTGGGCGCTCAGCCCGTTGAGCAAGCGATCGCCCTCGAGCACCAGCGGGGCCTGTTGCACCGCGGCCCGGCCCCCGCACGCCGGCAGCACCAGCCCGATGGCTAGCAGCCAGGCGCGCAACAAGCGCCTGCGGTGAAGCGGCAATGATTCCCGCTGGCCGCTCAACCCGCGATAGCCGGCAACCCAAAGACTATTCACGTTCGCCAGCAGCCTCCTACACCAGTGGCTTTACCTGGGCAAAAGAAGGCCAACACGCGCTCCTTCCCAGCGAGCCGAACAGTTAAATGTGAATTACTTATTACAAGTAGTTGCCATTGTTTTCCACATACAGCATTGTGGCCAAGATTCTCGAATCTCGGTAAGTCCCCCCCCCCCCCTTAGGTAATGACAATGAATGTCTGTATATTCCATACATGCCAACTGTGGGGATGGATGCCGAGGCGGCCTTTGAGCTAGCCGTCGACTACTTGGCTGTTGCCGACGAGGTTGACCTGCGGCGCCAGCGGTGGGCCGCGGTGGTGGCCGAGGTGGAGTATTGGCTGGGGGGCGAGCAGTACCCGGTGGAGCTGTCGCTGGGCGGGATCAGCCAACAGCTTCGGACCGACTCCGGGGACATCTCTCAGCGAGCGCAGATGATCCTGCTGGGCCCCGAGGGGCTGGACCTGGCCCTGTGGGCCATCGAAGTTCTGCGGGACACTCCCGATGCGTGGGGCGGCGACCACCTTGTATCGCGGGGTGATTTGGAGGGCTTCGTCACCCGCACCGACGAGCTGGGCGAGGCGGCCCGGATCCTGCTCACCAACCCCAGCCTGTTCACCATGGTGGACACGGCCCGCGACAACCGGGACTACCTGTCCGATCCCACCGAGGAATTCTCGGCCAGCGGCGGCGACGGGCGCATCAGCCTCGACGATCTGGATGCCTTCGAAGCCAAGATGTCGGCCTACACCACCCTGTTGCCCTACTTGGCCGCCATCGACACCGCGGCCCAGGGCGATCCCACCAAGGCCGACAGGTTCTTGTCCAAGGCCGATTTCGAGGCCATCGCCGCCGATGCCAGCCTGCCACCTGAGGTACGGGAAGCGGCCGCCGCGGTCATCGCCCACGGGGCCTACCACCGCAAGGACGGCTTCGGCTGGGACGACGTGGGGTTCTGGGCCATGGAGGCCGCCGGGGTGCTGCCGGTGGTAGGCGAGATCGTGGACACCACCCGGGCGCTGTACGCGCTATCTCAGGGAGATTGGAAGTCGGCGCTGATGTTCGCTGCGCGGGTGGCCATGCCCCTGGGCTCGGGAAAGACGATGATGGCAGCCCGAGCCCTGGTCGAAATGGGCCGCCGCCGGGCGTTCAAGGAGATGCAGTACTACACCCTCACCAAGACTGCGGAGAAGGCCAAGAAGAAGGCGACCAAGACCGTCCGCAAGAAGGCCACCGACAGAGCCAAAGACACCTATCAAGACTGGCGGGACGACTCGGCCGCCGGATTCGAGTACCTGCCCCGCCCGCCCCGCCCGTAGTCTTTGGGCATGGTCTCGGAGCTGTTCGACGCCGAGCGGTGGAAGCCGGTG
>JAJDTA010000177.1 GCA_022827405.1 Acidimicrobiia bacterium
CGGGACGCTCGCTGTGAGAAACACCTGACGATTAGCCAGCGAAGCCATCACCCCCCCCCCCCCCGAGAGGACCCACTCGTGAAGGAGCACCGGCTGATAAGGCCGGTCCTCGGTCATCCACGCCAGGACTTGACGCTCCCGATCGCCCACCTGCTCAACGTCATGCACTAGTGCCCCTGAGATTCCATTGCCGGAATCCAGCGCCGCCTTGCCATGGAGACAGTGCAAGTCGTACAGATCCTCCGGCCGGGGGCAGCGAGGAGTAACCAGGAACACCGCCGTTTCCTGACTTGACCGTGTCGCAAGTACTGCCCAGTCATCGATCGGCTCACATTCGTAACCATTCTGAAAGAGCTTGTCCCTCACGCTGCCGAGCAGCTGCTCCCGTCGCCGGCGAAGCGCGCGGGCGTGCGCGAGTTCGACTTGAACGACCACGTGTCGGAGTCGGTCCTCTGTCAGCTCCCCCTGTTCGTTCAAGTCTTCAGGGGTGAGCCTTATCCGGAATGCCTCGTCAATCGACATAACCAACTCGCTGTCGGCAACGCCTGGCAAAGTCAGGGCGAGGACACCGATCCTGTGGCTGTGTGCATAAGCGATCTCGTGTTGAACCCAGAGTGACTCACGTAGTTCCGGACTCTCGATCAAGAGCATGAACGCAATATCTTCAAGCTCCTGGTCGAGCTTCCGCTGGAAGTCTTCACCGGGCGCAACGGAATATCGGTCCAAGAAGACATCGAACCGGCTACGCGCCAGTTCAGTGTGAAGCTGGGTTGCCAACGGCGTCGACTCGCGCTGACGATACGAGATAAAGACCTTACGCTCATGCTCTACTAGCCCGAGCATTACGAGCAGCGCCGCCAAGGATTGACCGCGCTGGCTATCCCAGTCGGCCACGTTGAGACGGCGAATCGAAGGAGACAACTGACCCTGCACTCCTCGTCCTTTCGAAGTTCGAACCAGCGGCATGATTGGGATCTGTCGATCTATGGCTTCAGTCAAGAGAGCATGAATGTCGTCGTCCGTGCTTGCTGCCGGGCTGCCGAGATACACAACAGCAGTGTTCGCACCAAGATCAACATCGACGAGCGCGTCGCGGAATTCAACCAAGTCCGGCTGCAACAAGATCTCACCAGTAGCCCTCCTCAGAGATTCGCATACCTCAGAAGCGAAGTCGGCATGATCCCTGTGAACCACCACGACAACGTAGGGCGATGACATCAATGGCACTGTAGCCAGTCCGAATCGGGAACCAGTCGATTGCGCCGCGTACGGAAGCTGACCCAAAGGCGCCAGCCGGCCGGCCGTAACGCCAACCTTCGACCCTGTTGACTCAGCCACCCATGGGGTCGCGTTCGTATCGAATAGCGAGTGAGGCCATGGTGCCACCACGTCCGTTTGCTAGGCGGCGATATCCCAGAGCCGATACGGGCCACATGCCCGGTAAGGTCAAGAGCTGTCTCCCGCTTGGCCGTGTCCGACGTCGCGGGACGGAATTTGGCTTGTGAGGGTTGTCTGAAAATGTCGAAGAGTACGAGGAGTCGCGAGCGCTTTCCGGTCCCTGATCGGTCGGAGGGGGAGGCTATGGCCTGTTTGCTGGCGTCTGGTGTTGTGATGAGCGTCGAGAAGTTGTCTGAGCAGGCTGGCCAAGGCACCCGTACGCCCGATCTGGAGTTGGTGATTGCTGATGATCGGGTTGTGAGGGCTGAGGTGACCCGGCACACTTATGGCGCAGCGAACAGCATGTTCTCTGCGTTCCGTGGTCAGCCGAAGCCAGACAGGAAGCTTGGCTATAGCTGGGTTCTGTCGTTTTCTGATCCCACGGTGAGCGAGCCAGATCGATTCGAGCCAGATCGACTTGATCTTGCGAAGTTGTCGGACATTCTTGCTGAGTCCGAAAACGAGCTTCCGGACGACCCTGCCGGGATGGGCGAACACGCCAATGGCCTCTTGAAGGAGATGATGGACCAAGAAGTGCTGGACCGCGTCTGGAGAGAGAACCCGGAAATCGCTGTAGATGATGGTTCGTCATTGGCACGCCATTTGGTTGGCGCGGCTCATGGGGCCAGAAGACTCAAGGTGGTTGGCACTCCAGAGTTGGTTGGGCCTGGGGAGGGGACTTTCAAGTTGTACCCCTCGACGAGCTATTCGATGTTCTCTGGCGATCATTTGGATGCTGTGCAGAATCACATTGACCACAAGGACCACCATGATCAGGGTGCGGAGTGGCTCATCGTCGTCCTTGACCCGGCGACAACGGCGTCGGAGCAGCTCATTGAAGACTGTCGCCGAGCAGCATATTCACCAATTCTCGGCCACCCCACTGGGCACTTGGACCGACGTGGTTTTCGGGAGACGTGGGTGGTTGCCATGGACAGGGTGGGGTACAACGTCTTGCGGCTAACAGCAGACGGCAGTGAGTGGGAGCGCTTCGCCTACTTCGGTCGACATGCCAGCTTGCAAGATCTCCTCGCGGCCAACCCCGAGGGGACGCTCCTGAGATTGGTTGCTTTGCCGGATTACAAGCAGGCCCGGCAAGGCGAGCTGGTGCGGCACGAAGCCACAAGTGCCTTGTCGAGGGTGATCCAGGACTGCCCTGATGCTGGGCTCACAGTCGCTGATCTCCTCATCACGAACGACACGCTCGGTAGCTCAAGACCTACTCAAGAGCTGGTTGAGGTGGTGCTTGGCGAATGGGCTGACAACAAAACTGAACTGGGCAGCGACATCAGAGAAGAGATAGCCAGCTGGCTTGGCTGCATCTGGGATTGGGGATCTGACGATGCGGAGAGGACTGCGTCGCCCCCGATATACGGCAGTGACATTTCATGGCTGGACCTTGCCTGCAACCACTGGTCCGGGCACATCGCCCAGATCGCAGTCCGGTTGATCCTTCTAGAACGCCGGGATGCCGGGCAAGACTGGTCTGGGCTGACCGATCGATGGGTGGAACTGCTGGGCAAGATGATCGGGGGCGATGGAGACCCGTCGAAGATGGCACAAGCGACTCTTGCCCGTCGGCCCCAACTCCTCTTCCACGATGCCGACCCGAGTTGGTGGCAGGACAACGTATTACCGCTGTTCGACCCCAAAGCAGACGAAGGCCGGGCGCTGCGCTGCTGGGAAGCTCAGCTGGGTTCAGGAGAGCTACCGTCGCTGAAGATGCTGGAAGCAGGCATGCTGGACTGCTATCTCAAGATGCACCGCATAGCTCAAGAGCTAGACCACCACAGCCGATGGAGCCTCTACTACTGCATTGGCGCGATAACACTGCAACCCGGCATCGCCCCCGACTCGTGGGGCGGCAGCCTAGAGGCAGCCCTGGTCGAAGCCGGACCTGCGGCTCGTGTCCTGTGGACGCAGTCAATAGCCGAGTTGCTAGCCGACCTCAGTCCTGCCGAAGCCGATGCCCGATGGGACGGGCTGCGCGCCTATTGGGAGACCCGGCTGAACAGCACAGCAGCCCCAATGGGCCCTGCGGAAGCCACTGAGCTTGCTTGCTGGGCCTTCCATTTGGGTGACCGGGCCAAGGAAGCTGTCGACCTTGCCATCCGCCAACCAGCGTATGCGATTGACAATGAGAGCCAACTGCCCCTCGTCCTGACCAAAGCAGGCATCTGGCCACAGAAAGAAGGCCGACCATCGTGCCCGCCCGAGCAGGCCGCCCGGCTCCTGGCCCACATGCTGGCTAGCTTCGGGGACATCTCCGAATCGGAGAGGTCATGGACCAATCTGCACCTCGAGTTCACCGTCACCAGCCTCTTGGACCACCTCGGTGACAACCCCTACGCCGCTACTCTGAAAGCGGAGGCGAATCGCCAGGGCATCCGCACCGATCGGTACCAATGACAGTGGCCCACTGGTGACAGCGCTCATCTCCGAGACGTCCTCAGTAAAACCCTGCCCTCCGATTTGTTGCCGACAGAGTCCACAGCGCCAGACAAGGCCTCGGAAAAGGCGGGCTGCTCTCCAAGAGCGGGTCTGTAAGATTTTCTGTGTATGCACATGAGCCGGTCTCTTTTGACTTTTGCATTTGGGGGTTTGTCGTGCGGCGCACTCCTGTGAGTTCCAGCAATCTCGTCTCTGTCGGCTACGACGCTGACTGCGCGACGCTCGAGATTGAATTCGACAAGGGAAGGGTGTACCAGTACGCCAAGGTTCCTCAGAAGGCCTACAGGGCTCTTATGAATGCCGATTCGATCGGCTCGCACTTTCACCGCCATATTCGGGACAAGTACCCGACCACCGAGATTCTGTAGAACGTCATGCGGATTCGACATCTCCGCGTCAAGAACTTCCGGTCGATCCTCGATGCTGAGTTGTCTGTCGGAGACCTTACGGCCCTAGTGGGCAGAAACGGGACAGGAAAGTCTGCCTTTCTCGGAGCCTTGGAATTGTTCTACGAACCAGCCGCTCCTTTGACCGAGGCGGACTTTTATGGTGAGAACACCGACCAAGACATCGAGATAGAGATCTCATTTGGCGACCTCAATTCCATGGAGCGAGACAAATTCGCCCCATATCTTGAGGGGGAAACGCTCACGGTCGTCGGCGTGTTTTCCCTCAGTTCGGGAAAGAAGTCCGCGTCGTTTTATGGGGCCAGCCTCCAAAATGCGGCCTTTGCAAGCATCAGGAGGATAGACGGCAAGGGTGACCGGATAGCCGAGTACAAACGGCTCCGACAAGACCCTGGCTATGCGACGCTTCCAACCGCGAGGTCTGCTGACGCGGCCGAAGCCGCAATGAAAGATTGGGAGCATGAACATCCCGATGAATGCGAACGGATTCGCGATGATGGGCAATTCTTCGGCTGGCCTAACGTCGGCACCGGGCGACTCCGTCCGCACACACAGTTCATACGTATACCCGCTGTTCGCGATGCCGGAGAGGACGCGGCCGACCAACGCGGCTCCGCCATCACCGAGATCATGAACCTCGTTGTCCGCGGCGCATTGGCAGCCCACCCGAAACTGAACGACCTCAAAGAACGCACCAGGATCGAATTCACCAAGATCATGGAGGGGGACGCTTGGCCGAGACTCGAAGCTCTCCAGGGCGAGCTGACTGATGCCCTGCAGTCTTTGGTGCCGGAATCGGCCGTCGATTTGCGATGGGAACAGTTGCAAGAACTCAGCATTCCCGATCCTCAGGCGAATGTTCGGCTCAAAGAGGACGGATACCTGTCCACAGTCACGCGTACCGGGCACGGGCTTCAACGCGCCTTCATCGTGACCCTGTTGCAACACCTCGCCTCAGTTCGGCAATCAAATGGCTCTACAGCCACTGGGACGGACTCTGCGAAGGACGCAGATGCAGAGTCAGAGCATCTGGAAGCGCCGGTGCAGCCCCATGTCATCTTGGCTATCGAGGAGCCAGAGCTCTATCAGCATCCCAGCCGTCAACGCCACATCGCCTCGGTATTGATGCGGCTCACGCAGCCTGTGAACCCCGAAACACCGGCAGACACGCAGGTCATCTACACGACCCATTCACCGCTCTTTGTCGGCTTGGACCGATTCGACGATGTCCGAATCCTGCGAAAGAGCCAATCCGCGGCGGAGGGGCCGAGAGCGACCGTGGTGCAGGCCACCACATTGGACACGGTGGCAAAGCAGCTCCAGGAGGCAACCACTAGCCAAGCCGACTTCTCTGCCGAGTCTCTTCGAGCCCGTCTGCAGTCCATCATGACTCCGATGGTCAATGAAGGCTTTTTTGCTGATGTCGCCGTGCTGGTTGAAGGCGACACCGACCGAGCAGCCATCATGGGAGCCGCCCGTGCTATGGACATCGACTTGGACGCTCAGGGGATCGCAGTCATTCCATGCAACGGCAAGACGAACCTCGACCGACCGCTTGTCATCTTCCGCAGGCTCGGCATTCCCACATATGTGGTCTGGGATGGCGACCAAGGCGAAGCAAACTCGAATTCCGAACCGAACCGGCTCCTACTCCGTCTCCTCGAGATGGACGAAGCCGACTGGCCTCACCACGTGAATGACGTGTCAGCCTGTTTCGAGGCAACGATTGAAGAAACGATCAAGAAGGAGATCGGCCCGACGACCTACGAACGATATGAGACCGAGGCTCGTGGGTTCTACGACCTGCCAAGCTCACAATTGCGCAAGAACGCGCTCGCACTGCAGAGAATCGTGGAATCATCATTCAATAGCGGAGCAGGAAGCTCCACCCTTAGAGCCATAGTGGAGAACATCGCCCAGCTCAAGGCCAAGGCCGAACCCCAATAGGTCTCGCATCTTTGCGCTCAGGCTGCTAGGACTCCGACGCACCCTGTTGCGGGGGAGAGGTGCGCATCCAAGGGGGTGACGGCCGCTTCCGCGACAGCAACAGCGTCGCCCCGGTCAACGATCCCAACCTACCCAAGGACACCAAGCACTGACGCGAGTCGAGGCCTCCGTGCACGGCGATACGGGTGGGTGGGTCGTGCTCTAGGGGCAGTTAGCCGACGTCAGCAGGCGCTGACGGAGGCGACATCTGCTCTCTGGCGGCGACGTCCGGTAGTGAGTGCATCGTCGGCCCATCCGCAATGAAGCCAAAGCGTAGGCGTGGGAACAAACCACGTTCGCGTGAGACTGCGAAGGTTTGCCTAAGCGTGCCCACGAGACTTTCCTCGGTGGGTTGGGAGAACGTCAACTCTTGGAAATCCGCGAAGTCAAGCAGTAGACAGGGAACGTCGGTCTCTTTAAAGACGGAGAGGACTAGTCGGCTACAGGCCGAGCGTTCGGCATCAAATAGTTCCTTGACGATCACGAGGCCGAAGACCTCGCGGCCGGACACGTGGAACTCGCAGGGTTGCCCATCCGTGATGATGTCGATGGAGTTGCCAGACTGGAGGTGGTTGATTGACCCCTTCAGTTGGGCGGCAGCCTTCTTTACATGCTTCTTTGTAGTGGCCTGCTTGCGATCAATGGTGCGATCAAGGGTCGCCTCGGTGACCGGGCTGTCTTTGGCCTGGATCAGCAGCACAGCCTTATTCGTGACCGCAAGCACGTCCACGAACTCTCGACCGTTGTCTGCTCGTGCTGGATTCCGGTGGACTTGGTCATAGCTGAACGCCCGATGCAGGCACACCTCAATGTCAAGTTCATTTAAATCGCCTGGCGGGGTCTGGCTTTGTTCGGACAGGTTGTCAGGAGGCAGCGTCTCAAGCAGGTCGATTCTGAGAGAGGCATCATCTTCGGATGTCGAGCGAGTCCTAAACCATGAGATCATGTAGTCATCGAACTGACGGGCTAACTCCAGAGTACCCGGCACGAATTGAATCGTATTTACAAGGTGTCGAAAGCGAGCAGCATCCCGGTTCACAGCACGGAACCCGATTAACTTTCGATTGTGTTCGTCATAGAAGTGTATGTCAAAGGAGTCTGACGATAGCACCTGCACGAATTTGTGGACTAGCTCGTCATTGAAGAGCGGTGTACGGATAACTAGTGGTTCATCGTGGTCATCGAAGAAGGCAGAAATTAAGCCGAAGGTGTCTACATCACCAGCGCGCAGAGGGACCAAGTAGAAGCGGAAGGACTTTCGCAACCGAGCTGTTGCAGCGATTTCCTTCATCGTTTTCGCGATGAGAGTTATTCGGCCGGTGGCTGTATCGCGCGTGGGCAGTAGACCGCCTTTGAAGTCGGCCGGTATCTGTAGATCAGCTGGACTGGTGACGGATTCGGCCCAACGCAAATTGGCCTGCAACTTGGGAGCATCACCAGCCGGCACGAAAGCGGCACAAGGGATGTCGTCTCTGCCAGCGGCTACCCGCATCACGGCCCCTGCGATCGAGATAGCAGAGGTGACGTCTCGGGTTTCACGATCCATATTCTTTAGGCAGTGGACGGCACGCTCGGTCAGTCCTACGCCCACCACAGGCGGTTTTCCTGGTACCTCCAGATACAGAATCAATTCTGCATCGCGAGTTTGCCAATCTCCCTGTGCGAATTGGACCAGGACGTATTCGTTTTCGCTGGCATATTGTTGGCACTCGGAGTGAACTTGAGTTATCAACCGTTAACCATCCTCCTACGCAAATTACTCCAGCCCTCGGGAGGCACTAACCACGCCGATGGACCCGGCGTTTGCAAATGGCAATTAGGGAAACCTGGCTTGTCCACTGTGCACGCTATCGAGACGAACGTACCTGTACAACATGATTAAGGACCGGCTTTAAGACGATACACGGCTACGCGTCCCACACCAGAGCCTGCGCAATATCTGGGGAGGTTCACTCCGCTGACGCGTGTGGGGTTAGGCGGCGGGTCGTTGTTCGGTGGGTGGGGGGTGGGTTTTGGGGCTGGGGCGGGGTGGGGGTTTTAGGTGGTAGCTGCCGTTGGTGGGGTTGTGGTGGATGGTGTGGTGGTGTTTGTGGATTTTTTTGTGGCAGCGGGGGCATAGGAGGACGAGGTTGGTGATGTTGGTGGGGCCGTTTTGGTCCCAGGGTTGGATGTGGTGGGCGTCGCAGATTTGAGGTCTTAGGCCGCAGCCGACACAGCCCCCGTCCCTTTTGTAGAGGGCGAGTTTTTGGGCTTTGTTGGGCGCTCTTTGGGCTTTGCCCAGGTAGAGGGGTTGGCCTTCGGCGTTGAAGATCATGGGGATGATGTCGGCTTGGCTGGCTAGGTGGCGGATTTCGTCTAGGTCGATGGGGGTGCCATCGATGAGCCCGGCGTTAGTGAGCTGGCCCTTGATGGCGTCGTAGTCGGCAGAGATCACCAGCACTGTTTTCTGCGGGCGGGTGCCGCAGTCGGGTCCGCCCGCAGAAAACGGGTCGGCGTTGTCGGCGGGCTGTTGGGTGATGAGCGCTACCAGGGCGTCGGCGTTGCGCTGCTCGAAGGTGCGGATGGGGTCGAAGGCGATGTCATCGCCGAGCATCTTGGTGCTCATGGCGCCGAGCGCGGTTTTGACCCGGTCGCCGGAGATCGGATCGAGCTCGGCGTGCAAAACGACCATGCCGCCGGAGCCGTCGAACACCTTGGCGGATCGGCGGGCTCTTTGGCGCTCGGATCGGCTCATCCCGTCGGCGGCGCGGCGCTGGTCCTCGCGGGCCGCGACTGTTTTCTTGAATTCGTCGTGGCTCTGCCAGCCGCCCAGGTCCAAAAGCTCTTGTTGGTCTTGCGTGCTCAGGGGCGTCCGCTTGTGCGATTCGGCGACGTGTCCGGCTTGGTCGGCGGAGAGGTGGCCGCCGTTCACCGCGTCGAGGATCCGGGGCATGGCCGCGACGTCTTGGGCGGTTCGGGCGAGTTGGCGGGCCCGGTGGGCGCTGATCCCGAGTTGGTGGCACACGGTAGCGGCGGCGCCCGGGCCCTCGAGCTCGCCGTAGCGAACAACCAGGCCGAGTATGTATCCCTCTGCCTGGCGGCGCAAGAGGTCGGCTTGGGACATCAGTCCCAGCAGTTCCGGAGCCCCGGCCTCGGAGAAGTCTGGGAACTCGAAACCCCCGCCAGCGGGTGTGTCGCCGCTGGCGTCGGCATTGTTGTTGCCGGGTCTTTTGCGGGGATTGGCGGCGAATTCCATAGATAAAATTGTATCGGGGCCGGTGACACATTCTCCCCGGAAAGCCCAGGTCAACCCCGCTTTGACCCCGGCACCTGCAACCCCGGCCCCGACGAGCGGCCCGAGAACTACAAGAACATCGACGAGCTGAACGCCGCGGAGCTGAACGACCCGCCCGAGCCCCGCAACGTGCGCTTCGACTGCACCGGAGGCACTCCCAACCAATGCCTGATCATCTGGGAGCATCCGGCCCCTGGAGCGCAGTTCTTCACCTTCCGGATATTCCTGTTCGCCGACCTGGAACAAGACCCTGCCGACACCGCAAACACCTGCACGGCTCGCAACGTCGTGGTCAGAAAATTCTCCGGCCAATCCAACAGCACCACCCAGGTCCCGGTGAGCATCGACACACCCGGCAACTTGCCGTCTGGGTGCAGAGTCGAGCAGTGGGTGGCGTCATTAGTAGCGGAGACCACAGCCGGCGGCATCGTCGGCATAAAAGTCAGCCGCGCCGGCGTGGCCTTCCGCTACCCGTAACCCCCATTCCGTCGAACAAGCCAGCGCGCTCAGCTCTCCTTGACGATGAAGGCGTTGTCTTGGATCTCGCTTTCCAGGTAGGTGTTGCAGCGGATGACGTTGGCCAGCGTGATGCTGCTGACGTCTTGGAGAAGCTCGGGGTTGGCCGAGAAGAACGGATCGCGCTCAAACCAGAAGCGGTCGCCGGCCCGCAGGCGGGCGAACTGATTGGAGATGATGGTCTGAAGGGTCTCGCCCACTGACGCCCCGGCCACGTGGTCTTCGGCCAGGGCCGCGACCCAGAGGTCCAGATCATCCACGCTCCCGTACGCCTCCATCAGTGCCTGCTGCACGGCGGGGTCGGAGGAGATGTCGGCAAAGCTCTCCACTGCGGACAGTCCGAACGCCAGGCGCACGGTGTTGTAGTCGCCCACACCGTGGTCGCGGCCTCGCTGGATGTTGAGGGCGGCCAAGTCGAACACCGGCCCGCCCGGACCCCGGATGAGCATGTTGCGGATTTCGTCGATGACCAGCGAGTCAACCTCTTGGGCCGGTTGGGAGGCGAGGCCGAGCAGTATCGCCGTGATTCCGAGGTCTTCCACGGCAGCGGGGTTGAAGAAGGCTCGGGCCAGGCTGATCTGGTCGGTCTCCCCTTCGGCGTCCACCAGCAGCAGGTTGGGGGAGAGCAGGGTGTGGCCCACCCGGTAGGCCGCGGCGGAGAACTCGCTGGCGATGGTCGGGTTCACTGCGGAGTCGTAGCCGGAGTACGGGCCGATTGCATCGGGGCCCAGCAAGAGGGGCAGGAACTCGTTGAAGGTGATGGCTTGGATCTGGGCACCGACAAGCTTGCGGGCCAACTGGTAGATCTCATCACCGCTCAAATCGGGGTGACGGTCGGCGATGAGCTCGGCCAGCCGGTTGTGCTCACGGACGAAGAGCGTGTGAATGGAGATGAGCCCGATCTGCTCGTTGACCCGAAGGTCGCCGGCAATGAACAGATCTGTCAGATGACTGCCCCCTTCGTTGTCGAGCCCATCCTCGTTGTAGGGCAGGAACCGGCCATCGTGGGACGTCTTCAGCCGGCCGGTACCGTCGTTGGTGCGAAGGGCCAGGGCTCGGTCTTCGTCTGAGCCGTATACCTGGGAGCCGTCGATGAACGCGGTGATGGCGTTGACCTGTCGGCGAGGGTTATCCGGGTCGGTGTCGGGGTCGGACACGGAGCGATCTAGGTGGATCTCCGCGGTGCCGGTCCTGCCGGGATCAAATACCGAATCACCTCGTGGGACGGGAATCGGGAACGGCTCGTCGAGATTGTCGAGGCTGAGGGTGATGTCGTGGTCTATGAACTGGCCCCACTGCCACGTGATGTCGCTGGCCCCCGACGAGTTGGGCACAGACTCGTTTTGGGCGAACACCAGGTTGCTGATCGTGCGGGGGTTGGGCCGCGAGGTGGTGGGTGCCGATACGCCGTCGGCGTAGGAATTGGGGGCCAACTTCAAGAGCGCGGTGCCCGCCGTGCCCCAATGGGGATACTCGGCGTTGTTGCCCTCGCCATTCATGGACCGGTGCTCAAAGGGAGTCCCGTCGGTGCCGGCGACGGTTAGTGTGCCGCCTTCTTGCGCGGCCAGGCAGACCATGACTGCTTCGGGCTCGACGGCTTCGGGCTCGACGGTGGCCTCGGGCTCGACAGTGGCCTCGGGTGTCGGGGCGGGGGCCGAGATGGTGAGTGGGGTAGTGACCAGCCAGATCCCTGCGGCGGTGTCGGCCGGGAAGAAACGCCGCTGGGCCAACAGACGCTCACCCCAGGAACCATCATCTAGCTGCTGCTGGAGGGTGAACTCGACTCGTCCGTCGTCGCCCAATCGGGCCGAAATCCGCACCTGTCCAACCGCGCCGACTGTCAACGCCGTGCTGTCCGACCACTCTCCGACGGTGGCATTGGCGGGGAAGTGGTGCTGGTCGGGTCGCCGACGCTCACCCCACAAGCTCTCGGTCTGCTGCTGAAGAGCAAACTCCAATCGCCCATCCTCGAGTCGCTGGGCTGTGATCCGCACCTCGGCCTCGCTGTGTTGGGCGCTGGCACTGGTTATAGCCAGTGCCAGGCCTGTGGCCAGCACCACTAGGGCGAGGGCAGGCGCGACGATTTTGACGGTCAGCGAGGAAGACATGGGGAAGCCTCCGGATGGAGTAGACAAACCAAACAACACAGATCCCGGGAGAGGGACCTGAGTGTCCTAGTTCGAAATTGGAGGTTTCAGACAAGTTAACGAGAGAGATTTAACATCAAGGAAATGGAATTGAAAGATGTAAGTTAGCATGAAATTACTAGAGTAGATAAGGCAGCGGGAGAAGGCAGCCCAGAGAAGGCAGCAAAGCGAGAGGCAAGGGGGGTTGCGATTCCCACACGAGTGGTGGAGCTGATGGGACTCGAACCCACGACCTCTTGCATGCCATGCAAGCGCTCTAGCCAACTGAGCTACAGCCCCGCGAAGAGGGAACTTTACCAGCC
>JAJDTA010000056.1 GCA_022827405.1 Acidimicrobiia bacterium
TAAGCGCTCATCATCCCCCAGGTACCCCCTTCCAGCACGGCATACTCGAACGGCACCAGGTACAGCTCCCGCAGCGTGCGCTCGTCTACTTGGGAGTCGATGGTGTTGCGCTCGAATTCGGAGTCGTTGGCCACGAAGTGCTTGGGCGTGGTGGCCACCCCCCGCGACTGCACCCCCCGCACGAACGCGGCGGCGACCTGTCCGGAGAGAATCGGATCCTCGCTGTAGCACTCGAAGTTCCGTCCCCCCAGCGGGTTGCGGTGCAGGTTGATGGTGGGCGCCAGCAGCACCCGGCACCCTTTGGCCCGGGCCTCGTCGCCCAGCACCCCGCCCAGCCGCTCAACCAGCTCAGGATCCCAGGTGGCCCCCAATACCGCCCCGGCCGGAATGCAGGCCGTGGCCGTGCCGGTGCCCAGCAGCCCGCCGCCCCGGGCCCCATTGGGGCCATCGGTCACCCCGATGGCGGGAATGCCCGCCTCCGGGAAGCTCTTGGTGGTCCAGATGGCCTCTCCGGCCACCAGGTCGGCCTTCTCCTCGGTGCTCAGCGCAGCCAGGCGAGTCTCAACAGTTTCCGACATGGGCTTAGCGTCTCACACCAGATTGACCGCCCCTCAGTCCACGCCGAAGGAGGGCGGTCCCCGAGGGGAAAGCGACCATGATCACCACTGCCGAGGCCGCGTAGGTGGCGATGACCCAAATCCAGGCCCGCTGGAATCCGCCCAGCGGGTCGCCGCTGGGCGCGGAGTTGAACAGGGCGATCACCACCGCGATGCCCAGGGCGAAGCACACCTGCTGCACCGTGCGGGTGGTGGCGTTGGCGATGGCGAAGCGAGGCGGGGGGACATCGCTCATGGCCGCACTGACGAAGGTAGCAATGGACAGGCCCACCCCGATGCCCAAGATCACATTGGCGGGCAGGAAAACGGAGAAGTAGGCCGACGACTCCCCCGCCCAAGCCAGCAGCATTGCGTAGGACAGACCGCACAACACCACCCCCGAGGTCAGCAGCCAGCGGTGGCCCCAACGGTCGGCCATCCTCCCGATGGGAACCGACAGCGCCGACGCCATGATCGGCCCCGGCGTTAGCCCCAGCCCGGCCTCCAGCACAGTGAGGCCCCACAGGTCTTGGAGCAGCAGCGAACTCATCAAGAACCCGGGCACGAACCCCAGCGCGTACAAGCCGAACGATGCGGTGGCCGCGGAGAACGAGCGATAGCTGAACAGGCTCAGGTCGAGCAGCGGGTTGGGATGCGAGCGCGATCGCCAGATCACGAACGGCAGCAGAATCACTCCCACCACGGCGAAGACGATGATGCGGTAGTCGCCGTAACCCCATCCCTCACCCTGGACGATGGCCACCATCACCAGCGCCAGGGCCAAGGTGCCCACCGGCACCCCCACTACGTCGAGGCGGCCCTTGGTGTCCTCATCGCGCGACTCCCGCACCAAACGGGCCGTGGCCGTAAACACCAGAGCGGCAATGGGCAGGTTGACGTAGAAGATCCACCGCCAGCCCAGCCCATTGATCAACAGCGCTCCTATCGATGGTCCAAAGGCCGCTCCCAGCGCGCCCATCGCCCCCCACATCCCGATGGCCGCCGAGCGCCGGGACACCGGGAACTCGGGCAGCACCATGGCCAGCGACGACGGCATGATCAGCGACCCGCCCATGGCCTGCACCACTCGGGCGGCGATCAGCACCTCCACGTGGGGCGCCACCCCGCTGAGCAGCGATCCGAGGGCGAAGATGGCCAGCCCGAGATTGAACATCTTGCGCCGGCCCTGGCGGTCGGCTAGCCGTCCCGACAGAAGCAGGAACGACCCCACCGTGATGGAGTAACCGCTCACGATCCACGACAGCGCGGCGTTGGAGGCACCCAGCGACTTCTGGATCGACGGAAAGGCCACGTTAACTATGGAGACGTCCACCACCACCATGAACGCCGCCGCGGTGGCCGCCCCCAGCGCCAGCCAAGAGCGTCGCTCGACTGGCTCTACCACGGACGACCTTCCATTTGGGCCACGCTACTGGTCTGTCTGCCCATGGACGGCGTGCGGAAATTATCGGGTTCGAACTGCTTCACTATGCTGAAGGCCACCGCACACCCAGGGGGACGAAATGACGACGTATGACACGATCATTGCTGGCGGAATGGTGATCGACGGGACCCGGGCCCAGCGACTCCGGGCCGATGTGGGCATCAAAGACGGCAAGATCGCCAAGATCGGTCGGCTCAAGGCCTCTGATGCCGATGAGGTGCTGGACACCGACGGGATGATCGTGGCCCCCGGTCACATCGACCTCCACACCCACTACGACGCCCAGCTCTTCTGGGATCCGTACTGCACGCTGTCGGGCTGGCACGGGGTGACGTCGATCGTCATCGGCAACTGCGGCTTCGGATTCGCCCCCGTGGCCCCCGAAGATAGGAAGCGGGCCATGTTGACCATGACCCGCACCGAGGCCATTCCGTTCGATGCCATGGCTGCGGGTATGCCCTGGGACTGGGTGACCTACCCCGAGTTCTTGGACGCGGTGGACCGCACCCCCAAGGCGGTGAACATGCGGAGCTTCTTCCCGCTGAATCCGGCGCTCAACTGGGTGCTGGGCTACGAGCGGGCCAAGGCCGGTGAGATGCCCACCGACGAAGAGCACGCCCAGCTTCGAGCCTTGCTGCACGAGGCCATGGACGTCGGCGCCGGCGGCTGGTCGGTGCAGCGACTGCGCGATTCCAATGTGCAGCGCGATCACGACGGCAACCCCATGAACACCGACGTGATGCCCAACGAGACGCTGTTCCAGTTGGCCGAGGTGCTGGCCGAGCGCAACCAGGGGTTCATCCAGGCCACCTTCGCCCCCGACCCCGCCGACGAGACCCGCACCGAGCACCGCCGCACCTACGAGCGCCTGGCCGACATCAGCGGCCGCCCGGTGCTGTTCAACGTGATCACCCCCAATGCCCAGCGGCCCGAGCAGCACCTCAAGCAGATCGAATGGGTAGAGGACTGCCGCCTCCGAGGCCTGCCGATCTACGGCCAGGCGGTGACCACCGACGTGGGGCTGGCCTTCACATTCGAGGAGTGGAACCTGTGGGACGACATGGAGGCGTGGCGGGAAGCCACGCTGGGAACCGTTGAGGAGCGCTTGGCCAAGCTGGCCGACCCCGCCCGCCGCCCGGCGCTGCGGGAGTCTGAGTCGGTAGCGGTCACCTGCCCCATCGCCGACATTGTGCTGTTGGAATCCTCCAGCCCGCAGTACCAGCGCTATGCCGAGACCCGGGTGGGCGACATCGCCGCCGACCTGGGGGTGCATCCGGTGGACGCCATGTTGGACGTTGCGGTGGCCGACAACCTGGCGGCCACGTTCTATGCCTCAGGCTCGTTCAACAACCCCGACCATCTGGTCGACTTGCTGAACTACCAGTGGGCGCTGCCCGGCGTGTCGGACGGCGGGGCCCACACCCGCTTTTTGACCGCAGGCCGGTGGCCCACCGAACTGCTCATCAACGGGGTGCGCGACCGCGAGATCATCTCGCTGGAGGACGCCCACTGGCGCATGGCCGGGCTGCCCGCCCAGTGCGCCGGCTTCACCGACCGAGGAACGCTGACGCCGGGCCAAGCGGCCGATGTGATCGTGTACGACCTCGACAGCCTGGCCATCGGCCCGAGCGAGAAGGTCCACGACATGCCCGCCGGCGAGTGGCGCCGAGTGCAGCGGGCCTCCGGCTACCACTATGTGCTGGTCAACGGCGAGGTCACCATCCAAGAGGACAAGGAAACCGGCACCTCCCCCGGCCGCCTGCTGCGCGAGCAGTAATAGACTGGAATTTACTGATAGTATTGAAAACGTCAGTTTTCCCGGTAGGGTTCAGACGCGCTGCGGGTGCCTGTCCGGTGTACGGGCTCAATTGCTCTGACCACCACCGGACTAGGCACCCGTGGCCACTGTATCGGGTTGCCTCTAAGACGGCAACGGATTAGCCGTAAGTGTCGGGCAGTCCTTCCAAAGGAGGTCGAGGGCGTAGTAGTCGCGGGCTGAGGCGGTGAAGATGTGGACCACGAAATCGCCGTAGTCCATCAGCACCCACTCGTAGTCGGATAGCCCCTCGATGCAGATGGGTTTGGGACCGCCGCAGGCATCCACCGCTTCTTCGATCCGCTCGGCCAGTGCTCGCACCGCCCGAGTGTTGGCTCCGCTGGTTATCACGAAGTGATCGGTAATGACCAGCACGTCGCCAACATCAATGATGACCGTGTCGGTGCCTGGCCCTTTTTCTGCCGCGGCCGCTGCGGCCTGTACCCAATCCCTCACGACCGTTGCGCCAACGGTGCTGACGCTCATGCGGCCATCACGTCTTAGCCCGCATTGCTCTTGGGGCGGGTTTTGCACTCATGCAGCGATCACGCTCTCACTTTATCCATCACCCGCCGCCAATTGGGAGAAATCTGCTCCGAACGTCACCGTGATGTCGAAGGAGGCATTGGGCTGCTCCTCGGCGACCACCGACCCGGCCCCCAGAGCGTCTCTATAGGACTCCGCGTGGGTAGCGAAGCCCGCGTCGTGGTAGGCGATCTTGGTGGTCTGCCAACCGAACTGCGAGGCATTCCCGATGATCGTGATCTGGGCTCCGGCCCGGCTGAGCGCCCGGGCGGCGGTCTTGGTGAGATCAAGGTTGCCCACCCCGTTCAGCAACCGGACCCTGGGCACGCTGTCGCCCGAAGCCAAGAGTGGGAACGGAATGACCTCGTTCACCAGATACGCGTTGTGATCCGGATTCAAGATCACCGCCCCGCTGTCGGTGACCCTGCCGCCTACCGTGGCTATGAGGAATTCCCCCGCGACCAGACTGCGCACGAATCGTCCCATTCCCTGGTCGGTCTCACCGGGAATCACGTTGGGTGCAGTTGACTCCCCCACGTGCCCTAGCCAAGCCGACCAAAACGACACGTTGCGAGACAAGCCGACAAGCGGAGACTCGCCTGGGCTACGTCCAGCCAAGTAAGGACCAACATCGGCTGCGGCCAATACAACCCCGGTCCCGAACAGGGTCTGCCCGTCAGGGCCAATTAGCGGAACCGGGCTGATGAAGGCAACGGGCTCCACCGCAGCCACCAATGCCGCCCATCCGTCATCGCTCACCACTTGCAACTCGCTCGGGCGAATGCCGAGCAGTTCGGCCACCGAATCGGCCACGCCGGTGCTGCCGGATTGGTCCCAGCGGTCGCTGAGGAGCCCGTCGGAGGTGCTTGTCTCCGCCGCCATGATCAATACCGCACCTTCGACACCAGGATCGGCCAGCACCAGCAGGGTGACCCCGTCGAGGCGGTCGCCATTGGCGTGGATCAACAGCAACGTGGGCGTCGGGTCCACGAAGGCCTCGTATCCGGGCGCGGCCGGATCGACCGGGCCGCTGACCTCAGTGCCGTCGCTGCTGCCGGATATGGCCGACCACCCCAACCAGACCAGCAGCGGTACCGCCGCGGCTAGCCCCAAGAGCACCAAAGGCCACCCCCATCGCCACCGGCCAAGACGGCCGCGCTCACCCATACAGGCCCTTGTGGCGGCAGTAGACCAGTGCAGCCGCAGGCACCAGGCCGTCGAGCGGGCGGCCAGCGTCGGCCCACTCTCGAACCGAGGTGCTGGACAGGTCGAGCAGCGGACAGTCCACCACCCGGTGGGCCACCGACGGGCGCTGGCCAATCGCACCGGGCCGGTCCACCACCACCAACTCGGCCATCTCGGCGATCTCCTCGTGGCGGTGCCAGGTGTCCAGGCCCCCCGCGGCATCGCTGCCCAAGACGAGGAACAGCGAGCCGTTGGGGTTCTCGGCCCGAAACGCCTCCAGGGTGTCCACGGTGTAGGTAAGGCCTCCCCGGTCGATCTCCACCGATGAGGCCGCCACCCCATCGATTCCGTCCACTGCTGCCTTCACCATGGCCAGGCGATCCTGAGCCGAACTAAGCGGCGGCCGGTCTAGCTTCTGCCACGGCTCGTTGGCCACCACCAGCTCCACCCGGTCGAGCTCCAGTTCGGCCCGCACCCAAACAGCCACCACGAGGTGGCCGACATGGATTGGATCAAACGTTCCCCCGAAGATCCCGATGCGGCTCACAGTTGCAGTGTACGAAACAAAGGACCGGATTCTTGTTACCCCCCGAGCCGCCGCGAGTCGAATAAATCATGCGGGCGTCTCCACGACGCAGCAGTAATTTCGTACAACAACAGTGAACGGCAACCGGGAACAAATGAGAGGGCGGATCGGTTGCACTTCACGAAGACAACAAGACAGGAACACATGGACGATTCAACAGGCCATTACCTCAACGCAATTGGATTGGTGCCGCTCCTCACCAAAGAAGACGAAGTACGACTTGCCCAAGCGATCGAGCGGGGTCGCGAGGCTCAAGCCCGATTGGACGCCGGAGAAAGCAGCCCCCGGCTGCACTCTCAAGTCCGAGAAGCGGCCAAAGCCAAGGACCGCTTCATCCGGGCCAACTTGCGGTTGGTGGTGAGCGTGGCCAAGAAGTACCCCCTGCCCACCGGCATGGAACTGCTGGATCTGGTTCAGGAGGGCAATCTGGGGCTGGATCGAGCGGTGGAGAAGTTCGACTGGCGCAAGGGGTTCAAGTTCTCCACCTACGCCACGTTCTGGATCCGCCAGTCCATCGGTCGGGCACTCGACCAGAAGGCCAATCTGATCCGGCTGCCGGGCGAGCGGGCGGCCAGCCTGCGGGCTGCGGTGCGCCAAGCCACCGGAGGCGGCGAAGAGCTCGACTCCGAGCACGCCCTGCTCCATCGGCTCACTTCGCTTACCTCCTTGAACACCACCGTGGGCGACGACAACAGCAGCGAGCTGATGGACCTTCAGCCCGACACCGGCGCCGGCCCCGAAGACCTGGCCATGGCCGCCGATCAGACGGCCATGCTGGTCGGGCTGTTGGAGGAGTTGGACGATCGGTCCCGCTTCGCGGTGGAAATGCGCTATGGGCTCATCGACGGCCAAAAGCACAGCTACCGGGAGATCGGCGAAGCCCTGGACCTAACCTCAGAGGCTGTTCGCCGCATCATCGGGCGGTCCCTGGACTCGGTTCGGGCTCGAGCCGAGCTGCTGGACATCGACGCCGCGTAACGGCCGCCAGCAGCCCGTCGCCAAATTGGTTTTGCCCCATAGTCGGCCACAAGCGACCATTTTGCTATGAGTTCGGGCACCGCTGAAGCGGCCAGCACGCTCCAGACCGCCTGGAATCCCTCCTCGTGGCGGGATCGGCCAGCATCCCAACAGCCGCAGTGGCCCGACGAGGCATCGCTGAACCATGTGCGCAAGACCCTGGCCGAACTCCCCCCACTGGTGTTCGCCGGGGAGGCCCGTCAGCTCCAAAGCCAGCTCGGCGAGGCGTGCGCTGGCCGAGCCTTCGTCCTCCAAGCCGGCGACTGTGCCGAGTCTTTCGATGGGGTCACCGCCGACAGCATCCGGGACAAGCTCAAGGTCATCCTGCAAATGGCGGTGGTATTGGCCTTCTCAGCAGGAGTGCCCACGGTGAAGATCGGCCGGATCGCCGGGCAGTTCGCCAAGCCCCGGTCGTCGTCCACCGAGGTCGTGGACGACGTGGAGCTGCCCTCTTTCCGAGGGCACATGGTCAATGACATCAGCTTCTCCGAGCACTCCCGCACCGCCGATGCCGAGCGCTTGGTGCGGGCCTACCACCAGTCGGCGTCAACCCTCAATCTGTTGCGGGCGTTCACCAAGGGGGGCTACGCCGATCTCCGCCAGGTGCACGTGTGGAATCAGGAGTTCATTGCGGCCAGCCCCGAAGGGCAGCGCTACGAGAAGGTGGCCGATGGGATCGACTCCGCCTTGAGGTTCATGGCCGCCTGCGGGATCTCCACCGATGCCCCAGAACTGCACCAGGTGGACTTCTACACCAGCCATGAGGCGCTGGTGCTCGACTACGAGGAAGCCCTCACCCGCCAAGACTCCATCACCGGCCAGTGGTACGACTGCTCGGCCCACATGCTGTGGATCGGCGAGCGGACCCGCCAGCTCGATGGGGCCCACATCGAGTTCATGCGGGGCGTCAAGAATCCGCTGGGCTGCAAGCTCGGGCCCACCGCATCGCCGGCTGAGGTTCTCGAGCTGTGCGAGACGCTAAATCCTGATCGCATTCCCGGTCGCCTCACCCTCATCAGCCGCATGGGCGCCGAAAAAGTGGCCGACCTGCTGCCCCCACTGCTGAGCGCGGTGCGCGACGCGGGCCATCCGGTGCTGTGGGAATGCGACCCCATGCACGGCAATACCTACACCACCGCCGGCGGGCGCAAGACTCGTCATTTCGAAGACGTGATGGCCGAGATCGACCGCTACTTCACCGCCCACGCCGAGGCCGGAACCTGGCCGGGCGGCATCCACGTGGAGATCACCGGTGACGACGTGACCGAGTGCGTGGGCGGTGCTGAGGCCTTGAGTGATGACGACTTGGAGCGGCGCTACGAGACCATGTGCGATCCGCGCCTCAACGGGGCCCAGAGCCTGGAACTCGCCTTCCGAGTCGCCGAGCGGCTCAGCGTCTGAATCCCCTGATCCAACCCTTTTTCGGATAATTCGGATCAAAACACTCGGGATTTGATTTCAGGGCGCTATCCTGATAAACAAGTAATCGGATCAAAGTAGTCCGATTTATTTGTAGCCCAATTCAGTTACTGCCTGAACCCCACCCCTCCTCCGACATCCCAAAGCCCCACACGAAAAAGAGAGGCCGATGGTCACGGTCCAAATCGACAACACCGCGGTAATCGATCCCGCACAGCAAGCCGACATCGACAAGTTCGAGCGGATGCTGGTTCGCTACAAGGCCGGGGAGATCCCTGAAGACGTCATGCGGGTGTTCCGGCTGAACAACGGGATCTATGGCCAGCGCCAAGGCGGCACCAACCAGATGGTGCGGGTCAAGATCCCCGCCGGCATCGCCCACCCCGAGCACTTCGAGGCCTTGGCCCACATCGCCCGCACCTACTCTCGGGGCTGGGGCCACATCACCACCCGCCAGAACATCCAATTCCACTATGTGGACATCGACGACGTTCCCGATGTGATGCGGATTCTGGCCTCGGTGGGGCTCACCACCCGGGAGGCCTGCGGCGACACCGTCCGCAACGTGCAGGGCTGCCACCTGGCCGGTGCCTGCCCCCATGAGGTGCTGGACATCACCGCCTGGGCCCGGGCCACCGCGCTGCACTTCCTGCGCCATCCCTACGCCCAGCGCCTACCCCGCAAATTCAAGATCAACTTCTCGGGCTGCGCCACCGACTGCGGACAGGCCATGTTCAACGACGTGGGCATCATCGCCGCCACCCGGGAGGTGGACGGCGGGGTCGAGGCCGGATTCCGGGTGTTCGTGGCCGGTGGGTTGGGGGCCAATCCCCATCCCGCGCTGGCCCTGGAAGACTTCACCTCCCGAGAGGATCTGCTGCCCACCATCGAGGCCTGCCTGCGGGTGTTCGACCACGACGGCTACCGGGACAACAAGCTCAGGGCCCGCATGAAGTGGCTGGTGGAGAAGCTGGGCTTCGAAGAACTCCAGCGCCGCATCTTCCGGGAGCGCAAGTTCTTGCTGGCCTCCTCCAGTTGGCCGGGCGGGATCCCCGATTTGGTCAAGGTCCACGGCGACGCCCCCGCCGGGCGCCATGCCGAGGTGGAGGCCACGCCGGTGGGACAAGGAGTTGCCCTTGGCTCGCGCCGCGACCCGAACAATGGCCGAGGCACTCCGGTTTCCATCGGCGGCCGGTCGCCCTACGAACGGTGGGAGCAGGCCAACGTGGTTCGGGGTGCGGCCAAGGGCACGGTCTCGGCCTACGCCTGGGCCCGCCTTGGCGACATCACCGCCGACCAGTTCGACGCTTTAGCCGACATCCAGCGGGAGCTGGGTGCGGAGGGGCGGGTGACCAACCGCCAGAACATCGTCTTCCGCGACCTCACCGAGCACCAGCTGCCCCGGCTGTTCGAGGCATTGTCGGCCATTGGCATGGCCGAGCCCGGCGCAGAGCTTTTGCGCGACGTGGTGGCCTGCCCCGGCGCCGACACCTGCAACCTGGCCGTCACCCAGTCTCGAGGTCTGGCCGACGCCATCGGCACCCGATTGGACGAAGAGGGACTGGCCGAGGTGGGTGGTCTGCGGATCAACATCTCGGGCTGCACCAACTCGTGCGGCCAGCATCACGCCTCCGACATCGGATTTTTCGGGGCCGAGCGCCGGGCTCACGGCCGGTCGGCACCGGGATACCAGATGCTGCTGGGTGGCTATGTGGGCGACTCCCAGATCCACTTCGGCACCAAGGCCCTGCGTTTGCCCGCCCGCAACGCTCCCGAGGCCGTGGTGCGGGTGGTGCGCCAGTTCACCGCCGAGCGAGAGGCCGGCGAAGAGTTCCGCCACTGGCTGGAGCGCAAAGGCGGTTCCCGCGAGGTGGGCAAAGGCCTCACCGACTTAGACGAGTTCCCCCTCCCCGAACTGGGCCCCGAGTTCTACGTGGACTATGACGAGACCGGTCCCTACGAGGCAGTGATCGGCGACTCCGAATGCGCAACCTGAGGCCCTCGGCAACGTTAGACCCGATCACCGATTCCGAATGCGCAACCTGACCGTACCGTCGTTCACCGACGCAGAACTGGCCGCTCTGAACGAGGAGTTCGAGCACCTTCCCGCGGAGAAGGTCATCCAGTGGGGGGTGGACAACTTCTCTCCCCACCTGTCGCTGGCCGCATCGATGACCGATGCGGTGATGATCGATCTGGCCGTGAAGGTCGACCCCGCCATCGAGGTGGTGTTCATCGACACCGGCTTCCACTTCCCCGAGACGCTGGAGACCGTCGAGCGGGTGCGCCGCCACTACGGCCTGAACCTTCGGCTGATGACCGTGGCCCGCCACGATCCCGAATTGTGGAACATGGACCCGGAGAACTGCTGCTCGGCGGTCAAGGCCGGCCAGCTCGACCGGGCGCTGGCCGGGAAGGCCGCGTGGATGAGCGGTCTGCGCCGGGTTGAGGCGGTAACGCGGGTGTCGGCCCCCATCGTGGTGCGCGACCTGCGGGGCCTGGTCAAGCTGAATCCCATCGCCACCTGGACCGACGAGCAAGTGGCCGACTACATCGCCGAGCATCGCGTGCCGTTCAACCCCCTGTTGGAGCGGGGCTACCCCTCCATCGGCTGCATGCCCTGCACCAAGCCGGTAGCCCCCGGCAACGACCCCCGCTCCGGCCGTTGGGCCGACTCCGACAAGACCGAGTGCGGCCTGCACGGCTAGGCGCCTTCGGCCGATCAATCGAAGTCATCTTCTCGCCGATCACCGCCTAGGGTGGCCCGCATGTCTGTGCTGAACATGTCACCGACCACCGGAGTGGTGGTTACCGGAGGAGCCTCGGGGATCGGACGGGCCTGTGCCCGGGCGCTGGCCGAAGTCGGGCGGCCGGTATCGCTGTGGGATCTCAACGGCGAGGGGGCGGCGGAGGCCGCGGCTTCCATCGCGGCCGATTGCGGGGTTGCCACCCACTCCGTTGGCTTGGATGTGACCGATAGCGCCGCGGTGGCCGATGCGGTGGATTCGGCCCGGGGCACCCTGGGGAGCATCGGCGGTCTGGTTCATGCCGCGGGCATCGTGACCTCCATGGACATCGACCAGCTCACCGAGGAGATCTGGGATTCAGTGCTGGGGGTGAACTTGCGGGCCGAGGTGTTCGTGGCCAAGGCCCTGTTGAGCGACCTGCGCAGCCACCAAGGTTCGGCCATCGTGGGCATCGGCTCGATCATGTCGGTGGTGGGCAGCCCCACTATCCCCTCGTATACCGCCTCCAAGCACGGAGTGGTCGGGCTCACCAAGTCGCTGGCCAACTACCTCGGCCCCGACGGCATCCGGGTGAACGCGGTGTGCCCCGGCTACATCGAGACCCCGATGACGGCCCAGATGATGGCCGACGCCCCGAGCAAGGCCGCCTGCATAGAAAAGTCCCCGTTAGGCCGAGTGGGCGCCCCGGTCGACATCGCCAAAGCCGTCCGCTTCCTCATGTCCGAAGAGGCCGGCTTCGTCACCGGCACCACCCTCATCGTCGACGGAGGCGTCATCAGCCACGACTAAGGCTTGGAGCCAAGCAAACTGCTCCCCATCTGATACCTGCAATCGCGGGTCTTGACGAATTCCTTGCCACAACTACGTTTGATCAGACAAATGGGCTTGGAGTCAAGACTAGAGGAGCGCATATGGCTATTCCGACACCAGATTTTGATGAGCTCCGGGCAATAGCCGACCGGTGGGGCCTCGGTCTTCGACAAGATCAGCTCAAGATTCACCAGGCGCTGGTGACCGGCGCCTTGGGCTCTTATGACCATGTCGACGCAATGTATGACCAGTCCAGAGCTTCGGTGCCCATCCGCGACAGCAGCAGGCCCGATGACGCCGACAACAAACTGGGGGCCTGGTACGTCAAATGCGATATCCAGGAGAAGAACACGGGCCCGCTTGCCGGCAAGACCTTCGCCATCAAGGACAATGCCGCGGTGGCGGGGGTTCCCATGATGAACGGGTCGTGGATCCTCGAGGGCTATGTCCCCACCGTCGACGCGACTGTCGTTCGCCGAATCCTTGACGCCGGAGGAAGAATCATCGGCAAGGCCGCGTGCGAAGACCTTTGTTTCTCGGGTGCCAGCCACACCTCTGCCCTCGCTCCGATCAGGAACCCGTGGGATACGTCAAAGGCCGCTGGAGGCTCGTCCGGCGGAAGCGGCGCTTTGGTCGCCGCTGGGGAAGTCGACATGGCCATCGCCGCTGACCAGGGCGGTTCGATCAGGATTCCATCGGCGTTCTCAGGCACTTGCGGGCTGAAGCCCACGTTTGGCCTCGTGCCGTACACCGGCATCTACCCCATTGAGTGGACCATCGATCACGTTGGCCCAGTGGCTCGAAATATGAGCGATCTCGCAACGTTCTTGACGGCCATTGCCGGTCCAGACGGCAACGATCCCCGCCAACCCAAGGCGCCCTCTGGCATCGACTATTCCGAGGGTATCGAAGACGGAATCGAAGGCCTGAGAGTGGGCGTTGTGGCGGAAGGGTTCGGATGGGAAGACCTCAGCGATCCTGTTTCAGACTCGATTGTCGAAGCCAGCGCGAGTCGTCTCGCGGACCTCGGAGCCACCGTTGAGACCTTCTCCATGCCCGAGCACCGCGACGCATTGCACATCTGGAATGTCATTGCCACTGACGGAGCGATGTGGCAGATGATCCGCGGCAACGGCTACGGCATGAACTACAGAGGCCTGTTTGATCCCGAGCAGATCGAGCACACCAAGCGTGGGTGGGAAACCAAAGCCCACCTTGTGTCGCAGACCCTGAAATTCGTGATCCTGTGCGCGGAGTACATGGCCGACCGCACCGGCGGCGGCGCCTACGCCCGCGCCTCCAATGTGCGGCCCCAGATCAACGCCGCAGTGGATCGCGCCCTCCAGAAGTACGATGTGCTCTGCTATCCGACTCTGCCGTTCGCCGCCAAAGCCATCCCATCGAGCGATGCCCCAGTCGACGAGTACGTGGCAAGGGCCCTAGAAATGATCCCGAACACTGCAGTGTCGAATGTGACCGGCAATCCAGACCTGACGATTCCCGTCGCCGGTGGACAAGGGATGCCGGTTGGCATGAGCATTGTCGGCAAACAGTGGGATGAGGCGACGCTCTTGAGAGTCGGGCGCGCCTATGAGAACCATGTGGGCGGGTTCGCCTTGTCACCGATGGCCCAGAAGGCCGTAGCCGGATGCAGTACCTAGGCGCCATCGAACTGGCCGATGCTGACGACCTTGAGCGACTTGCCCTGCTGAGCGAGGAATTGGTGGGGTTCTTGGACCCCGGCGCCCTCGCACAGCGGACCGCAGTCGATCTCTATCGGATACTGGGCCTTCCGCTCGTATCGGTTGCGGTTCGAGAAGGCTCGTCCCTGTTTGCCATGCGGGGCGTACACGGGGCCCGCAGCGATCGATTCCGCCAAGTCCAAGTCTCAACCGGAAAGGGCCTCGGTGGCCGGGTGATGGTAGAGCGGAGACAGATCGAGGTGCAGAACTACGCCGACGATCCCCGGATCACGAATCACTTCGTAGATGTCGTCAATGCCGAGGGACTCGGCGGGATGCTGGCCGTTCCCGTTGAGTACGACACCGAATTGGTGGGAATTCTCTACGGAGGTATCCGATCCATTGGTTCTATCGGCGATCGCGCCAAGACCATCCTCGCCGAAGCCGCCGCAAATATCGCTCCCATGATGGCGGCATCGATTCGCGCTTCGACTGCGATACAACAGCGAGTTGATGCCGAGCGCCAGCGGATTGCAAGCGATTTGCATGATGACGTTGGCCAACTCCTCTTCTCAATCAGCGTTGCGGCACAACGCCTCCGCGATAGCGGAGATGAGCACTTGGCCCAGGTAGCAGTGGGGATCGAAGAACAGGCGCAAGAAGCGACAAAGCGCATGCGCGAAGCCTTCAAGGTCATGGCGCCGAGCTCGCAGACAGAGGCGGTAGCAGTTGCCTTGCAACGCGAGACCGACGACCTCCAGTCGCGGTCAGACCTCAAGGTCCACCTTATGGTCCGAGGCAACATGCGTCCGCTGCCCACACCAGCCGAAGCGGCGCTCATCGGCGCAGCGCGGCAGGCACTGTTCAATATCGAGCAGCACGCATCTGCATCGCTCGTAGTGGTGACGCTTCACTTTGAGGCAACCAGGGTTTCGTTGGTAATCCAAGATGACGGCCGCGGGCTGCCCGATGATTTCGAACTGCAAGTCATTCCGCGCGGTGATCGCCATTGGGGACTCGCCTCGATCCTTAGACAGGCGCAGCGCCAAGGCGGTGACCTCGAAGTAGCAGCCGGAGAGGACGGCGGGACGATCGTTCGGATCTCGCTGCCGCTTGAGGCCGCGTAATGGGTGCGTCAGTGTTGGTGATTGACGACCACCCCGTAGTCATTGATGGCGTGCGGCAGCTCTTGGCGAACGAGCCTGATCTGACATTGGTCGGCGAGGCAATGACGGGCGCAGACGGCGTTGAGTTGGCGAAGTCTCTGGCGCCTGACGTGGTCATCTTGGATTTGAAGCTCGGCGATAACTTCGCCCCGCATCTGTGCCGATCGCTGACCGACGTGTCAAGCCATTCCCGCATCCTGGTCCACACCGCGTTCGACGACCGCGAACCCCTTCGGGCGTGTCTGAACGCCGGCGCGGTGGGAGTCGTGCTCAAGGATGGAAGCAACCTTGTCGATGCGCTGAGGAAAGTGCTTGCTGGCGAGCTGTTCGTCGATCCCTCGCTCGTGGATGATCCCCACACGCGAGCCGTCTCGCTGGGCAAGAACGGAGGATTCTACGAATCGCTGACGCTGCGGGAATACGAGGTGCTGTGTGTCATGGCCCTCGGCCTGACCAGCAAGGAGATCGCGACTGAATTGCATCTGGCCGAGAACACCGTCCGCTCCTACATCCAATCGCTGCTCACCAAGTTGCACGCCCGCAATCGGATCGAGGCCTTGGCGACGGCCAGACAGTTGCGACTGCTATGACCGGTGCGACGGCCAGACAGTTGCGACTGTTATGGCTGGTGGGACTGCTATGACCGGTGAGCCCCCAGCCGATGATGAAGTCGTCGATCTTCTTCGCCGTCTTTCCTACTCACTTGCAGGGATGGTCGATGTCCGTGCTCAAGCCGAGCAAACGGTCGAGATGCTTACCGAGTGTCTCGGGCTTCCGCTGACCAGCGTCGCGGTTTGCGATGCGCCGTCGTCAACATCGATGTCAATGCAGGCATCACGGGGAACTCGGACGAGAGACTTCGATCACCTCAGTTTCTGCGCCGGGCAAGGGCTGGGAGGGCGAGTGATGTCGACGGGCCGCTCGGTTGTCGTCGAGGACTACGCCACTGATCCTCAGATCACCCGAGACTTTGTCGATGTTGTCTCAAGGGGCGAGGGGATTGGCGGCATAGCCGCGGTTCCCGTGGCAAGCGGGGATGAGGTGCTCGGCGTGCTCTACGCCGGCGTTCGCTCCGTTGGAAGCATCGGAGACCGATCGCTGCGAGTAATGCGACAGGCAGCAGACGCTTCAGCACCAGCCTTCAGGGCAGCCATTGGAACCGAAGCGATCATGAATTACCTGGTGGCTACCGAGCGCCATCGCATTGCCGGTGACCTTCACGACGAAGTCGGCCAATTGCTGTTCAGCATGGGTGTGTCAGCCACACAACTACGGGCTGCGGGAGGCGACAATTCGGCCCTGTTCGAATTAGCCGAACAGATCGAGCAGCAGGTTCAAGACGCGGCGGGGAACCTCCGTCGGGCCCTTCACGTTCTGTCGCCGCAGACATATGACGAAGCGCTTCCTGTCGCCCTGCTGCAAGAGCTCCAGGACTATTCGACTCGAACTGGGGTGTGGTCGCAGCCGATTTTTCGGGGCACAGCATGTGAGGCAATCGCGCCGTTCGAATGTCCTGCCGTGCAGTTGGTACGGGTCATCTTGCGCTGGCTGGAGACCCAGGCCGACGTCAAAATCACCATTCTCTGCGCAGAATTCGGCGACAGCGAGCTCGTGCTCACGGTGCAACACGATGGTGGCACAGCATCGAGCGGCCCTGAGGTGGACGAATTGATTGCGACGATGAGGCAGCATCTCCACTCGAGCGCGGATTCGATTCAGGTGCAAGCTGCGGCCGACGGCACCAACATGATCCAGGTCAGACTGGTCGCCGAATAGCGCCAAGCCGGCTGATTTTCCAACTATTGCCCGCGGAGCTCAACCCGCCTGATTTTGCCTGAGACGGTCTTGGGCAGTTCGTCGACGAACTCGATTTCACGTGGATACTTGTACGGTGCTGTTGTGGCCTTCACGTGCTCCCTGAGCAGTTCGCCGAGCTCTGCGGTGGGCAGGAATCCGTTGGCAAGGATGACAAACGCTTTGACAATTTCCCCACGCGCTGGGTCTGGCCTCCCTACCACCGCCGCCTCGGCCACGGCGTCATGCTCAAGCAGAGCCGACTCCACCTCGAACGGCCCGATGCGATACGCAGCTGACAAGATCACATCGTCAGCGCGACCCACAAACCATATGTAACCGTCGCGGTCACGAGTGGCCCGGTCTCCAGTGAAATACCAGCCGTCACGAAAAACCTGCGCGTTCTTCTCCGGGTCGCGCCAATACTCCTTGAACAGGCCGACGGGGCGCTCGGGCTCTATGCGTACTGCGATATTGCCCTCGTCGCCGTCGTTTACGATATTTCCCGCGTCGTCGACGATCTGGATGTCGAAACCGGGAGTAGGGAGGCCCATAGAGCCGGGGTGCACTTCGATGCCCGGAAGGTTTGCGACGATATTCACGGTCTCTGTTTGTCCATAGCCGTCGTAGATTTGGAGTCCTGTGGCGTTGTGCCAGACCTTGATGACCTCGGGGTTGAGCGGTTCTCCAGCAGAAGTCGAGTGCCTGAGTCCTGACAGCTCATATTGCGAGAGGTCCATCTGGGCAAACGCTCGGTACAGCGTCGGCGGCGCGCAGAAAGTGGTGACGCCTTGCTCGCCGATTATGCGGAGCATGCGGTCGAAGTCGGGTTTGCCGATGATGTTCCACATCAGCACGGAGGCACCGAGGCGCCACTGGCCGAAGAGCTTGCCCCAGGCGGCCTTCGCCCATCCGGTGTCCGAGACAGTCCAGTGGACATCGGATTCGCCCAGATCGTGCCAGAAACGTGCTGTGATCTCATGGCCAATGCCATAGGAGGCCTGGGTGTGAAGCACCATCTTCGGATAGGACTCGGTGCCGGAGGTGAAATAGATCAGCATCGGGTCATCCGAAGCCGTGTCCTCAACCGGGGAGCTGGCGCGATCGACGAGGACAGCATCGCGGTAGGAGGTCCAGTTACTCCGGGGGTCTCCAACGATGATTCGGGCTTTGACCGTGGGGCACTCGCCCAATGCCGCTGCTACGGCGGCAAAGCCTTCGCCATCGGTGATGGCCACCGATGCGTCGGCCTTCTTGATGCGATACGCGATGTCTTTGGCCGTCAGCTGCATCGTGGCGGGCATCGGGATCGCTCCCAGTCTGATACAGCCGAGCAATACGTCGTACCACTCCACGATTCGAGGCAACATGACAAAGACCCGATCGCCCTTTTCGACGCCTAGTTCGGCGAGCAGATCGGCGGCTGTGGAAGCCCGGGTCGAAATGTCGGTGAACGTGTACCGGTTCGCCGTGATCCCATCGGGTTCAACGGCGATAAGAGCGAGCTTGTCGGGTTGTGATGAGGCCCAGCGGTCAATGACATCACGGACGTAGTTGAATCGCGGCGGCACGTCGAGCGAAAACGTTGAGCGAAGCTGTTCGTAGCTTTCCCGCGTCAACATGGTGGCCTCCTTGTCCGGGTTCATACCCTCAAGCGCCCTCGAACCGGCAGCCAACCTTCATTCGCGGGTAGTTGGCTCCAATCCTGCAAACGCGGGTTACGGGCCTATCGAGTTCGCGGTGAACTCGTATCGCACAACTTTGAGCTTTCTTTGGGCCATTCGTGCTCGGAGAAAGGGTCAACTGGGGTCCCGGATGTCGGAGTCTCCAGCTCGAGGAAGGAATTGCACTGCCCATGAATGCTCCAAGAGAACACCGCATCTGGGGTCGGTGGCTGCGGATCGCCGCAGTCTTGTTCACGTTTGTTCTGTTCGCCGCGGCTTGCGGCAACGATGACGATGACCAGACCGAACCTGCCGGAGACCAATCCAGCCAGGTGGAGCAACCCGCGCCCGCCGAGGACGATTCCGTGGCTGAGCCGGAGCCAACCGAGGCTCCAGCTAGCAGCGACGAGGAAGAAGAAGCGCCGAGCGTCGACGAGAGCACCAGCGAGCCGATCAGAGTGGGAAGCCTGCTCGACGAGACCGGTCCTCTTAACATCTACGGCACCCCCATGGTCGATGCCACTCGTCTGGCCATCGCCGATATCAATGCCAAGGGCGGTGTACTCGGTCGCCAACTCGAGCTCGTCGCCCTTGATTCCAAGTCGGATCAGAATGAGTACATCACCGGCGCCGACCGGCTCGTCGCCGAAGACCTCGCCGTGGTGCACGCCGGCATTACCAGCGCGTCCCGAGAAGCGATTCGACCGACATTCGGCGAGGCTGAGCTGTTGTATTTCTACAACGTTCTCTACGAGGGCGGTGTGTGCGATCGCAATACCTTCGTCACGGGAGTTGTGCCCACCCAGCAGCTTGAGGTGCTCATCCCCTGGGCTATCGAGAACATCGGACCCCGGTTGTACATTCTGGCCGCCGACTACAACTACGGACAGATCTCCGCCGACTGGGTGAGGAAGTACGCCGCAGAGCACGGCGGTGAGATTGTGGGTGAGGACTTCTTCCCGCTTGATGTCGCCGAATTCGGGACGACAATCTCTGGTGTTCAGAGTGCGGCCCCTGACGCAGTGATGTCCTTGCTCGTCGGCGGCGCCCACATGTCGTTCTACAGCCAATACGCCGCTGCCGGTGTCAACGAGAGTATCCCCGTGGTGTCGACGACCTTCGGCCTTGGCAACGAACAGGTAGCTCTCGATGCCGCCTCAGCGGAGAACATCATCGTGGCCTACCCATACTTCGAGGAGCTTGACACTCCACAGAACAGGGCGTTCGTTGCGGCCTGGAAGGCGGAGTACGGCGACGACTATCCGTACATCACCGACTTTGCCGTTTACGTCTGGGAAGGCTGGCATCTGTGGGCCGACGCGGTGAACGCCGCCGGTACCCTGGAGCGCGACGCCGTCATCGCCCAACTCGAGAGCGGAGTCAGCTTTAACAGCCCCAAGGGCATAGTGAATCTTGACGGCGGCTCCCACCACCTGGTCCAGCCGGTTAGCTTGGCCCGCACCAACGACTCCGGGGGATTCGATGTCTTTGAGACCTTCGACAACATCCCGCCGTCGTTCGAGCAGGAGTCGTGTGACCTCATTGCCAACCCCGAAACCAACGAGCAGTTCACTCCTAACTAGGCCCGACCCCCTCCGGGCTGGAAGTGACCATGCCGCTCGCGGGGAGGGTGCCCAGCACCCTCCCCGCAGGGCTTTCAGCCAACTTCCCGCTTTGTGGAGGGCGCCCTGGGAGACTCCGATTACATGGCCCTAGACCGACTCTTCAACCTCGGCTTCGATCTCTTCTCGGGGATTTCGATCCTGCTTCTTGTATCCATCGGGTTGGCGGTCATATTCGGAATGAGGGGGATCATCAACCTGGCCCACGGCGAGTTCATCATGCTGGGAGCGTTTGCCACTCTCTCCGGGGTTAGAAGTGGGTTGAACGTGTGGCTGGCCATGTTGACTGCCGCTTTGGCTGTCGGGGTCTTCGGCATTGTGCTGGAGCGGCTGCTGATCCGACGGCTGTACGGCCGCCTGTTCGACACAATGCTGGCCACTTGGGGGGTGTCGCTGATCCTTGTTCAGGTGGTGGACAACCACTATGGATCCGTCACCGAGGGGATCGTGGTTCCGGTGGGCAGCTTTGCCGTGGGCGAATTCTCGATGTCGGCCTACAACCTGATTCTCATGGGAGCAGCGGCGGCGCTAACCGCGGGCACCTTCACGGTGATGCGCAAGACACGGTACGGGCTGCTGGCCCGGGCGGCCACCCAGTCACCGACCATGGCCCAGGAATTGGGAGTCAACACCTCATCGATCAACATGTGGACTTTCGGGCTGGGGTCTGCCCTCGCGGGAGCGGCTGGTGCGCTGCTGGCCCCGCTGGTGGGGGTAATTCCCACCATGGGCCACACATATGTGGCTCGATCATTCATGACGGTGATCGTGGGCGGACCTTCGTTCATCGCCGGAACGGTGTCGTCCAGCGGACTGCTGGGCTTGGTGGAAAACGTGGCAACCAACCGCTTCACCCCGGTGATCGGGCAGGCAATGCTGCTCATCGCCGCGATCGTCATTTTGCGTTTCATGCCCCAAGGGCTCACCGGAAGGCGCGACAGCCGATGATGGCCCAGCTGACGAGGCTTGCCGGCTCGGGCGCCCGATCGGCCCGAGGTTCATTGGTGACTGATCTATTGCTCGCCGGGCTGGCACTGGTTGCCGCCGCAATCCTCGGGAACCTGGTAGAAGAGTTCACCGCCTTCGAATGGTCGCTATGGGCGATTCAGGCAATCTTGGCTCTATCGCTGGTGCTGATATGGGGCTACGGCGGCATCTTCAGCTTCGGCCAAGCCGCCATTTACGGCATTGGCGGCTACACCTACGGGTTCTGGGCCATCAACTTCGCCGACAACACCGGTGAATCCCTGACCGCGGTGGTGGCAGCCGTAGTGGTGGGCGCGGCGTTTGCCGGGTTGTTGGGCTACTTCATGTTCTACGGCAACGTCACCAATGTGTACATCGCCATCATCACCTTGGCCACCAGCCTGGTCTTGTTCGCGTTTGTGAACTCCACCTCTGGATCGGAGTACCGGATTGGGGCCGCTCCCTTCGGGGGCTACAACGGCATGACCCGCATTCCCCGCCTCACTTGGCGACTGCCCGGCGGTGCGAGCCATGAGCTCACCAGGGTTCAGTTCTTCGTCGTCTGCGTAGGGGCCGGGTTGCTGATCGCCGTCGGGATCCGCGTGCTGTCTCGACGCCCATTCGGACGGGTTGCGGTGGCGATGCAGCACAACGAGCTTCGCACCGAGTTGAGCGGCTACAACGTCCGGGCCCACAAGCTGGCGCTGTTCACCATCGGAGGCGGTATCGCCGCGTTCGCCGGCGCATTGTTCGCAGCGTGGGGCCGATTCATCAGCCCCCCGGTCTTCTCGCTCACACCCGCGGCTCTAGTTGTGATCTGGGTTCTTGTTGGCACCCGATCCAGCGTTGCTGGCGCCTTCATCGGTGTGCTGATCGTAGAAGGACTCTCATCCTGGGCCGGAGGAGCAGACGGCAACAATGAGCCGATTGTGCTGGGCGCAATCCTGATCTTCATCGTGCTCTTCTTTCCCGGTGGGGTTATTGCCAATGCGGCAAGGGCTTGGGCGGTCGCAAGCAGCAGGGCTGCAAGCCGCAGGTCCGTTCCCTCTGCCTCCCCTGAGCCTGTGCAATCCCTTATAGCCCAACCTGCTGCACCACCGGTCCTCGACTGGATTGAGGAAGCCAACGGAGAGCGATCCAACTTTCCGATTGCCACCCGTATGGTCACCAAGCGCTTCGGAGGCCTCACGGCGGTAGACAACGTGACCCTTGAGTTCCCTCCGACGGGTGTGTCTTGCTTGATCGGGCCGAACGGTGCAGGCAAGAGCACCCTATTCGGGCTGCTCTCGGGTCAATACTCGGTCTCTGACGGGTTGGTGCTCCTGGACGAGCAAAACCTCACGAAGTGGCCGGCATATCAGAGGGCACGACACGGAATAGGGGTCAAACTTCAAGTGGCGTCCATCTACAAGGAGCTTCCTGTACGGGAAAACCTATGGCTAGCCTGCTTCGCCATGCCCCACAACCGGGCAATCGCCGATGACCGCACAGATCAATTGCTGCGTTGGCTCCAACTCGGTGACCAAGCCGAGAGCCCTGCCGGGACGCTGTCGCACGGCCAACAGCAGTGGCTGGAAATTGGAATGGTGGTGGCAACCGATCCTTGCGTGGTGCTGCTCGACGAACCAACCGCAGGGATGACCCGTGAAGAGACTCGGCAGACCGGAGATCTAGTGACTCAACTCGGGGAACGTGCTTCGGTCATTGTAGTGGAGCACGACATGGAATTCGTACGCCAACTAGATGCTCCCGTCACTGTGTTGCACCGAGGCCGCCTGTTCACCCAGGGCAGTTTTGATGAACTGTCCCGCGACGAACGAATCCTTGACATCTATCTGGGGCGGGAGTGAACCGATGCTCCACTTAGAACGAGTAAGAGCGGGTTACGGCTCCACACCGGTACTCCACGGAATCAGCCTGTCGCTGGAATCCGGAGAGATCGCGGCGGTATTGGGCCGCAACGGAGTAGGCAAGACAACGCTGATGCGGGCAATTAGCGGAACCATCCCGTGCAACGGAGGCAACCTGAGCTTCCAGGGAAATGATCTCGGCTCGCTCAGCGCATTCAAACGAGCCCGTCTAGGCATCTCCCATGTGCCCCAAGGCAGAGATATCTTCCCCAAACTCACCGTTGCGGAGAACCTCCGGGTGGCTTCCTCAGCGGTTGGCAAATCACGAGGAGACGATCTTGAGGATTTATTCGAGCAGTTTCCCGTTCTGGCCGAGAAGCGTCGAGCCCGCGGCGGCAGCCTGTCCGGAGGCCAGCAGCAGATTCTCGCCCTCGCTCGCGCCTTGATGTCCAGACCCAAGTTGCTGCTGCTAGACGAGCCGTCCGAGGGAATACAGCCATCCATCCTCGATGAGATCGCAACCACGATTGAACAGATCAACTCTGAACACGGCATTGCCGTGCTAGTTGTGGAGCAGAACCTTGACTTCGCCGCAAGAGTTGCCCACCGCGGCCTGATGATGGACAAAGGCGAGATCATTGAAGAGATGGACATCACCCAGCTCAGCCGCGATCGGGCATTGCAACGCAGGTATATGGCTCTATAGGCGCCCACTTCTGAACCAAAAGACCATGAAGCCGACAAGACAACAAGTCCAAGAGAAGGAAGGCCAAGCCCATGATGCTGTCATCTGACTCGGGATCTACAGCTACTCCCTTGCTGGACGAGACCATCTCGGCCAACTTGGCCCGCACCGTGGCTGCACACGGCGACCGTGAGGCGCTGGTGTCGGTGGAGCAGGGTCTGCGTTACACCTATCGGGAGTTCGCCGACGCGGTTGATGCAGTGGCGGCAGGGTTGATGGGTTTGGGTGTGCAGGTGGGCGATCGGGTGGGGATCTGGAGTCCGAACTGCGCGGAGTGGGTGCTGGTGCAGTACGCCACTGCCCGGATTGGCGCCATCTTGGTGACCATCAATCCGGCCTATCGGGTTGCCGAGTTGGAGTATGTGCTCAACCAGTCGGGCATCAGCGTGCTGGTGGCAGCGGAGTCGTTCTCTCACAGCGACTACCGGGGCATGGTCGAGGAGGTGCGGGACCGGGTTCCCGTCCGGCAGGTGGTGTACCTCCAGACCCCGGATTGGGAGGACTTGTTGGCCGTTGGCGAAGCGGTATCAGTCGATCAGCTCGAGGAGCGCGCCGCGGGGCTTCGTCCTGACGATCCAATCAACATCCAGTACACCAGCGGCACCACGGGCTTCCCAAAGGGGGCCACGCTCAGCCACCGCAACATCTTGAACAATGGCTTTTTCGTGGGAGAGGCCTGCGGGTACACCCCGGCCGACCGGGTGTGCATTCCGGTACCGTTCTACCACTGCTTCGGCATGGTGCTGGGCAACTTGGCCTGCACCACCCACGGGGCGGCCATGGTGGTGCCGGCCGCCGGGTTCGATGCCGCCGCCTCGCTGCGGGCCTGCGAGCAAGAGCGCTGCACCAGCTTGTATGGAGTGCCGACCATGTTCATCGCCGAGCTGGGCGAGCCTGACCTCGACAACTATGACCTGTCGTCGCTGCGCACGGGGATCATGGCCGGCTCACCCTGCCCGGTGGAGGTGATGAAGCAGGTGGTGGACCGGATGAACATGAGCGAAGTGACCATCGCCTACGGCATGACCGAGACCTCGCCGGTTTCCACCCAGACCTCGGCCGACGATTCGCTGGACAAGCGGGTGTCCACGGTGGGGCGAGTTCATCCCCACGTCGAGGTCCGCATTGTGGATCCCGAGACCGGCGACACCGTACCCCGAGGCCAAGCCGGTGAGTTTATGACCCGGGGCTATTCGGTGATGCTGGGGTACTGGGACGACAAAGCCCGCAGCACCGAGGCCATCGACGACCAGGGCTGGATGCACAGCGGCGACCTTGCCGTCATGGACGACGATGGGTACATCAACATCGTGGGGCGCATAAAAGACATGATCATCCGGGGCGGTGAGAACATCTATCCCCGGGAGATCGAGGAGTATCTCTACCGCCATCCCGATGTGGTGGAAGTGCAGGTGATCGGAGTGCCCGATGCCCGATACGGCGAGGAGATCATGGCGTGGGTGCAGCTCCGGGACAGCGCCACCCTGGATGCCGACAACATCAAGGAGTTCTGCCGGGGCCAGATCGCCCACTACAAGGTCCCCCGCTATGTGAAGTTCACCGACGAGTTCCCCATGACCATCACCGGCAAGATCCAGAAGTACCTCATGCGGGAGCAGTCGATTGAGGAACTGGGCTTGGGCGAAGCAGCCGGAGAACGGCACGCATGACGGCCTTCACCGACGAGCAGGAAGCGTTTCGCCGCGTGGTGCGCGATTTCGCGGCCCGCGAGATCGCCCCACACGCTGCCGATTGGGACCGCGACCACGTCTTTCCCACCGACACGGTGCGGGCGATGGGCGAGCTCGGCCTGTTTGGCCTGGCATTCCCCGAGGAGTACGGGGGCGGCGATGCCGACTTCACCACGCTGTGCATCGCCATTGAGGAGATCGGCCGGGCCGACCAGTCGATGGGGATCACGCTGGAGGCCGGGGTGAGCCTGGGAGCCAAGCCGATCTTCGACTACGGGACCGAGAGTCAAAAGCAGCAGTATCTTCCCGACCTGGTTGCCGGGCGGGCCCTGGGTGGATTCGGCCTCACCGAACCCGGCGGTGGCTCCGACGCCGGGGCTACTCAGACCCGGGCCGAGCTCGACCGCTCGTCGGGGGCGGCGGAGTGGGTGATCAACGGGACCAAGACGTTCATCACCAATTCGGGAACCGACATCACCAGTCTGGTCACCATCACCGCCCGCACCAACGACGGCGTGTCGTCGATCATCGTCCCGTCGGGCACACCAGGCTTTGTGGTGGAACCGGCCTATCGCAAGATGGGGTGGCATGCCTCCGACACCCATGGCCTGGTATTCGACGACTGCCGGGTGCCCGAGGAGAATCTGCTGGGAGAACCAGGGCAGGGATTCCACCAGTTCCTGGCCACTCTCGACGACGGCCGCATCGCCATCGCCGCCCTTGCCGTGGGCCTCATCCAAGCCTGCTTGGACGAGTGCACCGCCTACGCCAACCAGCGTCAGTCTTTCGGAAAGCCCATCTCCAGCTACCAGGCCATCGCCTTCAAGTGCGCCGACATGGCGGTGGCGGCCGAGACTGCCCGGCAAGTGACCTACGCCGCCGCGGCCCGCAAGGACGCCGGGCTGCCGTTCAAGAAGCAGGCGGCCATCGCCAAGCTGTATGCCACCGAAGCCGCCGTGTCGGCCACCCGGGAAGCCACCCAGATATTCGGTGGCTACGGCTTCATCGACGAGACTCCGGTGTCTCGGTTCTACCGGGACGCCAAGATCCTGGAAATCGGCGAGGGCACCAGCGAGATCCAGCGCCTGGTCATCTCCCGCGAACTCGGCCTGGCCGCCGACACGTAGCGGTGCACTGACTACTCCTACCGATCTGGCTGTCTCTGTTAGAACTGGACTCCTTCAAACAACTCGGAGTCAGCAGAGCGATGGAACAAACCGGCCACTTGGAGCGCCCGGACTGGGTACGGCGGATGAATCTGTTTGGGACCGCAGTGGGCGATCCGGCCCGCCTGGTGAGCTTGGATGCCGACGAGATGCTGTCGGTTGCTGTTGATTCGGTGGGGCTGTCGGACTTTGGCGACGAACCCGGCTGGGAGGCTGGCTACCGGGCGCTGTGCGATGCCCTGGACGAGAATGCCCAGCTGAATGTGGTGGGGCGGCTGAGCGCCCGGGGGGAGATCATTCGCAACCTGCAAAACCGGCTTCGTGTCGTGCACTACTGGCAGGCGAACCCTGAAGCCCTGAGAGCCGAGATCGCCAAGCCGGTGTTCGTCTCCGGGCCGCCCCGCACCGGCACCACCATCCTTCTGGAACTGCTGGCGCTGGACCCCAGATTGCGAGGGGTGCGGGGCTTCGAGGCCCATTTCCCGCTGGGCACGCTCCCCGGCTCGGGGGCTGACGCACTGGCATGCAGCGAGCCTGAGCAGGAGTTCTGGGCCGACATCCAGCCTGAATTCATGACCATGCACGAGCTGCGCGGCGACCTGCCGGTGGAGTGCATCCACTTCTGCCAGCCCGAGTTCCGCAGTTGGCACTGGCCGATGATGCACTCCATCGGCGATCTCGCCGAACGGGGGGTGCCCGCCGATTTTCAGGCGGTGTATCGATGGCACAGGAACTTCTTGCAAACCTTGCAGCACGTCGACGGCGCTCCGGCCCAATTCCTGTTGAAGTCGCCGGCCCACATGGGCACGCTCCCAGACCTGTTTACCGCCTACCCCGATGCTCGGGTGATCCTGACCCACCGCGACCCGGTCAGGTTCCTTGGGTCGGTGGCCAACATCACCACCACCATGCACTGGATGCGAAGCGACGCGGTGACCCCGAGCGAGAACGGACCGGTGATGCTGTTCGTCTACCAGATGATGATGGGCATGGTGATGGGCCAGCGGGCCTCAGGGGAGGTTCCCGACGACCAGATCGCCGACCTGCTGTTCCGCGACCTGATGAGCGATCCGGTGACCGCGGTGCAGGCCGCCTACGACCGCCTCGGCTTGGAGTTCTCCGACGTGTTGGCCGACGCCATACCCGCCTATCTGGCCGAGAAGCCCAAGGACAAATTCGGCAAGCACGTCTACGACGCCACCGCCCTCGGCCTCGACGAGTCCACCATCCGCGCCGGGTTCGCCGACTACATCGCCCACTACAACATCCCCCTCGAAGACTGAGGTGGACATGAAGCCGCTGGTCAGGGCGATCACCCATGTGCAGGTGGCGATCCCGGAGGGGGGTGAGGACAAGGCTAGGGCGTTCTATGGCGAGCTGCTGGGACTGGTCGAGCTGGCCAAGCCGCCGGATCTGGCCAAACGGGGTGGATGCTGGTTCGAGCTGCCGGAGGGGACTTGCGGGCAACTGCATCTGGGGATCGATCCCGATTTCCGACCGGCCAAGAAGGCGCACGTGGCCTTCGTGGCCTCTGATGTGGCCGAGCTCGCCGAGAGGGCTCGCTCCCAAGGCCACGAGGTGCTCGAGGTTCAGGACGACGAAACCGAACAGATCTACATCTACGATCCCTTCGGCAACCGCTTAGAGTTCATGGCAAAGGAGTCGTCATGAGATTGCAGCTTGCGCTGAACGTGTCCGACCTTGAGAAAGCGGTGGAGTTCTACTCCCGCCTCTTCGGTGTGGAGCCAGCCCGACGGCGGCCGGGATACGCCAACTTCGCCATCGACCAGCCGCCCCTCAAGCTGGTGCTGTTCGAAGCTGGCAACGATTGCAGCGACGACGAAGGGTGCTTTAACGGCGTTGGCGGCACCATCAACCACCTCGGGGTGGAAGTGGAGACCACTGAGGAAGTCCTCGACGCCGAACGCCGTCTAAGCGGGTCGGGCCTGGCCACCACCGGAGTGGACGACACCCAGTGCTGCTTCGCCGAGAAGACCGAAACCTGGGTCACCGACCCCGACGGCACCGCCTGGGAATGGTACGTCCGCACCGGCGACAGCGAAGTCCTAGAGAACGTGGTAATCGGTACTCGCAGCTGAGTACGACTCCGCATGTAGGCCACCGTGAGATCTAGCTGGCCGATATCCACTTGATATCTGAACTAGTTCAGATATCCTGCCTTCATGCAGGTTATCGAGCGCACATTCTCTGAGTTCCTCCGACAACCCAAAGAGGTAGTGGCCAACCTCACCCAACACGACGTAGTGCTGCGTCGCCGCAATGCCCCCGACCTCTACCTCAGCCTGGCTGCAAGCGACATCAGCCGAGCCAAGACCATCGAGTGTCTGGCCCGCCTTCTCCGTAAGATCTCTGCTGACTCCCCCGAGGCCATGGATGACGCCATTGAGGCCGCCTACCCCTGGGTAGAATTTCTCTCGACAGACGAGCTTCGGAATTTCTCCGAGGACCTAACCCAGACGATTCTGGCCTCTGCCAGCGTCGAGAGCTTCAAACGAGTCGAACTCCTCATCGACTCCTGGAAGAACACGGCAGAGATCCTCTGCGACCCCGAACTCACCGCCCTGCTCACCACCCCCATCACGGTCACTGACGGCCGTCGAGTCATTCCTCCCCCGGCCGTCGATTGACACCCCGTCGCCGGGACCGAGTCGCCCCTCCACCACGCAAAGGTGGATGGGCCGCATCTGGTACTGCATCGACGACGACAAGAAGACCGTCTGGCTAACCGCCGTCCACATCGGCCACCCAAGAGCCACTGAGTAACCGCCGCAGCTAGGGACGAACTGTCACACCTGACAACTAGAGTGCTCGGCGTGGCTGATCAGGTAGTAACGAACCCAGACTCCTCAGGCGGCAGCCCGGTCTTCCGTCTTGACCTCTCTGGCTGTAGCGGCACTGGCGTTCTGCTCCCCGGCGGACGCTTCCGAGTCCATGAAGGAGCTATTGGGCGCGCCGAGACGACTCCTTCGTTCAACAAGCATGCCAATCCATCCAGGCAACGGCTTCGCGAGCAGCTAATTGAGGATGGCACTTTGCTTATTGAGGGCAACCGTGCGGTTATGACCCGCGACTATGAATTCAACTCACCAAGTGCGGCAGGCGGGGTACTGGTAGGGAGCCATGACAGCTGGCTTGAAAGGTGGAAGGACGACACGGGCCTAGAGCTCAGAAGCTACAGGCTGGGATCGGCACAGGGTCCTGGGTCGGCTTCAGATTCCCAAAAGGCGGTCTCTCTCGCTGAGCAGGAATTTAGACAGCGGTGGTATGAGGCGCATGTCGAGCGATTTGTTGCTGATGAGGACCACTACCGGGAGGCGAAGACTGCTACCGACGGGTTTGAGGCAAGCGCGGAAGAAGCGCTGGAACTGCTGGCCGATCTTCGGCGAACAGGTGACGTGCAATCTTTCAAGGAACGGATGGAGGTCTGGTCCCGCAGGCCAGGAACCCTGGCCTTCAAGGGCCCGACCGGACAGATGATGTTGAACCAACTCGTCAATAGGACAGAAGACCATCAAGGGCTAGCAGTACTGTTGTCGGATTCTCTGAGCGCGCCCTCTTCAGACGAAGAGGCGGTCGCCAAGATCCAGACAGTTGTCGATCACGTCGAGAGCATCAAAATAGGATCGCATCCAGCCCCAGGCAATGTGCCGTTCCTCTTGTCGTATTTCTGGGCACTGGCCGACTGGGATCGCTGGCCAGTGTTATGGCCAAGCGCTGCGGACTTCATGGAGTTCTCGACTGGGGAGACTCTTCCCAGTGAACCACCCGAACGCTACCGGGCCTTTGCTGAGCGGGTTCGAGGACTCGCCACCGACCATCGCGAGTTTCAGACGACCGCGGTGTGGTGGCAGAGGCAAAGACCGGTGTTCCTCGATGAGGTGTTGTCGGATCGTGCAGTGTTCGGGCAGCGTGGTGAGGGGCACCGAGGCGGGGATTTGGAAATCAACGCCTGCGCCTTGGTGAGTATCGCCAAGTATTGGGGCGACCAGCTTATTGAGGAAGTCTCAGATGCGCTCGGCCTCACACTCGCCGTCGGCTTGCCGAAAACCAATCGCGCCCGACCCGATCTCTGGGTGGACTGGCGGGCAAAGGAGGCATCTGGGCATGGGCTCAGCATGAGGGTGTGGGTAAACACCCAGGGTGTGGCGATTGCCTTGCGCCCAGGTGCAACCCCTAAGGGGTGGTGGGACCAAGTTGTGCCGGAACTCTTGTCGGCCGACATTGGCGACTGCCGAGTTCTCAGCGGTCCGAGCGCCCAAATCGGCGAGGACGTTGGCCTCATTGGGGCCCACGGTGCGGAGTTTGTCTATGGCAGGTGGTTCGACCAAGAAGAATTCGCCGACGTTGACTTGAGAGCAACTGTGATTGAAACGGCCAAACAACTCAAGCCCCTGTTCGACAAACTGTTCGCCAAAGCAACTGGGATACAACCGGCACCAACCGCGCGAGATGATGACCCGATCGCCCCACTCGTCGAAAGGTTCCGAATCGAGTCTGGTTATCCGAGACCCTCGGATGAGGAGCACCGAGCTGAACAGCGTCGCTTCGCGGAGATACTCGCCCCCGAGTCCATTGGCCTGGCTGATGTCGCTGACATCCGCCGGATCTGGAATGGAGGCAAGTACGGAGCCACAGGACCCATGTCAGCGTTGAATAGGTCATTCCGTGATGCCAACGAACCCGAGTATGACCGCATCATGCAAGCCTTCCGCTATTTGTGCTGGGGAGACGACCCCGATGCTGAGCGCATCGACCGACTTCTTACCGACAACCAATTTCGAGTCAAGGGGTTGCGTGACTCGGTAATCATGAAACTGCTGGCAATTACACACCCTGAGAAGTATCTCTGCGTCTACCCCTATGAAGGAGACAAGGGCAAGCTGCGGATGCTCTCCTACCTCGGACTCGACGCTCCCACGGGCTCGAGCGGAGAAGTCCAGGTGGAATCCAACAGGCTGCTACGCGAGCGACTAGAGCCGTTCTTCCCTGAGGATCCTTGGGGGATGTCGCAGTTTTTCTTCTGGCATGCGTACGGGAGTGACCATGACGATGAGGGTCTAGAGGGTGAGACCGATCCATTAGATGAACTAGCAGAAGACCTGCTGGTCGACCGCGGCTTCTTGGACGACATCGTTGAATTGTTGGAAGACAAAGGGCAGGTGATCTTCTACGGGCCACCAGGCACAGGCAAGACTTACTTGGCCCGGAAGCTGGCTGAAGCGCTCGCCCCCGATCACAACCGCCGGGCGTTGGTGCAGTTCCACCCTTCGACTTCCTATGAGGACTTCTTCGAGGGCTACCGGCCGGAAGCAGACAGCGGCGACATGACCTATCAGCTCACTCCTGGCCCCCTGACTCGCATGGCGGCACGGGCCTCTGATGCACCGAGTCGGCAACATGTGATGATCATCGACGAGATCAACCGGGCCAACTTGCCCAAGGTGTTCGGCGAGCTTCTGTTCCTGTTGGAGTACAGGGACGAGAGCGTGCGCACCCTCTACCGCCCCGACGATGCGTTTGAGCTTCCCCGAAACCTGTGGTTCATCGGCACCATGAACACCGCCGATCGCTCCATTGCTCTCGTGGATGCCGCTCTGCGGCGAAGGTTCCACTTCATTCCGTTCTTCCCCAATAGGTGGCCCATGGAGGGATTGCTCAAGCGCTGGCTGGCCGCGAACCATGAACCGGAATGGGTTGGCGAGCTCGTCGCCCAAGTCAACGACGAACTCGACGTAGAACTGGGTGGGCCTCACCTGCTGCTGGGGCCAAGCCACTTCATGAAGCAAGGCCTCGACGAGGAGGCGATGCGCCGCATTTGGAAGTACAACATCGAGCCGTTCATTGAAGACCAGTTCTTTGGCGACCGCGAGCAGATCGAAAACTTCCGCTTCGATCAGGTTCACAAGCGCTATCTCATCCAGTCGGGTAGGGCCGAAATGGCCGAGCAAGAGGCTGCGCTCCAAGAAGTGATGGCCAATCCCGAGGTCATCGCGGAGGAGAACCCAGATTTGTGAACGATGTGATCGAGCTCATCGAGTACGAGACGACCACCGTCGAACTCGCTCAGGGGCAAGCACAGCGCCTCGCCGCCAGGGGAAGGGGCGTCATCACGGTGCAGCCGGCAGGAAAAGCCGACAGCTACTCGATCACCGCCCAGAATTTGGTGGGTACTCTGGTTGTCGATGATCTCCGGGTGCTGATCCGCCCAAAGGTCCGCCCTGAGAATCTCTTTCTGCTGCTGGAAGTGGGGCTTGACGAAAGCGCATGGAGGCAGGAGGCGTTCGACTATGCGAACAAGGCAGACCTCCTGCCCTCGGTAGTCGCGTTCTACACCCGGACTCTGGAGACCACCCTGGCCCGCGGGCTGCTGCGGTCATACCGGCACCAAGAAGACCGGCTCGTCGCGCTGCGGGGCCGCATCGACATGGCGGCCCAGTTCCGCCAAGCAGGGATCGCTTTGCCCGTAGCATGCCGATACGACGAGTACACACCGGATATCACCGAGAACCGCTACCTAAAGGCGGCAACGCGGCTGGCGCTGCGTGTGCCCCGAGTCGACCCAGAGGACCGGCGCCGGCTGCTCCAGCAAGTGGTTTCCTTGGAAGATGTGGCCGACGAATTCATGCGGGCCGACCACCTCGACCGAATACCGATAACCCGCCTGAATGCCCACTACCAGCCGGCTCTCCAACTAGCCCGTCTACTGCTGGAGAATCTGACCCTGGCCGACCAGCGTGGCCAACACGCCGCATCATCGTTCGTTGTGGACATGAACCGGCTGTTCGAGAACTTCGTCACCCAACGGCTGCGCCGCGCCTTGAGAGGGCACCTCAAAGTGCGGAGCCAGTCCAAGCGCCACTTGGACACTCGCCAACAGGTGCCGATCCGCCCCGACCTGGTTTTCCGCCAGCAAGGCCACGAGGTCTATGTGGCCGACATCAAGTACAAACTCACCGACGACGCCCGGGCCCGGACAAGCGACTACTACCAACTACTGGCCTACACCACTGCAATGGATCTCCCCGAGGGCGTGTTGATCTACTGTCTCGACGACGGCGGCGTTCCCGAGCGTACGATCACCGTCCGCCACGCCGGCAAGCTCCTCCACACCCTGGCCATCGACCTCAGCGGACCGCCTACCGAAGTCACCGCAGCAATCACCGAGGCCGCCGCATGGATCAGACGGCGAGTCCGGTCAATCCGTCCTGTGGTTGCCCCTGTTCAACAGAAGCCAGCACGTTCACTGGCCCTCCTGTGACCACCCTCTGCGGCTAACAATCCGTGCACCACTAGCTAGGACATTTGCATCATTGTGTGAGCGCGACACTTGTGACAATTGCCGCTCGGGGCTGAGTCTGGCCTGCGCCCATTAGGGTCTGGCCTGGTGTATTGCATGCATTGTGGCCATGCGCTGGCCGACCTTCCACCTACGAGTTGCCCAGCGTGCAACGAGCCACACTGGCTTAACCCCAAGCCAAGCGCCTCTGCGCTGGTGATCCATGACAATGCTGTTCTCCTCGTAAAACGGGCCAGTGAGCCATGGAGAGGCGCGTGGGACATTCCTGGTGGATTCTGCGATCCCGCCGAGCATCCCGAGGCAACCGCGATCCGTGAGGTGCGCGAAGAAGTGGGCCTCGACATCGCGATCACTGGATTCCTGGGAATTTGGATGGATAGGTATCCCGATCAGCCCTGTACTGCCGGGGAGCGGCCTGTCGAGTCAACGCTGAACATCTACTACATGGCCCGAGCAACTCACCCTGGCCATCTTGATGCCAACCCTTCCGAGGTGAGTGAGGCACGCTACTTCCAGAGTTGGGAGTTGCCAGAGGCTTTGGCGTTTCCCGACCACATCGGCCCGGTGCTCGAAGCCTGGAAGTCCGCCGCGGCCGACAAGTCTTGAGTCGGTAACCGACCTCAACCCCATCGTTTGGATCCTTCGGATCCGCCTGCTCAGATCGCCAAGACAAACTGTCACTGGTCGTAGATATTGTGCTCGGCATGGCAAGTGAGGCTGTGACCAGGGATTTTGAGGTCGCTTTGCAGATTCCGGAGACGGACCCGGCGGGTATGTCGGAGACGCAACGGCGAGACGCTCTGTCCTCGGTGCGACGCGCTGAGGCCCGGCTGGCTGGGTGGAAAGTACGCCTCTTCAACGCCGAGCGTGATCAGCTTGGTCAGGGTGCTGCGGAGATGGCGGCGCGGGACGAACTCCAGGTTTCCAAGCGGGAGGCCAAGCGCGAGGTGGACACCGCGGCCAGTTTGACTGGGTTGGCTGAGACTTGGAAGGCGCTGGAGTCGGGCGAGATCCCGCAGAGGCACGCTTGGCTGATCGCCAAGGCTTCATCGGAGGGACCTATTGATGAAGCTGTGCTGGCCGAGGCAGCCAAGCATGAACCCTACGACCAATTTGCCCGCACAGTGCGCAAAGAACAGCGGGAGCACTCCGAGGACGACGGGCAGTCAATCCTCGACAAGCAGCGCAAGCACCGCACCGGCCGGTTCTTTGAGAGCCGGGAAGACGGGATGTTCGTTCTATCCGGCGAGTTCGATCCGATTATCGGGAACCGGCTCGCCCTGGCCATTTCCGACAAGGAGCGGGAGTTGTGGCGTGAAGAAGACCCCAAGAATCGCCGAACCCCGCAGCAGCGGATGGCCGACGCCTTGGCCGAGTTGATCTTGGAGCCGAAGTCGGGCCAGCGGCCACGAACCGCACTGTTGGTTATTGCCGACTACGACGTTGTCCACCGGGAGTTGGTCAACGCCCGGCTGTGCGATGGAACACCGATTCCGATGGGCGAGCTGCGTCGGTTGGCTTGCGATGCCGACATCCTGCCCGGTGTGTTTCGGGCCAAGACTCAAGAGCTCTGGCTGGGTCGCAAGCGGCGAGTTGCCACAGAGGCCCAGCGAGCGGCCCTAGCGTTGCGAGATAAAGGGTGCATCGGCTGCGACGCGAATCCAGCCTGGTGCCAGGCCCATCACATTCAGCCCTGGTCCTGGGGTGGGCCGACAAACCTCGACAACTTGGTTCTGGTCTGTGCCCGCTGTCATCACAACATCCACGACGATGGCTGGCAGGTCATCAAGTGCCCTGATTCGGGGCGCTTTGAGCTTCACCAACCATCGGATCCCTTCCCCGATGCAGGCGTGGACACTCATAGGCCTCCCCAGCGCAACCCCGTGCTGCTCAGCTGAGCACTGCACGCCCACAGGGCAACCCGGCAATGCCCGCCGCTATGTCTCTCGGAATTCGTTGCCAGGAGACCAAAGACGATCAAGCCGGAATTCGCACCTTGATAACTGAATAGGGGCTGGAAACCCCGAGCGGGCGGCTCGGTCGTCTGGCTTCCGCGGCCCTACGCAAGGAGGTGTCAGCGTCGCTGGGACGGCTACTCCAGGGTCCAGTTCTTGCGGCCTTACACCAGGTTTTCGACGAAGCCTTCTAGTTGGCGGAGGTTGCGGACTTCGAAGACTCCGTCGCAGTGGACGCCGTATTCGGACACGATGGAGTCGCCGGTGTCCCAGTAGGCGCCGGGTTCTGGGTTGAGCCAGAAGACTTTGCGGGCCCGGTGCTCGATCTCTTTGAGGATCCAGGCTTGGGAGGCGTGGTAGTTGTTGCGGGCGTCGCCCAGGATCATCACCGTGGTCTTGGGGCCGACGTCTTTGCCGTAGCGCTCCCAGAACACCTCGAAGGCATGGCCGTAGTCGGAGTGGCCGTCCACCCACACTACGTCGGCCTCGGCATTCACCCGATGGACGGCCTCGCCGATGTCGTCCACCCCCTCGAAGAAGCTGGTCACCTCGTCGAGGCCGTCGATGAACACGAACGAGCGCACCTTGGAGAACTGGTTGCTGATGGCGTACACCAGATGCAGGGTGAACCGGGCGAAGGCGGCCACCGAGCCGCTTACGTCGGCCACCACCATGATCTCGGGCTTGGCCGGGCGGGGATAGCGGAACTTGGGCTCGGCCGGCACACCGCCGTAGGAGAGCGAGTGGCGCATGGTGTTGCGGAAGTCCAGCGGACCCTTGCGGCCGTGGCGCCGCTTGCGGGCCAGCCGCACGGCCAGCTTGCGGGTGAGCGGGTAGATGGCCCGGCGCAGGGCCATCATCTCCTCCCGGCTGGCGTGCATGAAGTCCACGTCCTCAGGCAGGGGCTTGCGGAGCGTCTTGGCCATGGCCTCCACTCCCCGGTCGGCCACCAGCCGACGGCGGATCTCGGCCTCCACCTCTTTGCGAAGCTGGTCTACGCGGGCCTCGAACTCGTCGCGTTCTAGCCGCTCCTCGAGGGGGGTGAGATCGCCGGGGGCATCTTGGCGGGCCTGGTCCATCAGGCGCTCCAGCACGCCGTCGAGGTCGAGGTTCCGCAGCGTTCGGTACAGGTAGTAGGTGCCTCCTACCGGGCGGCCGGGCTCCATGCCGGCGTAGCGCTGAACCGCCTGGCGGGCAATGGCCCGCATGAGGGCGTCATCGCCCCGCATCAGCGCTTGGAACAGCATCTCAGCCAGTTGTTCGGCCGACATCGCCTCGCCGCCGCCCCCGCCTTGGCGTTGCTGCTGGCCGTCCAGCCCGTCGACGAAATCGGATAGGTCCATGCCCTCGGGCCACTCCCCGTCCACCAGGTCGTACTCGGCCCCCCGCAGCGAGAAGTACACCTCGAACACCGTCTCGAACGCTCGCCAATGGGCGTGGTTCTTCACCAGCGTGGCGGCCAGGGCGTACTTGAACGCATCCCGATCCTCAATGGGGATGTGCTGGATGGCCTCCATGGCGTCCAGATTCTCGGTGAGACTGACCGGTAGTCCCGCGGCCCGCAGCTCAGAGATGAACCCAGCCAACAGCGCCAGCAGCGGTGAGGTGGCGGGCTCGACCTTCATGGCAGGATCAGCGCAGAGGCGTCAACGGATGACGTGGGAGGCACGTGACGCTGCGTTGGACGAGAAGCGTCATGGGGTTGCGGTCGGAGCGACAAAGTCCTCGTCGGACGAGGCGAACTCCTTGAGCGCCTTCTCGATGTCGCTGCGGTACTTCAGCAGGATGTTCACCGTCTCAGCCGCGGTGTCGGCGTCGATGTGCTCCACTCCCAGCAGTACCAGCGTGCGAGCCCAATCCAAGGTCTCCGACACCGACGGTGCCTTCTTCAGCTCGATCTGGCGCACCGACCGCACGATGCGGGCCACCTGGTCGGCCAGGCTCTCGCCCACGCCGGGCACCTTGGCCAGCACGATCTCCTTTTCCCGGTCCAGATCGGGATAGTCGATGTGCAAGAACAGGCACCGACGCTTGAGGGCTTCCGAGAGCTCCCGGGTGTTGTTGGAAGTGAGGAACACCAGTGGGATCTGGCTGGCCGCCACCGTGCCCAGCTCGGGGATGGATACCTGGTAGTCGGACAGGATTTCCAGCAGCAGCGCCTCGGTCTCGATCTCTACCCGATCGACCTCGTCGATGAGCAGCACCACCGGATCGGACGAGCGAATGGCCTCCAGCAGCGGCCGGGTCAAAAGGAACTCCTCGGAGAACAAGTCGTCCTCGATCTGCTGCCACATGCCCTCGCCCTCGGGGTCCTCACCCTGGCGCTCGGCCTGAATGCGCAGGAGCTGCTTCTTGTAGTTCCACTCGTATAGCGCCTTGGACTCGTCGAGGCCCTCGTAGCACTGGAGACGAATGAGCCGGGCCCCGGTGGCTTCGGCCACGCTCTTGGCCAACTGGGTCTTGCCCGTGCCCGCCGGGCCTTCCACCAGCACCGGCTTCTGCAAGCGCTCGGCCAGATAGACCACCCCGGCAATGCCCTCGTCGGCCAGATACTGCACATCGCTCAGGCCCTTGCGCACCGAGTCGACGTCAGCAAAGGAGAAATTCATGATTGAAGGGTATGCCTCGCCCGTTCTAGCCCCGAAATCAGTAAGGCCCTAGCCCCGCACCTGGCCCTCACCGCGGACCACGTACTTGGTGGTGGTGAGCTGGCGCAGGCCCATCGGTCCCCGGGCGTGGAGCTTCTGGGTGCTGATGCCGATCTCGGCGCCGAAACCGAACTCCTCGCCGTCGACGAATCGGGTGGAGGCGTTGACCAGCACCGCGGCGGCGTCCACCTCGGTGCAGAACCGGTCGGCGGCCTCCAGATCGGCGGTGATGATGGCTTCACTATGACCGCTGCCGGTGTCGTTCACATGGGCGATGGCCTCATCCAGGCTGTCCACCACCTTCACCGACAGCTTCAGGTCCAAGAACTCAGTGAAGTAGTCGGCCTCGGTCGCTTCGCCGATGCGGTCGGCGCCCAGGATGGCCTGGGAGACCTCGTCTCCCACCAGCTCCACTCCGGCTAGGTCGTCGGCCAACGGAGGAAGCAACTCGTCCGCCACCGACCGGTGTACCACCAAGGACTCCGCCGCGTTGCACACCGAAGGGCGCTGGGTCTTGGCGTTCACCACGATGCGCCGGGCCATGTCCAGATCGGCCGAGGCATCCACGTACACATGGCAGTTGCCGTCGCCGTCGATCACATAGGGCACAGTGGCGTTGTCCAGGATGGAGGCGATGAGGCCAGGTCCGCCTCGGGGGATGAGGCAGTCGATGCTGTCTCGGAGCTGCATGAATTCAGCGGCGGCGGCATGGCTGGTGTCGGACACCAGCACCAGGGCGTCGCTGGGCAGCCCGGCTTTCTCGTAGGCGTCTCGCATCACGCTGGCAATGGCCAAGTTGGAGCCCAGCGCGCTGGATGACCCCCGCAAGAAAGCAGCGTTGCCCGACTTGAGGCACAGTCCGGCCGCGTCGCTGGTCACGTTGGGGCGGCTCTCGTACACGATGGCCACCACGCCCAGCGGCACCCGCACCTGGCTGATCCGCAGGCCGGAGGGCACCACCCAGCCTCCGACGATCTCCCCCACCGGGTCGGCCAGGCTGGCCACCTTGCGCAAACCCCCGGCCATTCCCTCCAGCCGGGAGTCGGTCAACCGGAGGCGGTCGACCAGCGTGGGGCTCATTCCTGCCGCAGTCGCCGACTCCACGTCGGCCTGGTTGGCCTCCAACAAATCGTCGCGGGCCTGCTCCAGTTGGTCGGCGGCCAGCAACAGCGCATGGTTCTTGGTCTCGGTGTCGGCGGTGGCCAGAACCCGGGCCGCGGCCTTGGCCCGGTCGGCCAGCTCGGCCATGGGTGTATCAGCGCTCACCGCGCGAGCGTACCCGACTGCGCCTATTGCTCCGGTAGCGTGTTTTGGCATTCCAGCGGATCAACAGCGACTTGACGGCCCGGACTGCGCCCTGTGCCCCAACGGCAAGAGGGCGTTCAGGAAGCAGGGCAATGGCTGACACTCCAAACTCCACGCGCTCCAGCGGCAAGGGGGCGATCCTGGTGGGGGCGGGGATCTTCCTATCTCGCGTCTCCGGCATCGGCCGGGAGGTGGCCGTGGCCGCGTTCATCGGCGCAGGCCGCGTGGGCGACGCCTACCGGGCCGCCCTGACCATCCCCCGTCTGCTCCAGAACCTGCTGGGCGAGGGGGTGCTATCGGCCTCGTTCATTCCGATCTACTCGCAACTGGTTGAGCAGGGACGGCGAAAGGACGCCGGTCGGCTGGCCGGAGCGGTGTTCGGGCTGCTGGCCGTGATCACCGGACTGTTCGTACTGGCCGGATGGGTGCTGGCCAAGCCGCTGGTGTCGCTGCTTCTGTGGCGCCTGTCAGACGACACTGCTGATCTGACCGTCGAGCTCGTCAGAGTCATGTTCGCCGGAATCGGCTTCATTGTGCTGGCCGCGTGGGCGCTGGGTGTCTTGAACGCCCACCGCCGGTTCTTTTTGTCCTATGCCGCACCGGTGATCTGGAACGTCGCCCAAGTGGCGTTCATGGTGGGGGCCTGGCTGGTGTGGCACGACGTGGATCCCGCGACCCGGGCTTCCGACATCGCCAGAATGGCCGCTTGGGGAGTGGTGCTGGGCGGGGCGCTCCAATTCTTGGTGCAGGTGCCGCTGGTGCTCCGGCTGGTCCCGACATTGCGGCTCAGCCTGAACTGGCGGCGCCCCGATGTCGGGGTGGTGCTCAACCGGTTCGGGCCCGCGCTCATCGGTCGAGGTGTGGTGCAGGTGTCGGCCTATGTGGACTTGATCCTCGCCGGGCTGCTGGCCGGGGGGGCGATCGCCGCTTTGGGGTTCGCCCAGGTGATCTACTTTTTGCCAATCAGCCTGTTCGCCATGAGCGTGGCGGCCAGCGACCTGCCGGAGATGGCCCGCGAGCAGGGCGACCCCGAAGCACTGGTGCGGCGATTGCAAACGGGGCTCGACCGCATCGGGTTCTATGTTCTGTTCTCCGCGGTGGCGTTCATCACCCTGGGCGGGCTGATCGTCGGTGCGCTGCTGGAGCGGGGGCAGTTCAACGGCGACCAGACCGTGCAGGTGTGGTGGATCCTGGCCGCCTACAGCCTGGGGCTGGTGGCCTCGGCTTCGTCACGCCTGCTGCAAAACGCCTGCTTCGCGGCGGGCGACGCCAAGGGCCCGGCCCGGGTGGCGGTGGTGCGGGTGGCATTGGCTGCTGCGGTGGGAGTGGTGCTGATGTTCAGCTTCGACTCCTACGCGGTGATCAACGGCAGCGTGGAGCGCCTCGGTGATTTCAAGGTGCTGTCGCCGCTGTCGGATGCCGAGCGGGCCGACGGCGCGGTGCGGCTGGGAGCGGTGGGTCTGGCCCTGGGAAGCACGGTGGCCGCATGGCTGGAATACGGCATCCTGCGCCATCGGGTCCGCTTCCTTCTGCGCCGCCGCACGGTGCGGGGTCCGACGGGACGCCTGGCAGTTGCCGCCCTGTCGGCCGCGGTGCTGGGCGGTGTACTGGCCTGGGGGCTGGAGCCTTTGCCGCTGCTGGTGTCCGCTCCAGTGGCCTTGCTGGTAACCGGAGGGATCTACGTCGTGTTGGGCCGAGGCTCGGGGGTGGCTGCCGCCGAGGAGGCCGCAAACTTGATGGAGCGGGCCTTGGCCCAGATCACAAAGGCAGCACGGTCAAAGAATCGCGGTGAATGACCTCGTCAGGCGCGCCGGCAGGCAGCGCGTCGGAGCGCAAGCCCACCACCGAGTTCATGTCGTCTGAGGAGACTTCCATCAGGCCGCGGGCAAAGACCTGATCGTCGGGCCCCCGGACATCCACCGCATCGCCCGGCTGGAAGGCGCCTTCGAAGCGGGTAATGCCTATGGCCAGAAGCGAGGCCCCCCGCTCAACCACGGCTCGGCGGGCACCGTCATCCACCCATACGGTGCCGGAGGGCACCATGGCGAAACCGATCCACAGCTTGCGGGCACTCATCCGCTGGGGCTGGGCAGTTACGGTCGTTCCGACTCCCGGGCTGTGGTCCAGCGCGTCGGCCACCACTTGGTCGCGATGAGCGGCCGCGATAACCGTCCGTACCCCCGACAAGCTGGCAATCCGGGCCGCGGCCAGCTTCGAGGACATGCCGCCGCTGCCCCGATCAGTGCCCGCCCCGCCCGCGGCCGCGGCCAACTCATCCAGCAAGCTTAAATTGGTGATCTCCTCCACGATCCGGGTCTCATCATTCGAGCGGGGATCGGCAGTGTGGACTCCCTCGGTGTCGGTCAAAAGCACCAGCAACTCCGCCCCCACCATGTGGGCCACCAAGGCCGAAATGCGATCGTTGTCCCCCCAGCGGATGGCGTCGTCAGCCACCGCATCGTTCTCGTTGACAATGGGTACCACCCCCAGCTTCAGCAGCCGGTTAAGGGTGCGCCGGGCGTGCAGATACTGCGGGCGCTCCAGGAAATCCCGGGGGGCCAGCAGCACCTGGCCGCAAATCAGGCCATAGCTGTCCAAGCACTCCTGGTACAGGGACATCAGCCTGCTCTGACCCACCGAGGAGAGCGCTTGCAGGGTGACCGAGTCCCGGGGGCGGCCCTGTTCGAAGCCCAGCACCGGCAATCCGGCGCCGATCGCCCCCGAGCTAACCACCACTGCCTGATGCCCATCGGCTTTCGCGGCGGCCACTTCGCTGCTCAGCTTGGCCACCGCGTCTGACTTGATGGTCCCATCGACCTCAGTGATCGAGGACGTACCGATTTTGACCACTACGATCACGACGACACCTCTTCGCTGAAGTACTCGTCTTCATCGTGATACTCGAATTCGAACTCGCCGATCCGGGCCGTATCACCTGTTTTGATACCGGCCCGGGCCAGGGCCCGATTCACCCCCAGCCTCTCAAGGCGCTGGCGAGCGAATTCCCACGCCCCGGGGGCGTTGATGTCGGACAATGCCACCGTGCGCTCGGCCGATCGGCCCACCACTACGTAGGCGCCGTCATCGGCCCGCTCCACCCTGATCCCCTCGGGTACGGGCCGGTG
>JAJDTA010000176.1 GCA_022827405.1 Acidimicrobiia bacterium
TCGGCGGCCACCGCGGCGGCCTGGGGGTTCACGTCGCCGGCCGCTGCCCGCAGCTCAGTGCCGACGGGCCAGGCGGAACGGTGGACCGAGCCTTCCTGCCACCACGACCACACTTCTTCGGTCACATAGGGCAGGAACGGGGCGAACAGCTTTAGGTAAGCGGTGAGAGCCGTCTCCAGGGTGTAGCGGGCCGATTCGCCCTCCGGTCCGCCCCGCCCGCCATAGGCCCGGTTCTTCACCAGCTCCAGATAATCATCGGTGAACGACCAGAACGATGTCTCGGTGCTCTCCAGGGCTCGGGCGTAGTCGCCCTTGTCGAAGGCCGCGGTGGCATCGTCGATCAGGTCGGCCAAGTGGGCGAGCAGGGCCCGGTCGAGGGTCTCTGTGGGCAGGGCGTTGGCGGCGGGCTCTTGGCCGAGCACGAAGCGGCTGGCGTTGAGGATCTTCACCGCCAGGCGCCGACCCACCTTCATCTGGCCTTCCTCGAAGGCAGTATCGGTGCCGGGTCGCCCCGACGACGCCCAGTAGCGCAGGGCGTCGGCGCCGAATTGCTCCAGGGTGCCCATGGGGGTGACCACGTTGCCCTTCGACTTGGACATCTTCTTGCGATCGGGGTCGAGCACCCAGCCGGAGATGGCCGCGGTGGACCACGGCAGCCCGTCGTGCTCGAAGTGGGCCCGGGTCACCGTGGCGAACAGCCAGGTGCGGATGATCTCGTGGGCCTGGGGGCGCAGGTCCATGGGGAAGGTCCGCTCGAACAGGTCGGGGTCGTCCTCCCAATAGCAGGCGATCTGGGGGCTGAGCGACGAGGTAGCCCAGGTGTCCATCACGTCGGGGTCGGCGGCGAATCCTCCAGGCTGGTCTCGCTGGTCTTCGGCGTAGCCGGGGGGCGTGTCGGAGGAGGGATCGATCGGGAGGCTGGTCTCGTCGGCGGCGATGGGGTGGTCGTAGTCGGGCTGGCCGTCGTCGTCCAGCGGGTACCAGATGGGGAAGGGCACGCCGAAGAAGCGCTGGCGACTGATGAGCCAGTCGCCATTCAGCCCGCCGACCCAATTCTCATAGCGGACCCGCATGTGCTCGGGCACCCAGTTGAGCTCCCGGCCTCTGTCGATGAGGGCGTCGCGCAAGGCTTGGTCGCGCCCGCCGTTGCGGATGTACCACTGGCGGGAGGTGACGATCTCAAGGGGGCGCTGGCCCTTCTCGAAGAACTTCACCGGGTGGGTGATGGGGCGGGGCTCGCCGATCAGCTCGCCGGATTCTTGGAGGAGTTCAACCATGCGCTGCTGGGCGCCGTGGATGGTTTTTCCGGCGATCTCGGCGTAGGGGGCGGGGTCGATGCCGGTGGGGGCATCGACCACGATGCGGCCACCCCGGTCGACGATGGCTCGCACCGGCAGGTTTAGCTCCCGCCACCAGGTCACGTCGGTGGTGTCGCCGAAGGTGCAGATCATGGCCGCGCCGGTGCCCTTTTCGGGGTCGGCGAGGGTGTGGGCCACCATGGGCACTGCCGCCTTGAACACGGGGGTGGTGATGGTTTGGCCGAACAGGGGCTGGTAGCGCTGGTCGTCGGGGTGGGCCACCACGGCCACGCAGGCGGCTAGCAGCTCCGGGCGGGTGGTGTCGATGGGCAGGTCGCTGCCGTCGGGGCGGTGGAAGGCCAGGCGGTGGTAGGCGCCGGGGCGCTCTCGGTCTTCCAGCTCGGCCTGGGCCACTGCGGTGCGGAAGGTGATGTCCCACAGGCTGGGGGCCTCGCTCTGGTAGGCCTCGCCCCGGGCCAGGTTGCGGAGGAAGGCCCGCTGGGAGGCCCGGCGGCTGCGCTCGTCGATGGTGGCGTAGGTGAGCGACCAGTCGATGCTCAGGCCCAGGCGGCGCCACAGCTCCTCGAAGGCCTGCTCGTCGGTGGCGGTGAGTTGCTCGCACAGCTCCACGAAGTTGCGCCGGGAGATGGGGAGCTGGTCTTTGCCGGGCTCGTCGGGGGGCTGATAGTGCGGGTCGTAGGGGAGGGACGGGTCGCAGCGGACGCCGAAGTAGTTCTGCACCCGGCGCTCGGTGGGCAGGCCGTTGTCGTCCCAGCCCATGGGGTAGTACACCTGCTTGCCCTGCATGCGCTGGTACCGGGCCAGGGTGTCGCAGTGGGTGTAGCTGAACATGTGGCCCACGTGAAGCGAGCCGCTGACCGTCGGCGGTGGAGTGTCGATGGAGTACACCTGGTCGCGGGTGGCGGTGCGGTCGAAGCGGTACGTTCCGTTTGCTTCCCAGATTTCGTCCCATTTGGCTTCGAGGCCCTCGAGCGCGGGCTTCTCGGGGACGTTGCGGGGGGCCGTCATCGCTTGGTCATCGTACTGTTGTATTTGCAGCGGGTTGCAGTCGTTACGCGTGGGGGCTGTTGGCACCACCCTCTTTGTCTTGGGACTCACATGGCTATGTGAGGTGCTGGGCGATCAGCGCTGCGACCTTCGCGTTGTTGAGCACCAGCTCTTTGTTCGCTTCTAGGCTCTCGCCGTCGGTTGCATCGACGAGCCATTGCAGTAGGAATGGGGTGAGTTCTTTGCCGCTGATGCCCTCAGCATCGGCGTGAACGCACGCTTGGGCTATTGCCGCCTCTATGCGGTCGGTAGGGATTGCGGCGTGTTGTGGGATGGGGTTCGCGATCACGGCACCGCGGGCTGGGTCAAGGTTCCAGTGGGTGTGAAGGTAGTCGCCGATGGCTTCGGGACTATCCAACTGGAGGTTGACCTCATGGGGACTGTCGATGCTGTAGAAGGACGGGAGAATCGCCGTCTGGTAGCCGACGATCGGGACTCCAAGTGTTTCTAGGTATTCGGTGGTCTTGGCGATGTCGAGGATCGACTTGAAGCCTGCGGACACAACGGCCACGGGGGTGCGGGCGAGCTCTTCGAGGTCGCCGCTGATGTCGAAGCTGTGCTGCGCGCCGCGGTGAACGCCGCCGATCCCGCCCGTGGCGAAGATCCTGATTCCGGCGAGAGCGGCGAGTTTCATCGTTACCGCGACGGTGGTACCGCCAGTTTGACCAAGGTAGAACGACGCGGCGAGATTCTGGTTGCCGATCTTGACGAGCTCCGGGTCGGGCTGGCCGAGCCGGTCAAGCTCCTCATCAGTGAGTCCGATGCGGGCGACGCCGTCGACGACCGCGATCGTGGCTGGGGTTGCGCCGTTGGCGCGAACGGCTGCTTCCAGGTGACGGGCGGTCTCGACGTTGTCAGGGGCGGGCATTCCGTGGGTGATGATGGTGGACTCGAGAGCAACGATCGCTTCCTGGTTGGCTGCTGCGGCGGCGACCTCGTCACTGAACACGATGTGGGGCGTGTGCTGTGAGTTCAATACATCTCCTGGGGATTGCCGGCCTACTGGAGGCCGGGGGTGAGTTCGGTAGTGATGGCTGCGGCTTGCTCGGTGGCGAGCTCGATGAGTTCGTCGGGGCCGGTGAGGTTGCAGAATCCCCTAACGAGTGCTGCGGTGAACGCGTCACCAGCGCCGGTCGTGCTGAGCGCGTGAATCTGTGGTGCCGGGAGGAATCCGCCGCCGCCTTCCTGGTCGGCCCAGACGACACCGTCGGGTCCGAGCGTTAGGTAGACGGTGGTGACACCAGCGTCAAGGAGCCGCTGCGCAGCTATGCGAGCTGTCCCGGTGTTGTGAATGTCGATCCCGGTGAGCGCGGTCGCCTCGGCGCGGTTTGGCTTCAGCGTGTGGATGCGATCCAGATAGGGCCGAATCCGGGGTGCCTTGGCGACCGAGGTTGTGTCGACGAACACAGTAGGGGAGAGGCTGGTGATCTCATCGAGGGCTTCGTCGTTGAGGTTGCAGTCCACAACCACAACCCGGGCGTGGCGCAAGAGCTCCGCGCGCGCGGCGATGGCCTTGCGGTCCACGACTGCGGTGATGGCCATATCGTTGACGGCCATGAGGAGTTCGCCGTTTGCGTCAATGATGGACAGGTAGGTGGCCGTCGGGTGCTGGGAGGTCCACAGCACCGGCGACAGATCAACGCCGCTTGTTGATGTGCGGTTGTAGATGAGTTGGCCGTGGTCGTCCTCTCCGAGGGCGGTTACCAGGTGTGTTTGGAGTCCGGTCGCGGCGAGATTCGCGGCGATGTTGCGGCCGACGCCACCAGCCGAGATGGCGACGGCACCAGGGTTCGATTCGTGTGGCAGTGGTGGTGTGGAGCATCGGCCCTCGATGTCGACGTTCGCTCCGCCAATGACGACAACATAGGGCTCGTCGGCCACGACATAGCCTCGCCCCCTTGCCTTGCCTTGAGCCGTGAGGTTGCTGATGTGGGTCGCGACCGATGAGCGGGTGATGCCGACACTGTAATGCGGTGCATAATTGGCCAGAGGCTGGGGGAGGATGTGGCGATGAGCATTCCGGTC
>JAJDTA010000043.1 GCA_022827405.1 Acidimicrobiia bacterium
AAGTTGTAGGCGGTGATGGCGGCCACCACGCCCACCGCCTCCCGCTCGATCCACCGCCGGTGGTGGCCCCCGTAGGACTCGACCACGCCGAGGTCTTCGGACCACTGGTAGCCGTCCATCATGTCGGCCACCCACTTGACCGACCCCACCGGCGCCTCGAGCTGCGGGCCGCCGTAGGTGAGCATCACCGGAGAGCCCACCTCGGCCACGGTCAGCTCCCGCATCTCTTCGAGATGGCGCTCCAGCGCGGCATGGAACTGCCGCAGGCACTTAGCCCGAAAGTCGTGGTCGGTGGCCCAGTCGGTGGCGTCGAATGCCCGGCGGGCGGCAGCCACTGCGGCCACCGCATCGGCATCGGTGGCGTTGGCGGCCACCCCGAGCACCTCCTCGGTGGCGGGGTTAAGCGTTTCGAACACGCCGCCCCCCTCGGCGGCCCTCAGCTCCCCGTCTATCAACAGCTTTTCTTCGTGCCACATGGCTGAATTCTCCCTGTTTGCCCAAGGCTGGCCTCACCCTATAGCCGGGGTTCGGCCGAGAACCCCTCGGACAGCATGAGCAACTATCGTCCCGCCGATGGACTCGGAGATGCTCCATCCCCGTCGGTTTGCAGCCCAGGCGCCCGACCACCCGGCGGTGATCATGGGCCGGACCGGCGAGGTGATCACCTACCGGATGCTGGACGAGGAGGCCAACCGGCTGGCCCACCTTCTTCGGGATCGGGGCCTTGGGGCTGGCGACCATCTGGCCATCGTGTCGGAGACCACTCCGCAGTCGATGGCGGTGTTGTGGGCCGCACAGTTGGCCGGGCTGATCTACACACCGATCAACTACCACCTCACTGCGGGCGAGGTGCAGGCCGTGCTGGACGATTGCGGGGCTGGCGCGGTGGTGGCGTCGGGTCGAACCGCTCCGGTGGTGGCCGATCTGGACTTGGCCAGGGTTCCGGTGCGCCTGACCACCGGGGACGACGCCCCAGACGGGTTCGAGTGCGTGGCTGAGGCGGCCGCTGATCTGCCCACCGCGCCCATCGCGGATGAGGGCGAGGGCCGGGAGATGGTGTATTCGGGAGGCACCACCGGCCGGCCCAAGGGCATCCGCAAGCCGACATCCCAGACCGGCATCGGTGATCCGGCCAACCCCGCGGTGCAGACGGCGCTGGCCATGGGCAACTACGCCGTGGACCACACCAGCGTGTACCTGTCGCCCGCTCCCCTGTACCACTCGGCCCCGCTGGTGTTCTGCATGTGCGTGCATCGGGTGGGGGGCACCGTGGTGCTCATGGAGCGGTTCGACCCGGCCGACTGCCTCCGCCTCATCGGCGAGCACCGGGTGACCCATGCCCAATTCGTGCCCACCATGTTCTCCCGCATGCTGAAGCTGCCCGCCGATGTCCGCGAGGCCGCCGATGTGTCCAGCCTCCAGCTGGCCATCCACGCCGCCGCCCCCTGCCCGGTGGAGGTCAAGCAGCAGATGATCGAGTGGTGGGGGCCGATCTTGTTCGAGTACTACGCCGGTACCGAGGACATCGGCCACAGCGCAATCACCTCTGAGGAGTGGCTGGCCCACCCCGGCTCGGTGGGACGGCCGCTGCAACCGGTACACATCGTGGGCCCCGACGGCAATGAGGTGCCCACTGGCGAGGTCGGGGTGGTGTATTTCGACGGGGGGCGGGACTTCCAATACCACAACGATCCCGAGCGGACGGCAGCCGCCGCCCACCCCAACGGCTGGCGCACGCTGGGCGACATGGGGCGCCTCGACGAGGAGGGCTACCTGTACCTCACCGACAGGGTGGCCCACACCATCATCAGCGGCGGCGTGAATATCTACCCCCAGGAGATCGAGGACGCGCTCATCATGCACCCCGAGGTGGCCGACGCAGCCGTGATCGGGGTGCCCAACGACGACTTGGGCGAGGAGGTGCGGGCGGTGGTCCAGCTAGTAGAGCCAGGCCGGTCAAGCGCCGACACCGAGGCTGCATTGTTGGCCTGGTGCGCCGACCGGTTGGCCGCTTTCAAGTGCCCCCGGGGAGTGGACTTCGACGAGTCGCTGCCCCGAGACCCCAACGGCAAGCTGATGAAGCGCTACCTGCGGGATCGCTACTGGCCCTCTGATTCGGATTCGCGGATCGTTTGAGCTGGCCTCCGGGGTCAACCCGGCGGATCGCCTAGTGGGGCTCGTCGCCCTCGAAGGTGATGCGGTGCATGACCCGGAGCTGGCCGTGGTAGTCGTTGATGGGGTTGTGCATGGCGCAGCGGTTGTCCCACAGGGCCAGCGAGCCCGGCGCCCAGCGGAACCGGCAGGTGAACTCCGACCGGGACTGGTGGGCGAATAGGAACCGCAACAGGGGCTGGCTCTCTTCTTCGGTCATGCCCTCGAACCGGGCGGTGTGGGCCACATTTACATAGAGCGCCGGCCGACCGGTTTCGGGGTGGGTGCGGACCACCGGATGGACCGCCTCATAGCTCTCGGCTGACGTGTGGCCGGCCTCGGTAGCGTCGGCAATGCGGTCTTCCCGGGTTTTGGACACATCGGCCATCGCCGAGCTGTTCACGGCCCGCAGACCCCGCAGGAACTCCTTCAGCCCGTCGGACAGCGCATCGTAGGCGGCGTACATGTTGGCGAACTCGGTGTCACCGCCCGCAGCGGGCACCTCCCGGGCCAACAGCATCGACGCCATCGGCGGTCGTTCCAGGTAGGCGGTGTCTGTGTGCCAGATGCCGCCAAAGTTGACGGTCTCGTGGGGCAGCTTCTTGACCTCGATGATCTCGGCGTGGTCGGGCAGTCCCGGCACAAACGGGTACCGCCCAGGGGTTCCGATCTTGCGGGCGAACGCCGAGTACTGCTCGAGAGTCAGGTGCTGGTTGCGGAAGAACACCACCAGATGGGCCAGCCATGCCTGGCGAATCTCGGCCACCACCTCGTCGGCCAGATTATCTCCGAGATCCACCCCGCCGATCTCCGCGCCGATGCAGCCGCCCACTGGCGTCACCGTCAGATGCTGATACTCGCTCATTCAGGATCCACTCCAGCCGAGAACTGGTCATTCGTTAGGGTAGCGAGGCATGCCATGGAGCGCTGATGTCTGAGCCCTTCGATCTCGCGGGGAAAGTGGTACTGGTCACCGGGTCCAGCCGGGGCGTGGGCGCGGCCATTGCCGTGGCCGCCGCAGCCAAGGGGGCCAAGGTGGCGTGCGCGGCCCGGTCCACCAAGGAGTCGCCCAAGCCGCTCCCCGGCACCATCGACGAGACCGTCGCGACGGTGATCGACGCCGGCGGGGAGGCCTTGGCCGTGCCCACCGACCTGACCTCGGCTGACGACATCGAGGCCATGGTGGCTGCCCCAGTGGAGGCGTGGGGCCGCCTCGACGTGGTGGTGAACAACGCCGCGGTCACCTTTGTGGGCGAGGTGGACATTCCCCTCAAGCGCTACGACCTCATCATGGACATCAACCTGCGGGCCCCGCTGCTCACCGTGCGGGCTGCCCTGCCCCACCTGCGGGCCGCGGAGCGGGGACGCATCCTCAGCCTGTCGTCGCTGGCCGCACTGCGCCCGGTTCCCGGCCTCATGTCTTACGGCATGTCGAAACTGGCCCTGGAGCGGATGACCACCGACTTGGCCCGGCAGCTCCATCCCGACCGCATCGCGGTCAACTGCTTCCGCATCGACATCCCGGTGGCCTCCGAGGGCACGCTGGCCAACATGGGCGACATCGACC
>JAJDTA010000087.1 GCA_022827405.1 Acidimicrobiia bacterium
GTCCCCTTTCCGAGGAGGTGGCCGACCGGCTGGCCTTCGAGCTCAAGGTCATCTCCGACATGGGCTTCTCCTCCTACTTCCTCATCACCTGGGACCTGATCCGCTACGCCCGGGAACGGGGCATCCGGGTGGGCCCGGGCCGGGGCAGCGCGGCCGGGTGCGCCGTGGCCTACTCCCTGCGCATCACCGATCTGGATCCCATCCGCTACGACCTGCTGTTCGAGCGCTTCCTCAACCCGTCCCGAGTCTCCATGCCCGACATCGACATGGACTTTGACTCGCGCTATCGCGACGAGATCATCCGCTACGTCTCCCACAAGTACGGCGAAGACCACGTGGCCCAGATCATCACCTTCTCCACCATCAAGGCCCGGGCCGCGGTGCGAGACAGCGCCCGAGTGCTGAACCTCCCCTATTCCCTGGGCGACAAGCTGGCCAAGGCCATGCCCCCGCTGGTGCTGGGCCGTGACACCCCGCTGTGGGCCTGCCTGGAGAAGACCGAGGAGTATGCCGACGGCTACACCGCGGCCGCCGATCTGCGGAAGATGTACGAGAGCGACGAGGACGCCCGCAAGGTGGTGGATGTGGCCCGGGGCTTGGAGGGCTTGCGCCGCCAGGACAGCATTCACGCCGCCGCGGTGGTGATCACCAAAGATCCGCTCACCGAGCACCTCCCCATACAGCGCAAGGGTTCGACGGGGCAGAGCTTCGATGATGCCCCCATCGTCACCCAGTACGAGATGCACGCGGTGGAGGAACTCGGGCTGCTCAAGATGGACTTTCTGGGCCTGCGAAACCTAGATGTGCTTGAAGACACCGTCGGGCTTATCAAGCAGTCTCACGGCGTGGACATCGACATCGACAACTTGCCGCTAGACGACGCCGCCACCTACGAGATGCTGGCCCGGGGGGAGACCATCGGCATATTCCAGTTGGAGAGCGGTCCGATGCGCTCGCTGATCCGATCGCTCAAGCCCACCAGCTTCGACGACGTGGCCGCCCTCGTGGCCCTCTACCGGCCCGGGCCGATGGCGGCCAACATGCACAACGACTACGCCGACCGCAAGAACGAACGCAAACCGGTGCAGGTGTTCCACGAGGACGCCGCCGACATCCTGGGCGACACCTACGGGCTGATGATCTACCAGGAGAGCGTGATGCGGGTGGCCCAGAAGTTTGCCGGCTATTCCCTGGCCGACGCCGACAACCTCCGCAAGGCCTGCGGCAAGAAGGACCGGGAGCTGATGGCCAAGGAGCGGGACTCCTTCGTGGCCGGCTGTGAGAAGAGTGGCTACGGCTCGGATTTGGGCACCCATCTCTTCGACATCATCGAGCAGTTCGCCGACTACGCCTTCAACAAAAGCCACTCCTATGGCTACGGGCTCATCTCCTATCAGTGCGCCTTCCTCAAGGCCAACTACCCGGTGGAGTACATGGCCGCGCTGTTGACCAGCGTCAAGAGCAAGCTGGAGAGGGCCGCCGTGTACTTGGCCGAGTGCCGCCAGATGGGGATCACGGTGGCGCTGCCCGATGTGAACCTCTCGGAGTCGGATTTCGCCGCCATCGGGGCCCCCGACGGCGAGAAGGCCATCTCATTCGGACTGTCGGCCATCCGCCACATGGGCACGGGCACCGCCCAGATGATCCTCGACGAGAGGAGGGAGAACGGCCCCTTCGAAGACTTCCACGACTTCTGCTCGCGGGTCGATCCCATAGTGCTCAACAAGGGCGTTGTCGAAGCCCTCATCAAGGCGGGTTGCTTCGACTCGTTCGGCCATCCCCGCCAGGGGCTGCTCAACGTGTCTGAGACGATCGTCCGCCGCTGCATTCAACAGCAGCGGGAGCGCAGCCAGGGAATTATGAGCCTGTTCGGCGAGGGCAGCGAGGAGAGCTTCGAGGAGCGCGTCGATATCCCCGATGTCGAGTTCGACAAGGCCCGGAGGCTGGCCGCCGAAAAGGAGATGCTGGGGCTCTACGTGTCCGACCACCCCATCATGGGCATGGAAGGGGTGCTGGCCCGAAAGACCACCCATCGGATCGACCAGCTGGCCGAAGTGGAGGAGGGCACATCGGTGAAAGTCGGCGGGGTGGTCAGTGGCCTGCGCAAGCGATGGACCCGCAAGGGCGAGCTGATGGCGTCATGCGACCTCGAGGACATGTACGGGAACATGGAGGTGACCCTGTTCCCCCGGGCTATGGAGGAACACGGCCACAAGCTCGCCGACGACCTGGTGGTGGTGTTCGAGGGCCGGTTTGACCGCCGTGATGACGAGCCCAACCTGATCTGCTTCGGAGTGGAGCCGATCGATCCGGCCTTGGCCAACGGAACGCCCACCCTGAGGCTGAACCTCGGGGCTTATGGGCTGTCTCCCGATCGGATTGACACCCTCAAGTCGGCTCTTGCCGCTCATCCCGGCAAATCAGAGGTGATCTTGATGCTCAGCGTTGACAAGGGGATCAAGCTCTCATCGGCCTATGGGGTGGACGCGGGAAGCGGGTTGATCGGTGAGCTGCGGGAGATGCTGGGCGAGAACGTCATCGCCGTGTAGCCCGACAAGCTGGCATTTTGCTGTCGTCCAGTCCCTCGGCAAAACCCTTGTATTCCTGCGGGTTTGCACGCCTGCCTGGGTGATTGATGGACTATAGGGGTACCCACGGGGGGAATCTGTGGGAAATCAACGAGCGAGGAGGACGAGCAGCACATGGCTATCGACGTCGAAACCAAGGACTGCACAGCGGTCACCGACGCTGAACTCGCCGAGATGGCAGATATGTGTGCTGACGGCCCTAACCCGTATTCGGTGGGGTTGCTCTCCAAGCAAACCGAAGAGTGGGTGCTGATATCCACCGCCCGGGAGAACGGGAAACTCCGGGGATTCTCCTTCTCCACCCTGGAGCGCATCGGCGGAACGCCGAGCGTGCTAGTGGGGCTGGCATCGGTGGCCCGCACCTCCAAGCGCAGCACCGTGCTCCGCCAATTGACCGAGGCCCAGCTCCATCGGGCACTGATGGCCTTCCCCGACGAAGACGTGCTGATGGGAACCCAGTTCGACAACCCCGGTGGATTTGACACCTTCAAGCCCCTGGTGGACATCGTTCCCCGCCCCGGGCACAAGGCCTCTGGCGAGGAGCGGGCCTGGGGACGCCGGCTGGCCAAGCGGTTCAACATCAGCGCCTCTCGGTATCTCGACCGCGACTTCCGGGTGGTGGGCGACGACAACCAGGCCTGTTTGCTCGACTACGAGACGGCCAAGCCCGACAGCATCGACCCTGACGTAGTTGCCCTGTTCGACAAAGTGGACCGCGAGGGTGGCGATACCATGATCGCCTTCGGCTGGATCATGGCCGAAGACCTGCTCAAGTACGCCTGAGCAACACGCCACCTCTTCGGCGGCCAATGTGCCGCAACTTTCTCCCCGATCCTCTTCCCGATGGCGTCGTCGATGAATTGCTTGACCAAGCGCGCCGGTCACCGTCGGCTGGCAATACCCAGGCGGTGGAGTTCTGCGTGGTCGCCCAACCCGAGCGCTACTGGCAACTGACCCTCACCCCGGATCGGCGAGCCGAGTTCCCCTGGCCGGGCCTGCTGGTTGCTCCCGTCCTCGTGGTGGTGCTCACCGAGCCCCAGCGCTATGTGCGACGTTACGCCGAGGCTGACAAGGCCCACACCGGCTTCGGCGAGAGCACGGACTCCTGGCCCGTCCCTTACTGGTGGATTGATGCCGGCATGGCCGTACACAACCTGCTTCTAGGGGCCACCGCTGCCGGCCTGGGTTCGTGCTTTTTCGGCGCCTTCGAGCACGAGGCTGCGGTAATCGAGGGTCTTGGCATCCCTGCGGGACGCCGCGTCGTTGGAACCGTGGCCCTCGGCCACCCCTCCGATCAGCGTCCCAGTTCATCGGCCACCCGCCCCCGTAGGCCATTGGGGGAGATCATCCACTACGGTGACCCGCCATGAGCATGCCTGACCCCGTTGACCGACTGGCCATTGAGGACACCATCGTCCGGTACACCATCGCCATTGACGACAAGGACTGGGACCTACTCGACACGGTGTTTACCCCCGACGCCCATTTGGACTACTCCTCGTCGGCTCCCGGCGTGGACGAAGCCAACGCCGACTATCCCACCGTCAAGGGCTGGCTCCAAATGGCGCTTTCCATCTTTCCCATGACCCAGCACATGGTGGGCAAGACCTACATCCGCAGTTGGGACGGCGACACCGCCGAGTGCACAACGATCTTCCACAATCCGATGGGCATGCCCGTCGACGACGATGGAAAGTTCGACCCCAACGGGTCGGGGCTGCACTTGTTCTTTGTGGGCGGCTGGTATCACGACACCGTCACCCGGACTCCTGACGGCTTCCGCATCAAGAAGAAGGTGGAAACATCGGCCTACATGGACGGCGGTTTCCCCGAGGGATTCGACATCCCCCAATAGCCGGCACAGGCCGATTCCCGGCCCGCCCGCCCTTAGCAGTTGGTCCGCCGCATCGGGTGCTGGGATAGTCTGCCCTCGTGCAAATCCCACTTGTGGACTATCTCGTCTTGGGCGATGAGCCCCACCTGCAAGCCAATGAGTGCGCCAATTGCGGCGCCCGCTTCTTCGGCCGGCGCAACGCCTGCGCCCATTGCGGCCATCGAGAATTTAATTCGGTACGGGTGAGTGACACCGGCACCCTTCGCACCTTCAGCATCGTCTACCGAGCGGCTCCCACCATCCCCACTCCTTACGTCTCGGCCATCGTGCTGACCGACGACGGCACCTCGGTGCGCTCCAACCTCATCAACATCGAGCCCGATCCCGCCAAGATCACTCTCGGCATGAAAGTCAAGCTCGACACCTATGTCGTGGGCACCGACGACGACGGCCTAGAGGCCGTCGCCTTCGGGTACGCCCCGGTGTGACAATCAATCAATAGGAGGCCGACAATGGCACAAGACATCTGGGTTCTGGGAACGCACATGACGGCGTTCGGCCGCTACCCCGACCAGGACGCGGTGGACTTGGCCGCCGCGGCGGCTTTGGGGGCACTGGACGACGGCGGGGTGACCATCTCCGACATGGATCTGCTGGCCTGCGGGACCCTGTTCCAGGCCAACGCTGGCATGGGCCAGCAGGTGCAGAAGCAGATCGGCCAGACCGGCATCCCGGTATACAACGTGTCCAACGCCTGTGCGACCGGGGCTACCGCCTTGCGCACGGTGATCATGGCCATTCGAGCCGGCGAGGCCGACTTGGGCCTGGCCATCGGCGTGGAGCAGATGGGCAAGATGGGGCTGTTGGCTGGCGGCGCCCGCAAGGAGAAGAACGTGTATGAGCCGTCGGGCCGCTTCGGCGCGGTCATGCCCATCGACGGCATTCTGGGCACCGACACCATGCCCGGGGTGTTCGCCCAGGCTGGCATGGAGTATGCCAACGACAACGACGGGGTGGGCTTTGAGCAGTTCGCCAAGGTGGCCCAGAAGAACCACGCCCATTCCACTCTGAATCCTTTGGCCCAGTACCAGAAGGAGTTCACCCTGGAAGAGGTCATGGGCTCGCCCATGCAGTCGTACCCCAACACCCTGCTCATGTGCTGTCCCACCGGAGACGGGGCCGCCGCCTGCGTGTTGGTGGGGGAGGAGCGGTTCGCTTCATTGAGCCGGGAGCAGCAGTCCCGGGCAGTGAAGATCTCTGCCTCGGTGCTGACCACCGATCCCTACGTGGAGTCGGGTGCCATGCAGCCCGATGTGAACACCCTCACCCGCAATGCCGCCACCGCGGCCTATGAGCAGGCCGGGGTGGGCCCCCAAGACCTCAGCCTGGTGGAGCTGCACGACTGCTTCGCCACCGCCGAACTTATCCACTACGACAACCTGGGGCTGTGCGAGCCCGGCGGTGCGGGCGACTTCATCGACCGAGGCGCCCCGTGGCGCGACGGCGATACCCCGGTGAACGTGTCCGGCGGCCTCATCTCCAAGGGCCATCCCATCGGCGCAACCGGCGTGGCCAACGTGTACGAGGTGGCCACCCATTTGCGGGGCGAGGCCGGCGACCGCCAAATCGAAGGGGCCAACGTGGGCCTAGCCCACGTGATCGGCCTGGGCTCAAGCTGCGGCGTCCACATCCTGGAGAAGAGCGGGATCTAGCAGCCCAAGCCCCGAAAGAGAGGCGGCAATCATGAGCAGCACCTGTCGGGGCGTGGTTTTCAACGGCGACGGCACCTTCCAGATGCGGGAAGATTTCCCGGTGCCCGAGCCGCCCTCGGGTGGCGGCGTGCTCAAGGTGGAGGCCGTGGGCATGTGCGGCAGCGACGTGGCCCAGCTCCACGGCCACCAGCACGTCCCTGGAGAGAAGTCGCCTCTAGTGCCCGGCCATGAGATCGTCGGCCGGGTTCACGCCCTAGCCGACGACGCCAACCTGGGCGTGGCGGTGGGAGACCGGGTGGCGGTTGACCTGGTTGTGCGAGCGCCGGTTACGGAGAACAACCCTTTCGGCTTGGGCGAGGTGTACGGATACACACTGGGGATTGAAGACGGCCACGGGCTGTGGGGCGGCTACGGGGAGTACATGGGCGTGTTGCCCAACACCCACCTGGTGAAGCTCACCGACGACATTGATGCCGCCGAGCTGACCCTGTTCGAGCCGCTGGCCAACGTGTGCAACTGGTTCAGCTCGATGCCCGTGGGCGAGGGGGAGACCGTGGTGGTGCAGGGGCCGGGCCACATGGGGTTGGTATACGCCGCGGAGGCCAAGCGCCGGGGCGCGGAGACGGTGATCGTCACCGGCACCAATGCCGATGCCCTGCGCCTGGAAGTGGCCCGCGAGGTGGGCGCCGATGTGACCGTCGATGTCACCGCTACCGACCTTGTGGCGTTTGTGGGCGATCTCACCGGTGGGGCCATGGCCGACATGGCCGTAGATCTGGCGGATACCACCGCCACCGTGCCCCTGTGTTTGAGCCTGGTTCGCCAAGGGGGCAAGGTGCAGCTGGCCGGATTGAAGAACTTGGCGTCGGTGGAGCTGATCACCGACCTGATCGTGCTCAAGGGACTAACGGTCCAGGGCGGCAGCGGCTCCACTCCCAGCTCCATGCGGGAGGCGGTGGCCATCTTGAACAGCGGAGAGTTCCCCACTGGGCCGCTTTTGGGCGAGGTGTTCGGCCTCGACCAGATTGACGAGGCCATGGCCCTGCTCCAGCGAACCGCCGATCACGACGCCGTGCGGGTCGGCCTCCGACACGGCTAGCGGTAGCGAGGGGATGAGCGTCGAGATGGAGTGCAGGACGGCGGCATTGAGGCGATGACTATAGAGATCGACCACTCCGGCAAGGTGGCGCTGGTCACCGGGGCGGGGGCGGGCATCGGCCGTGAGATAGCCCGATGGATGGGTCGGGCTGGCGCTGCGGTGGCGGTGAACGACATCGGTTCCGCCAATGCCGAGGAGACCGCGGCTCTCATTGCCGAGGAGGGGGGCACGGCTGCCGCGTTCGCCGCTGATCTACGCGACGATGCCGCTATCGAGGCCATGGTGGGCAATGTGGTGTCTTGGGGCGGGAGTCTCGACATCGCCGTCAACAACGTCGGCATGATGGCTGGGCGATCCCCAACTCGGTTTGTGGATATGGACGGAGAATTCTGGCGGGATCTTGTCGATCAGAATCTGGTGCTGACCGCGTTGTGTGGCCGGGCTGAAGCCTTGGTCATGATGGACCGGGGTGGTGGCGTCATCATCAACGTCAGCTCAGGCGAGACCACCCGGCCCTCGCCCATGATGTCGAGCTACGCCGCGGCCAAGGCGGCCATCAATCACCTCACTTGGTCGATGGCGGTGGAGCTCGGCCCCCACAACATCCGAGTCAACGCCATCGCCCCCGGTACCACGCTCACTGAGTTGGTCAAAGAGGCCTTCCCCCCTGACCACTATGACGCCATCGTGGCTGCCACCCCGCTGCGCCGGGAGACCCTGCCCGAGGAGTTGGGCCGCCTGTCGGTGTACCTGGCCTCCGATCTGGCCCGCTGCACCACCGGGCAGCTCATCCTGGCCGACGCCGGGGCCTTCCTGTCTCGAACCCGACCCCCGAACCTCGGACAAGACGCTAACGAGGAGGCACCGTGATGGATCAAGCCCTGTTAGACGAAGCCGTCGGCGAATTGCGAGCCATGGTGGCCCTCGACGGCGGTGACGTGGAGTTGGTTTCGGCTGGTGCGGGCACGGTGGCCCTGCGCCTGATCCTGGAAGGCGCCGAATGCCGGGAGTGCGTCATGCCCAGAGAATTCCTCGAGCAGATCGCCCTCGACCTGGTCAGCACCCGCCTTTCTGATGTGAGTGCCGTCACCATTGAAGATCCCCGCGATGGCCCCACTGGGCCTTAGTGCCCGCCTGCCGGTGTCGCGGCACCGGCAGGGTGGTCGTAAACTGGGCGGTCGATGAAGGGACTCATCTTGTCGGGGGGTGCGGGGACGAGGCTGCGCCCGCTGACCCACACTCGGGCCAAGCAGTTGGTGCCCATCGCCAACAAGCCGGTGCTGTTCTACGGCATCGAGGACATGGCCGACGCAGGGATAATCGACATCGCCATCGTGGTGGGTGACACCCGAGAAGAGATTCAAGACGCGGTGGGCGATGGGTCGCGATTCGGAGTGAGCGTCACCTACATCCACCAGGAAGCACCCTTGGGTCTGGCCCATTGCGTGCTTGTGGCCCGGGATTTCTTGGGTGACGACTGCTTTGTCATGTATCTGGGCGACAACATGCTGGAGCAGGGGTTGGGACAGTTTGTTGAGCAGTTCGAAGGGGAGCGAGAGAACGGCCCCAGCCGGAGCCAGGCGCAGATTCTGCTGACCCCGGTGGACAACCCCTCGTCGTTCGGGGTGGCCGAGCTCGGCCCCGATGGCGATGTGGTCAACCTGGTGGAAAAGCCCGCCGATCCGCCCTCCAACCTGGCCTTGGTGGGGGTGTACATCTTCGACTCCTCCATCCACGAGGCGGTGGCCGCCATCGAGCCATCGGCCCGGGGCGAGTTGGAGATCACCGACGCCATCGACTGGCTCATCCGCAACGGCCACCGGGTGAGCCATGGGATGCTGGACGGCTGGTGGATCGACACCGGCAAGAAGGATCCTCTGCTGGAGTGCAATCGCCTAGTGCTCGACACCCTGGCGCGCCGGGTGGACGGAGCGGTGGACGACGCCTCAAAGGTCGAGGGGCGGGTGGTGGTGTCGGAGGGGGCCAAGATCGTCAACTCCACCGTGCGGGGCCCGGCGATGATCGGCGCGAACACCCGTATAGAAAATACCTTCATCGGCCCCTACACCTCCATCGGCGACGAATGTGTGATCAACGACGCCGAACTGGATCACTCAGTGGTGCTGGAGGGCTGCCGCATCGACGGCGTCAGCCGGATCACCGACTCCCTGATCGGCCAGCACGTCCAGGTGACTCAATCGCCCGAGCGCCGCCCGGTGTCCCGGCTCATGCTGGGTGATCATTCCCATCTGGAACTGGGGTAGATGTTGGCTGGTCGTACTCATTTGGAACTGGGGTAGGGCGGTGGCTCAGGTAAGCCCTTGTGAGGCGATTTGGGGCGTGTTCATCGTGTCTCCCGACATCCATGGCGACGAGCGGGGCGTGTTTGTGGAGACCTACCGGCGGGAGTGGATTCCCGGGGTCCGGGAGATGATCCAGGCCAACCGGGGCGACCGGCGGGCTGGCTCGGTGGTGGGCTTGCACTACCACCTCCAGCAGGCCGACTACTGGTATGTGCCCGTTGGCCAGGCCCGGGTGGTGCTCCATGATCTGCGGTCGGGCTCGCCCACCGACGGGCGCACAATGACGCTGCCCCTGGGCACCGAGCCCGACGGGGTGAACCACCACCGGGGGGTGTATATCCCGCCGGGGGTGGCCCACGGGTTTGCCGCGTTGTCGGACATGACCATCAGCTATCTCGTGGACGGTTACTACAACCCGGCCGACGAGCTGGGGGTGGCCTGGAACGACCCGGAGGTTGGGGCCGATTGGGGGGTGGACAACCCCGTTTTGTCGGCTCGAGACCAGTCCAACCCCCGCCGCTCGGCAATTCCCGACCACCTGATTCCCCGTTTCGAAGCCCAAGGGTGACATGAAGCTCTTTGTGACCGGGGGCGCGGGGTTTATCGGGTCTAACTACGTGCGCTGGGTGCTGGCGCACACCGATGATGCCGTGGTGGTGTACGACGCCCTTACCTATGCCGGGAACCGCGACAACCTGCGGGGGCTTGAAGACAACCCCCGCCTGGCGTTCGTCCACGGTGACGTTTGCGACCGTGACGACGTGGCCAAGGCCATGGATGGCTGCGATGGGGTGGTTCATTTCGCCGCCGAGAGCCATGTGGACCGCTCCATTGTCGGCCCCGACGCCTTTGTCCGCACCAACTGCGACGGCACCAACGTGGTGTGCGACACCGCTCGGCACCTAGAGGTGGACAAGGTGGTCCACGTGTCCACCGATGAGGTTTACGGGTCAATCGGTGAGGGGTCGTTCACCGAGTCCGACCGACTGGAGCCCAGCTCGCCCTATTCGGCGTCCAAGGCCGGGGCCGATTTGATAGCGCTGGCCTACCGGGAGACCTTCGGTCTGCCGGTATCGGTTACCCGCACCACCAACAACTTCGGCCCCTACCAGCACCCCGAGAAGCTCATCCCCCTGTTCACCACCAACTTGTTGGACGGGTTGAAGGTTCCCTTGTACGGCGATGGCCAAAATGTGCGGGACTGGTGCCATGTGGACGACAACTGTGCGGCCATCGACCTGGTGCTGCGCCACGGCCAGCCCGGAGAGATCTACAACATTGCCGGCGGCAACGAGCTCACCAACCGGGACCTGACCAACCGCCTGCTGGCGCTGTGCGGGCGGGACGAGTCGTTCATCCAGCCAGTGGCCGACCGGCTGGGCCACGACCGGCGCTATTCGGTGGACGCGGCCAAGATGAAGGAACTGGGGTGGTCGCCGGTCCGGGAGCTGGGCGAGGCCCTGGCCGCCACCGTGGCCTGGTACCGGGACAACCGCTGGTGGTGGGAACCGCTCAAGAAGGCTGCAACATGAGGGCCGTGGGGCCGTGAGGGTCTTGGTAACCGGTGCTAACGGGCAGCTTGGCTGGGACACAGCCGAGCGGTTCGCCGCCTCAGGCCACGAGGTAGTTACCGCGGGTCGCCGGGAGCTAGATATTGGCCGTCGCGATCAGGTGATGAGCGTCGTCGGCAGCGTGGACCCCGATGTGGTGGTCAACTGTGCGGCCTTCACCGCGGTGGATGCCTGCGAGACCGAGGTCGACCGGGCTTATTTGGTCAACGCCCTGGCGGTGCGCCATGTGGCCGAGGCCGCTCGCCGGTTCGGCGCTCACTTGTGCCACGTCTCCACCGACTACGTCTTTTCCGGCGACAAGGCAGAGCCCTATCACGAGTGGGACCGGCCCGATCCCCAGTCGGTCTATGGGGCCACCAAGCTGGCTGGCGAACAGGAAGTTGGCGAGGAGGCCACTGTGGTGCGGACCTCGTGGTTGTGCGGCCTCCACGGGTCCAACATGGTGACCACGGTGTTGCGGCTGGCCTCAGAGGGCGAGCCCATGCGGTTTGTGGACGATCAACGGGGGTCTCCATCGTTTACGACCGATGTGGCCGCGGTGATCGAGCGGCTGTGCGTCGATCGCCGCCCGGGGGTGTATCACGTGACCAACCAGGGGCAGGCGTCTTGGTTTGACTTCGCCCGGGAGATCATGGCCGCCGCTGGCCATGACCCCGGCCAGGTGGCGCCCATCACCACGGCCGAACTGCAACCGCCCCGCCCCGCGGCACGCCCAGCCAACTCGGTGCTGGAGAACCGAGCGTTGGCTTTGGCCGGTTTAGCCGGCCCCCCCGATTACCGGGGGGCGCTGAGTCGTCTGGTGGCCGACCTGCTGGGCTGACCGCCGGCTTCAGCTCGTTTGGGCTCCGATAAAGGGCTGGCACTGGTCGACAGCCTCTTTGTCGGGTTCGCCCAGCGTCATCGGGCCCTCTCTACAGGCAACTTCGAAGAGCAAGGCGAACGCGTCGACGCTTTCGAGCGCCAAACGCTCCAGGGCTTGCTGGCGGGCGGCTGCCTCTCGGCGGGTCCGGGGGAGAGAGCAGACGTCGGCCACCCCGTCGCCGTTGCTGTCGTGGGCGTAGGTGGTGGGTCCGCCCAGGCTGTGGTTGAAGCAGAAGTCAGGGCTGTTGATGACTCCCGAATAGAACAATCCGTCTCCCGTCTCGTCCGGCATTAGGCCGTTGACGTCGGGGGGTGTGGGAGTGGCCGGTATGGGTTGGGCCGGCGAACCGGTGTCTGCCGGCGCGTTGGCCGAGCGCTCCCGGTACTGCTGGCACTCGTCGGCCGGCTCCTTGTCGGGTTCGCCCAGGGTCTCCGGCACCGAGAGGCATTCCTCGGCCAAATAGGCGTTGAAGTTGTCTCTGAACCTGGATAGAACAGCCATGCGCTCCAGGGCTTGCTGGCGGGCGGCGGCTTCTCGGCGGGTTCGGGGGAGTGAGCAAATGTCGGCGATACCGTCGCCGTTGCTGTCGTGGGCGTAGGTGGTGGGTCCGCCCAGGCTGCGGTTGAGGCAGAAGTCGGGGCCGTCGATGATGCCCGAATAGAACAGAGCATCATCGCGCGATGTTTCCTCCGGCGAGGTGGGCTGGGAGGTGTCGGGGACGAGCGCTTCTTCTGAGAAGCTGAACACGA
>JAJDTA010000026.1 GCA_022827405.1 Acidimicrobiia bacterium
GAGCTCGCTGGCCCGTCGGTCCCGGTGGTCCCACAACCCGGCGGCGGCCACCAGCACGTCGGTTTCGGGGGTGGAGCGGTCGTCGTGTTCGGCGATGGCCACCAGTCGGGTCACCTCCACGTTCTCCCGCACGGTGAGCGAATCGAACAGTCGGAGGTTCTGGAAAGTGCGGACCAGCCCGGCCCGGGCGATCTCGTGCGACGGGGTGCCCATGAGATCGGTGCCGTTCAGCCGGACCCGCCCGGAGGTTGCGGGAACAAGCCCGGTAATCACGTTCAGCATGGTGGTCTTGCCGGCGCCATTCGGGCCGATGATGCCCACTACTTCGCCGCTGCTCACCTCGAAGCCCGACTGTGAGAGCGCTTGGAACCCGCCGAAGGCAACACTGACGTCGGTGACCTCAAGCCGGGCCTCCTTGGCGGCGGCTGCGTCCGGCTCGAAGGCCGCGTCCCGGTCGGAGCCCATGGCGGCTTCTGGTACCGCCGGGGCGCTCTCGGTTCGGGTAAACCGGCGGTGGAGCCACTCGTCGAACTCCCAGTCGCTGAGCAGGCCCTTGGGCCTCCAAATCATGAAGCCGAGCATGGCCGCGCCGAAGAACACGGTTTGGAGGTTCTCCCGGAAGATCCAGTCCAGCGGCGCGCTGTCGAGGCCGAGGCCGAACACTTCGAAGCCGTCTTGGCCCAGTCGGCGGGCCAACTCCCGGCCCACGGTCATTACGGCCACGCCGAATAGCGCCCCGGTCACGCTGTTTCGCCCGCCCACAATCAACATGGCGAGCGTCAGCAGCGTGTAGTTGAAGAAGAAGTTCTCGGGGAGGATGGAACCGGTTTCGTAAACCCGCAGGCTGGCCCCCACCGATACCACTGCCACCGAGATCAATAGCGCGATCATCTGCTGGACCATGGGGTTCACCCCCATGGCTCGGGCCGCCAAGTCGTCTTCCCGACCGGCCTTGGCCAGCCGGCCGCGCCGGCTCTGGGCAAACAGGCGGGCCAGCACCAGCGCCCCGCCCAGTGCCAAGTAGATCGGTACTCGGGTATCGAGGGCGCCGCCGATGCGGAATGACAGGCCAGCGCGTTCACCGCCCGTCATCTCCGGCCAGTTGCGAGCCACCTCGTGGGTCACAAACAGCAGGGCCAGCGTGATGACGGTGGCGGCCACCGCTCCCGACTCAGCGCCGGACCGGGCCAGGCCGATGCCCACGAAGATGGCGACTACCACCGTGACGGCGATGGAAACCCCCACCGCCGCCCACACGCCGATATCGACGTCGGTGAGCCCCAGCGGAGCGTCGGGAATGCGCTTGGCCTTCTCGGCTGGGGAGATGGCAAAGATGGCAAACGCGTACCCGGCGATAGCGCCGAACCCGATGTGGCCGAACGACAACACCCCGGTGTTGCCCACATAGATCTGGATGCCGAGCACGATGATGGCATCGATGAGAGCGATGGTCACCAGGCGCTCGGCTGCCCCGCTGAAGAAACTCTGGTACAGCAGCCCAGCCGCGATGAACGCGCCGAACAGCAGCCCCACCCCCACGATGGGAAAGGCCACGTCGCGGCGAAGATCGGGGAACATCCCTGCATGGGCGACGGAGGGACCGCGTTCTTCCGACATCACACCCGCTCCGCGTGGGCAACCCGGATGAGACCTTGGGGGCGGAAGATGAACAGCAGGGCGATGAGCAAGAACACAAAGCCCTCGGTGAGGCTGGCCACCGAATCAGGCAGCCGAGACCGCAGCAGTACCTCGGCCAGGCCCAGCACGAAGCCGCCCAGCACGGCACCCCGCAAGCTCCCCAAGCCCCCGATCAACGCGGCCAACACCCCTTTGAGCATGGGGGTGATGCCCGCGCTGGGAGTGGTGTGCCCGGCTCGCATGAGCCAGAACACGCCTGCGATGCCGGCCAGGAGGCCGGAGAGGGCGAAGGCGCCCCGGATCACCGTGTCAGAGCGCACTCCCATGAGCCGGGCGGTGTCGAAGTCGGCCGCAGCCGCTCGCAGGGCGAGGCCGAACATGGTGCGCTGCACCAGCCAGCCAGTGGCCAGCAATGTCACCAAGGTCACGCCGATCACCACCGTGTCGAATACTTCGATGTGGAGCGACCCGAGGCTGTAGGTGTTGGTGATCCATCCCGGATCCGAGAACGTCTTGACCGACGCGGACACATACAGCAGGAAGATGGCCGACACCACGAAGTGGACGCCGAACGACGTCAACAACAGAGTGAAGTCGGAACTGCCCCGGACTCGGCTGAACGCCACCCGCTCAATGACCAGCGAGGTGACAATGGAGGTGAGGACGATGGTCGGTGCCACCAGCCACCACGGCCAGCCATCGTTGATGGTCCAAAACGCCACGTAACCCGACACAGTGATCAGCTCGCCGTGGGCAAAGTTGAGCAGGTGCATGACGCCGAAGATCACGGCCACGCCCAGCGCCAACAGCGCGTAGATGCTGCCCCGGCCCAGCCCGTCGATGAGGTTCTGGAGCAGCTCGGTCATGCGCTGCGTCTCCCCGGGTTCCGGTGCAGATCGGTCATTGCCCGGTGCCTCCAACGAAGGTGTCGAACAGGTCGGGGCGCTCCCGCAGCTCTGCTCCCGTGCCCTCGGCCACCACCTCGCCGGAGCGCAGCACGTAGGCCCGGTCGGCAACCTCCAGCATGCGGGTGGCGTTCTGCTCCACCACCAGCAGGGTCCGTCCTTGGCTACGCAGCGCCTCGATTAGCTCGAACACCACGTCCACCAGCACAGGGGCCAGCCCGAGTGAGGGCTCGTCCATCATCAGGAGTCGGGGTTTGGACATCAGGGCTCGGGCGATGGCCAGTTGCTGGGACTCCCCGCCCGACAGGTAGCCCGCGGCCACCGTCCTCTTCTCCCTTAGCACCGGGAACCGCTCGCCCATCTCGTGGAGCAATTCAGCCCGTTCGTCGCGCGATTGGGTGATGCCACCGATCTTGAGGTTCTCCTCCACGGTGAGGTCACCGAAGATCCGCCGATGCTCGGGAACCAGCGCCACGCCAAGGCGTAGCAGTCTTTCCGGCGAGCGGCCGGTGATGTCGGCCCCCCCAAAGGTGACCGAACCGGCTGCGGGGGAGAGCAGACCGGCGATCGATCCCAGCAGAGTGGTCTTGCCGGCGCCGTTGGGTCCGATGAGGCCGACCACCTCACCGGACCCGACGTGCAGATCGGCATCTCGAAGCGCTGAGATCGCACCGTACCGGGTTGTCAATCTCGAGACTTCGAGCATGGGGCTAATCGTATGTGAGCCTCAGGCCTGAGTATTCAGGCCCGCCCTTACCCGATGGTGGCGACCAGGGTGTCCACGCCTTCGACGATCCGATTGATCGGTACGGCCTTGGGCGGGATGCCGTTGGTGCCTGCGAAGGTAATCTCGCCCGACAGGCCCTGGAAGCCGTCGATCTGGGCCACCGCAGTGCCGATATCGGCCGGGTTGGTGCAGCCGCAGTCCAGAATGCCCTGGATGCCCAGGAACATTGAGTCCACGTACAGGGCCATGAAGCCGCGGCTCTCCAGCGCCTCGCCCTTGGCGGCCTCGTAGTCGGCCAGCATGGTGTCGATGCGGTCGCCCGGCGTGATGCTGGTGTGCGGGGTGTGGGCGATGCCCTCATTGTTGTCCTCGTACTGGATGCCGGTGGCGTCCAGCGCGTCGGTGCCGATATAGGTCAGGCCGTCGAGGCCCTGGCCTTCGAGCTGGCCCCGCAACGCGGTGACCTGGAAACCGAGGGCGGCGGAGAACACCACCTCGTTGTTCTGGGAGACGCCAGCGATCTCGTTGACCTGGGCGGAGAAATCGGTGTCGGCGGCCCACACGTAGGTCTGAATGCTGACCACATCGCCGCCGAGCTCCTCGAACTTGGCGATGAAGGCGTCAGGGTTCACGCCGGTGTAGGGGATGCCCTCACCTTCGGTGAACACAATGGCCCGGGTGATGCCCTGGTCATAGGCCCACTGGGCCGCGGCACCAGACATGCCGTGGTCGTCGAAGGTCACCAGGAACGAGTTGATCGAGGCGTCGGCCAGCGTCGGCTCGGTCGAGGCAGCTACGAACAGCGGAACCTGGCCCTCGGTGGTTTGGAGGATCGGTAGGGCGAAATCGGCAAACGGCGGACCAATGAGGAAGTGGGCGCCCCAGTCCAGGAGCTCCTGGGTGGCCAGCACCGCATCGTCTCCGACCTCAGCCACTCGAACCTCAACCGGTGAGCCGTTGATGCCGCCGGTGCAGTTGACCTTCTCGGCGATGAACGGCACCAGCTTCGAGCCGGGGATGTCCACGAACCCGACCACGTCGCTGAAGTCCATGGCCATGCCCACTCGTATGGGATCGCCGGTGGGCGGAGCGGCGCAGTTGTTCAAATCTGCGGCCAGGATGCCGTCGATGTCGATGCTGTCGGCCATCGGCTCTGGTTCTGGCTCAGGCTCTGGCGCGGGTGTCTCGGTCGGGGCAGGGGCCGGAGCCTCCGTGGGAGCTTCGGTTGGGGCGGGTGCCGGTGCGGCATCGCCGCCGTCATCGTCGTCATTGCCGCAGGCGGACACCACTAGGGCAAAAGCCGCCAGCAAACCGATCAAGAACTTGAACTTGAGTTTCATGAACTCCCCCTCCTTGGTCAGGTTCAGCGAACCTTACGGGAAAGATCGTTTGGGAGCAAACGATCTTTGTATACAAAATTAAAAATACATTTTCTGCCCAGAGCTGTCAATTGTCAATCTGAGTAGGCGGCGTCAATCTGGAAGCAGCTCGGCAACCAACTCGCCCGCCACCACCACCGGAGCACCGTCCAGGGTCACGGTGCAGGCCCGCATGGGCAAGTCGAAATGGCCACGGCAATATCGTCCGGCCACCTCGTTGGCCCCGGTCGAGTACAAGAAGTTGCCGGCGAAGGCCCGGAGCTCGGTGCCGTTGTGGTCGGCCTTGTCCCACAGCGCCATGGCCTCCCAACGGGCCAATGTGTTCATTCCCCACCCGACGTGGCTCACGGCGTAGGCCTCGGACTCCTCGAAGGCAGCCAGGTATGAGCGGAACAACTCGGCGTCCACCCCGCTTCCGGCAATGTCAGTGATGTAGTCGTCCACCACAGTCAGCGTCACCGGTTCCCGGACATACTCCTTGAAGGTGAGGTTCACGTCGCCGGGGGCCAGAACAACCGTGCCGTTGACCATACCCGCGGCGGGGAACGCCAGCACCAGGCCGCCGGGCCAGTGGGCGATGGTCCCCGGATCGGTGCACCAGCCGTGCGACCCGGCCCGCACTGCTCCGGTGAGGTCGACGGTTAGGTCGGTGCCCGCGTCGGAGACCACTTTCATCATCTCGGCCTGCTCCAGCCAGGCCACGCCGGTCGCCACCCGATCGGCCAAGGACGGATCATGGGGCCACCGCTCGGTATTCTCGGGATGCTCGTTGGAGATCATCAGCACCCGGGTCCCTCTGGCCAAGATGGGGTCGAGTTCGGGGGCGTGGAGCAACCCCTCCACCGTGCAGTCCACGATGAAGTCGGCATTGGACAGCGCCCCCAGCACCGCTGGGTTGCCGGCCAGTGCAACCGACGCCCCGGTGGAGCGGATCGGCAGCGGCCCCGGATTGGGCGGCGTGGTAACCACCACATCCACGGGGGCAACCCCGCATTGCGACAGGGCCAGGCGGGCGGTCTGCACGATCTCGGGTCGGCTTCGGGTTTCCGACAGCACAACCGCGGTCTCGGTCGGCGCCAGCTTGCAAGCTTCGAATTGCTCGGCGTATCGCCTCACCCAGGTGCTTTCGACCATGGAAACGCGCCCCTTGGTCACACCGGAGTCTCGGTGGCGTCGTCAAACAGGCCGGCTCGGCCGAGGCGTTCGAGGCACACATCCATGCTCCAGGGGTGCATGGCTGCGCCGCACCGGGCGTCGCGGTAGAACTGCTCCAGGCGAGACGGCCGCAGAAGCGCCCGACCCCCGCAAACCCTCAGCGCCAAAGAAGCCAGTTGGGGAGCGCCGTCCATGGTGGTGACCATCGAGCTCCACGCTCGGCGCACCGCGGCTGGCTCGGGATCGACGCCCGACTCGCCCAGCACCCGATAGCACAGCGCCTGAGCCCGGTCGTAAATCAGGTTCATCTCCGCCCAGCCCTGCTGTTTGATGGGGTGGGAGCGCCGGGCCGTCGGCCCGCCGTCGCCGATGAGATATTCGGCGGTGGCATCCATGATGGCCCCCATCAGGCCCATGTAGGCGAACGACAAGGTCATGAAGAAGTACGGCCAGCGGGTTGCGGCCTGATCGAACATCCCCGGTGGAATCCACTCCCGCTCGGCGGGGACGAACACATCCTCCAACACCAGGTTGCGGGAATCGGTGGCCCGCATCCCCAGCGAGTCCCACTCTCCCTCGATGTGCAGGCCCTCGGAGTCGGCGGTCACGCCCAGAAGGCGAACGCGGGGGTCGCCCTCCACCACGCACACGACGTTGTGGATGTCGGCGGCTCCGCTGAGCGAGGCGAATATCTTCCTCCCGCTTACCCGGTAGCCGCCGTTCACCGGCAAGGCGGTGGTGGCATACCCCTCGGTGGCCCCGGCGGCGATCCCCTCCGAGAAGGGCTGGCTGTGTATGTCCCGCTGTTGCACTACGCCCTGCCACAGTTCGGCCCGACGTGAGTGCAGCGCGGAGCGCTCTTGGGAGTCGAGCTCCATGTCGTCGGCGATCTGTCCCACCAGCAGCGAGGTGCACACGTGCATGTTGAATGTCAATGCGGTGGGCGCACAGTGTCGCCCGAGCTCCTCCGACGCCAGGGCATAGCCCACGAAGTCGGCGCCCAAACCGCCCGCCGACTCGGGAATGCAGATGCCCAATAATCCGGCGTCAGCCATTTCGCGCCAGTTGTCAAAGGGGAAGGCGGCGTCCCGGTCGTTTTTGGCGGCGCGTGCGGCCAGACCCGGGCCGAGCGCCCGAACCCGCTCCACGAGGGCCGCTCGCTCGGGGGTGAGCACCCCGTCGCGCGCCGCGAGATCGGCGAGCGTCACCGCGTCTCCTGGCGCTTGGCGGGCGTTAATCCCTTATCCACAGCCTCGACTCTATTTCCATGGGGCTCTCTTGCGTTAGCCCAGTTGAGTCGTTTGGTACCAAACGAATATACTGTCGGCGTGGCCGACCTCCAAGGGTTCATGTACCCCCGCACGCCGACTGGCGCCGCCAGCATCTTGCCTGGTCCGCCGTGGCACTACTCGGGCGAGATGCTGACGGTGGAGTTCCGCACCGATCCGGCGAACGTGGCCGAGATCCTCCCCGAGCCTTTGAGGCTGGCCGACGACGACCCCGGCGCCGTGGCCCTCATCTGGGCCGACTGGCAGAGTTGCAGCGACACCTTCGAGGAAATTCTTGACCCGGCCCGGGCCCAGTACAAGGAGGTGTTCTTGGTGGTGCGCTGCACCTATCAGGGCCAGATCTACAGCCGGGCGGCCTACATCTGGGTGGACAAGGACTTCGCCATGGCCCGGGGCCACGTCCAGGGCTACCCCAAGAAGATGAGTGAGATCTGGATGACCCGCCCGGTGGCCTACGGCAAGGCCGGACCCCGGCTCGAGCCCGGCGGGCAGTTCGGCGCCACCCTCAGCACGTGGGGGCGGCGGATCGCCGAGGCCCGGTTCACCATCCGAGGAACTGCTGACGCGCCCGGATTCGTCAACAGCCACCCCATGCTGCACAGCCGCCAGATGCCGGCCATCGAGATGGACGGGCGCGACTCGCTGGACGAGCTGGTCACCATGCGGGGCTACGACGCCGACCTCGGCCCTGTGTTCAGCGGCGACGCCGAGCTGGTGCTGCCCGACAACCCCACCGAGGAGTTCACCCGCTTAGCGCCCTTCGAGATCATCGGCGGCTACTACCGGCAGGTGGGCAACTCCATGGCCGGGGGCACCACGCTGTGGGCCGCCCCCAACCCGATGGAATCCGAATGATGGCCATCCCGGCCTATGTCGACGACTACCTGGCCGACCTCGGTCCCGACGACGCCGACATCACCGATTACGACACCTACGTGGCCGGCGTTCCCCACGCCACATTCGCCCGGCTTCGGGCGGAAGACCCGGTGCACTGGACCGAGGAGGCCGACGGGGCCGGGTTCTGGTCGATCTTGCGCTACGACGATTGCCTGGCGGTGAGCCGCGACGTCGAGACGTTCACCTCGTCGCTGGGCATCCGCCTCGAGGAGATGGACGCCGAGCAGACCGAGGCCCGGCGGACCATGATGGAGATGGACCCCCCCGAGCACACCCGGCTGCGCCGCCTGGTGAACAAGGGCTTCACCCGCCGGACGGTGGAGACATTCGAGGACTCCATCCGCGAGCTGGTGGGGGAGGTGCTCGACAAAGCGCTGGCCAACGACGAATTCGACTTCGTCCACGACATCGCCGAGGAGCTCCCCATGAGGATGCTCGGCCGCCTGCTGGGCACCGACGACACCGACGGCCGCAAGCTGGTGGCCTGGGGCGACGCACTCCTGGGCAACACCGACCCCGACTTCACCGATTACCCGGTGGACCTCACCGACACCGAGCAGTTCCGAATGGTCCCGTTTCGCAGCCCTGCGGCCATAGAGATCTTCCAGTACGCCCAAGATCAGGCCGCCGACCGGCGGGTTTGTCCCCGAGACGACATAATCACCAAGCTGCTGGCCCCCACCATCGACGGCGACCCGCTCACCGACCTGGAGTTCAACAACTTCTTCACCCTGCTGGTGGCCGCGGGCAACGACACCACCCGCTACACCTTGACCCACGGCATGTGGACCCTGCTGAACCACCCCCATCTCTGGCAGGCGTGGCAGGCCGACCCCGGTTTGACCACCACCGCGGTGGAGGAGGTTCTGCGCAGCGGATCGGTCACCATGCACTTCCGCCGCACCGCCACCCGCGACGTTGAGATGCGGGGTTCGCAAATCCGGGCGGGCGACAAGGTGGTGATCTGGTTTGTGGCCGCCAATCACGACCCCGAGGGATTCGAGCGGCCCTTCCGATTCGACTTGGGTCGCGAGCCCAACGACCACATGGTGTTCGGCCGCAACGGGCCCCACCTGTGCCTCGGGGCCTGGCTCGCCCGCATGGAGGTGAGGCTGGTGTTCGAGGAGCTGATGAAGCGGGTGAGCCGCTTGGAGCCCGCCGGTGAGATCGACCGTCTGCGCTCCAACTTCATCTCCGGGATCAAGCGGCTTCCGGTTCGGGTGGTGTGATGGGTGCGATTGTCGGGGCTGGCCTTATCTCCCATGTTCCCCCGCTGGTGATGCCCGAGGCGGCTCGCCGAGAGCTCAACAACGGCGAAGACACCACGCTGTACCAGGGCCTCCACGACTTGGGCGCCCAGCGACTTCGCCCGCTGGAGGCTGACACCGTGGTAGTGGTGGACACCCATTGGTTCACCACCGTCGAGCACATCGTGACCTCCCACGACCGCCGCTGCGGCCTGTTCACCTCCGAAGAGCTGCCCCGGGGCATGTGCCAGGTGCCCTATGACATGCCCGGCGACCGGGAGCTGGCCGAAGCGTGGGCCGCCCAGGCCGCCGGGCGAGACGACACCTGGATCACGGCCATCGACGACCCTCATCTGCCGGTGCACTATCCCACCATCAACCTGCTGCCGTTCCTTCAGGGCGACGAGGCCTGGGTGTCGGCCAGCATCTGCCAGACCGCCGAGCCGGATGACTTCCTGCTGTTCGGAGAGCTGTTGGCCCAGGCGGTGACCGACTTGGACCGTCGGGTTGTGGTTTTGGCCAGCGGCGGTCTGAGCCACCGGTTCTGGCCGCTACGCCAATTCCGCGACCATGAGGGCGCTGATCCGGCGCTCCATCTCCGCACCCCCGAGGCCAGAGCAGCCGACGAGCACGTGATCGACTGCCTCATCAAGGGTGACCACGCCGGGGTGCTTGAGTACCTGCCGGAGTTCTCCACCCACGCTCCCGAGGGGTTCTTCGGCCACTACCTGACCATGGTCGGTGCCCTCGGCGGAGCGGCTTGCACCGCCCCCGGTGACCAATTCGGCCAGTACGAGGCGGTCGCCGGAACGGGCCAGGTGCATCTATGGTTCAGCCCGTGAAGCGCGCCTTGGCCATCGCCCACGAGTTGGACGGGCTCCCCGGCCAGATAGCCACCCGTTTGCGCCAGCGGGGCTACGAGGTCCACATCCATGTGGTGACCCACGACTACGACTATCCCAACGTCGCCGTGCCCTTCCCGTCGATGGACGACTACGACCTGCTGCTGCCCATGGGCTCGGTGCGCACGCTCACCGACAAAGACGAGATCGACACCTGGATCTACGAAGAGCTCGACATGATCAGAAAGGCCCACGAGGAGGGCAAGCCCGTGTTGGGGATCTGCTTCGGCGGGCAGCTCATCTCCGAGGCGCTGGGCGGCGAAGTCGAGGTGTCCCCGGTGACCGAGATCGGCTGGTTCGAGCTTGACGACGGCGAGGACGGCCCCAACCCGGCCGGACCGGGGCCGTGGATGCAGTGGCACCACGACCGGTTCACCCCGCCCCCCGGCGCCGAGGTGCTGGCCCGCAACGACAGCTCCGTGCAGCTCATCAGGATCGGCAACACGGTGGGAACCCAGTTCCACCCCGAGGTCGACGTGGCCCACGTGGAGTCGTTCCTCCGGCTGGCTCCCCAGGAATATTTGGACGAGTGCGGGGTGGACTTCGACCAGCTCATGGAGGAGACCCGCCAGCACGAGATGGCCAACATCAAGCAGTGCCATGCTTTTGTCGACTGGTATTTGGACGAGGTGCTGGCCGACTAGCGCCCCTTACCGGGGTCCTCAGTGGTACATGAGGTACTCGTCTAGCTCCCACTGGGTCACTTCGCCGCCGGGCACGTCCTCGCCCACCGCGGCGATGTAGCGCTCCCACTCGGCCTGCTTGTTGGCAATGAAGTTCTGGCACAAGTCGTCGCCTACCGCGGCCATCAGCAGAGGATCGGCCATGAGGTGTACCAGGGCGGCGGCCAGGCTGGGCGCGGCCCCCACATCGGTGTTGACCTCTTCGAACCCGTCGGCGGTGAGCGGGTCGGGGCACTCCAGGTCATTGACCACGCCGAGGCGGGCGGCTTGGAGGACGGTGGCCACCCCGAGGTGGATGTTGACCGCACCGTCACTCACCCGGTTCTCGATCCTGGTGGCCGCCCCCCGAGCCTCGGGCATCCGGTTGGCCGCGCAGCGGTGGTCGTGGCCCCAGTTTGCCCAGTAGCCGTTGAGCTCTGCCGGCTGGAGCCGCCGGTAGGCGTTCACCGTGGGGGCGCATAGCGCGACGAGCCCCTGGTGGTGGGCCACCAGCCCGGCCAAGCAACCCTTGGCCAGGGCCGACAGGCCGTCGTCGGCGGAGGTGTCGTTGAAGGCGTTGTGGCCATCGGCGTCGACCAGAGAAAAGTTCACGTGTACCCCGCTGCCGGCCACCCCCACGAACGGCTTGCCCAGAAACGTGAGGTCCAGCCCGTGGCTCAGGGCCACCTCCCGGGCCAGCACCCGGAACAAGAACGCCTCATCGGCGGCCTTGAGGGCGTCGTCGTACTCCAGCGTCAACTCGAACTGCGACTCGTCGTACTCGGCGTTGATGCTCTCCAGCGGAAACCCGCACCTCCAAGCGGTGCGGGTGATGTCGTCGATCAGCCCGGTCGGATCGGCCGAGCGGCCGGTGCCGTAGACGAACGATCGGGGAGTGTCCCAACGCTCCCAGCCGCCTTCGCCGTCGGGCTGGAGCACATAGGCCTCGAACTCGATGCCCACTTTGGGCGAATAGCCCAGGTCGGCCCATGCCGCGATGGCCTGCTGGAGGGCGTGGCGGGCCGAAACCACATAGGGCTGTCCCCGGAAGTCCAGATGGCCGACCACCACGCCGGTGGCGTCGTCCTCCCAGCTGGTGCGCACATCGACGGGGTCGAAGGAGGCCACCACGTCGGGGAGCCCCTCCAGCAGATAGGCGCCGGGCGCCGGAATCAGGCTGCGGTCGTAGCCGAGGGCGAACGTGGTGATGCAGTGGCCGGTGCCCTGCTCGGCCAGATGGACGGGAAGGTACTTGCCCCGCGCCAGGCCGAGATGGTCGGGCCACAGCACGCGAATCCGGTCGTAGTCGCTCATGGTGCGGTTCCTCTCATGACGAAGATGCAGCCGGTGGGCCAAAGCCCATCATGGTCGAACTCCTGGGAGCGAACCCAAGAACTCGCCGACGAGCTGGTTGAAGACGTCAGGGGCTTCTGCTGGGCTGAGGTGGCCTGCCCCCGGGATCACTTCCAGCTGGCTGTTGGGGATGCCGTCCGCGAGCTCGGCGGCATAGGCCGGCGGCGTCTCTTCGTCGAGGTCTCCGACCATTACCAAGGTGGGCGCGGCGATCTCGCCGAGGCGGTGGCGCACGTCGTGGCCGGGGAGCAGTTCGCAGGCGGCCCGGAATCCCTCCTCGGGGATTCGGCCCATAGCCGCGGCCGTCCGGGAGCGCTCAACTCCCCGAAAGCCGGGGGCGGCGATGGAGGAGATCACCTCGTCAGCGATGTCGGCCAGCGTGAGTCCGGCGTCCAGCGGCGCGGTTCGCTGTCGGCGCCATTCGTCAGGGTCGGTACCGTCACCGCCGAAGGCTGCGCTGGTGTTGGCCAACACCAGCGACCGAACCCGATAGGGATGGCGCAGGGTGGTGTGCAGCGCGTGGTGACCGCCAAACGACAGTCCGCATAGATGGGCAGATTCCACGCCAAGCCGGTCGAGAAGCTTGACTGCCGCGTCTGCGATGGCCTCGAACGTGAACGGGCTCACCGGGGACGACTCGCCATAGCCGGGCATGTCCCAGGCCACACAACGCCATCGGTCGCTCAGGGTGTCTATCTGGGGCTCCCACGCAATACGCGAACCCCCTAGGCCGTGGAGAAACAGCACAACATCGCCTTCTCCGGCCTCGCGCCACGCGATAGCGCCGTCCACGTCTCGAACCGAAGTAGCCACCGCAAGCCAAACTAACGTTCACAGCGAGAGCGTTTGGAAGCGAACAATTCGGTGACCACAAAACCCCCATTGATAGGACTGCCCGGCCGGCGCAAGCAGGCATCGGAGATCAGCGGCTTTCCCGAGATGATGGCCAAGAGCGATGTAGATCTGTACATGGCCGACTACGCCCGCGGCGTCATCGAAGCTGGCGGCATACCGGTCCACATCCCCATCGATGTCGACCCAGCCGCGGTGGGGGAGCGGCTTGATGGGATCGTCCTGCCCGGGGGAACCGACATCGACCCGATCCTCTATGGGGCCGAGCCCGATCCCGATCTGCTGCCCCTCGAGCCCGAACGCGACGATCTGGAGCTGGCGTTGCTCTCCGCCGCCCTCGAAGCCGAAGTCCCGGTGCTCGGCATCTGCCGGGGCATCCAAGTGCTCAACGTCCACCAAGGCGGCACGCTGCACCAGCACGTGCCCGAACACGGCCGCTTCGACTTGCCCATCGACTCCACCATCCACCAGGTGAGTTTCGCCGAGGGCTCCACCCTGCATGAGCTGTACGGCCCCTCAGCCCAGGTGAACAGCCTCCACCACCAAACGGTGGCCGATCTGGGCCGGGACCTCACCATCACCGCCCAAGCCGATGACGGCACCATCGAGGGCGTGGAGATGGGAGATCACGTGGTCGCCGTCCAATGGCACCCCGAGATGATGCCCACCCGCCCCACCGACCCCATCTTCGGTTGGCTGGTTAACCGAGCGTCTCGCTAATCCGGCTTTCGGCCGTGAATGAAGTACATGGGGGTGAAGATGCCGAGCTGGCCCGCCTCGGCCATGGCATCTGCGCAGAGGTTTAGGGTCGTGTGGACCCGAACCGCCCCTTGTGGCGCCAAGCGAAGTGCCTCAAGTGCTCTCAACAGGTGATGAGTCATCCAGCGTCCGACTCTTGCTTTGCGAAGAGCGGCCAGGGACAGACCCGGACTCACCAAGGGCTGATACCACGAAATCGACGGGCGGGTTTGAATCGCTAGGTCCCGGGTCTCCACGATTTCGAACCCCACCGTTTGCAGCGCTTTGTCCACCGTCGGCATGAAGTCGATGTCGAGCAAACCGCCACCCAGCTCGATATCGGCCTTGAGCTTGAGGTGGTGGGGATCTTGGGAGTTGAACCGGTCGGTCAGACAGAATTCGTAGGCACCAAAGTGCCCGCCGGGCTTCAGCAGGCGAAAGGCTTCGCCGTAGACGCTGACTTTGTCCGGCGCACAGCAGGTGGCCTCAATGGCGTAGACGGCGTCGAACGACCCGTCGGGAGCGTCGACGTTCAAAAAGTCGCAGTGGAGGAACTCCACCTGGCCTGAGAGTCCCGCTTCCTCCGTTCGCCTTCGAGCTTTTTTGAGCTGGTATTCGTTGCTGTTGACGCCGACGATCTTGGCGCCAGAGAAGCGGGCGATCTCCAGCAGCGGTCCGGCAATGCCGCAGCCGAGGTCGGCGACGGCCATCCCGGGTCCGAGGCCGATCCTGTGCGCCAAGAGGTGCTGGTGGCGCTGTTGCGACGTCTCCATTCTCTCGCCGGGAACTCCAGGGGCGAAGTGAAAGGAAGTGCCCCAGCCATACTCATAAAAGTCGGTCACGAGGTCGTAGTAGAGGTTGTTGAATTCCTCGTAGCCCTGTTGTCTGACTTCCGATCCGTTTTGCTTGGCCGTATTGAACAAGTCCTCGTAGTCGCGGATGGCCGGATCGACGCCCGCGGACGCTTCCTTGTCCTTCAGGACGTTGGTGAGCTTTACAGACATTGAAACCCTCCTTGATTGAGCTAATCCGGCTTGCGGGCGAGGAAGAAGTACGCCGGGGTGAAGATGCCAAGCTTGCCTGCTTCGGCCAGGCCCTCGGCGCCGATGTTCAGGGTTTCCGACACGCGAACTGCTCCTTGCGGCACGACGCGAACCGCTTCGAGCACCCGTAATGACTGGGTGGTGATCCAGCGTCCTATGGCCGAGGCGCGCAGTCCCGTCAGAGAGAAACCCGGGCTTACCAGGGGTTGATACCAGGGGATCGACGGGCCAGTGGGTATCGCGAGGTCACTTGTTTCCAATATCTCGAAACCCACCGACTTGAGCGCATGGTCAACGGTTGGCTGGTCATCGAGGTCAGTCAGCCCGGTTCCCAACAGGAGGTTGTTTTTGATCTTGAGGTGAAGTGGGTTATCAGCGTCGAAGCGATCAGTGAGGCACCATTCGTGAGCGGCGAAGCAATGGCCGGGCTTCAACAAGCGGAAGGCCTCGCCATAGATGCTCTCTTTGTCGGGCGCACAGCAGGTGGCCTCAACGCCGTAGACCGCGTCGAACGACTCGTCGGGGGCGTCGACGTTCAAGAAGTCGCAATGCAGGAACTCGGCCAAATGGGTGAGCTTCGCCTCTTCCGCCAGCTTCCGGGCGCGTTCCAGTTGGTACGCATTGCTGTTCACGCCCACGATCTTGGCGCCGGAAAAACGGGCTATCTCCAACAGGGGACCGCCGATGCCGCAACCGAGATCGGCCACAACCATCCCAGGCCGCAACTCGAGCTTGTGGGCCAAGAAGTGCTCGTGACGCCTGATGGAAGCCTCCAAGCTCTCCCCGGCGACACGGGGGGCGAAATGAAAGGACTTGCCCCATCCGTACTCGTAGAAGTCCGTGGCCACGTCGTAGTAGAGGTTGTTGAACTCTTCGTGGTCGTCTTCCCTGCTGTCTGATTTGCTGGCTTTGACCTGCCTGAATCGGCGCTCGTACTCGCGAATAGTCGGATCGACGGCTTCCGTGCTTCCTGGCTTCTTCAAGATGTTGGCGAGCTTGGCAGACATTGAGCCCCTTCAAGATCGGCTCCGACGGCATGGACGCTTCCCGCCACACCGACGAGCCAGCATACTTACGTGTCGGCGGCAGCGGCTATTGGCTGCTATCTAGGCCTAGGCCTGATCGGATTCGACGATGGCGGTCACCGTCTTGCGGCCGAGTCCCGAAGCCTCGGCGAGTTGGCGGAGCGAAGCGCCAACGCGATGGGCCACCCGAATCATGTCGTCTCTGATCGCCGTCTCCTTGTGAGCCCGATCAGCGCTAAGGCCAACCACAGCTAGAGCGGCACCTATTTCGTCATCAAGGCCGCCTCGGTACTTGTCCACCAAGGCATCAGCTGCGGACACATCTACATCGCGATAGCTCATGGCTGCTCCTATGTGAGTCCGAAGCCGGTGAAGTCGCCGGACATGTTGGGCGGGCCGTAGTAGATGCGGTGCAGGGCTCGGCGGGCGAACTTCCACTGGCCGTCTTCCCGGCAGTATTCGTCGTCGTAGAAGCCGTACATGGTCATGGGGTCTTCGTCGGGGCGCTTGAAGTGCTCGATCACGTACCAGCGCCCCGTGCCGGTGCCCGTCTCTTCATCAAGGTTGGCCCAGCCGTTGAGGTAGGCATGGATCACCCCGTCGAGGCGGGCCAGCATCCCCTTCCATGACGTTGCGATCTCGTCGCGCCCAGTTTTGGTCATCGGGCCCATCTCCCACACTGCATCGGTGGCCCAGGTGGCCGCCCACTGATCGGCGTCAAAACGGCACACCGCATCGGAATAGCGGGCCAACAGGGTTCTGATTTCTTCTGACATGGTGCCCTCAGGATAGAACGGCTAGGGGAGTGATTCGGCTCGGTCGCCGAAGGGGGTGTAGCGCCAGGCGATTATCTCGTCGTAGTCCATGGCGCCGTCGGGGAAGACGGTGAAGTTCTTCCGCTGATCCTCTAGTGCTGGCTTGGCTTCGGCGTACGGTGAGCCCACTTCGTAGATGACCAGGTGTTGAAACGGCATCCCGTTGGTTCCGATCTCACCGTGGTCGATGGCCCATTGGGGGGTGAGGGTGTTGGCGGCGGCCCAGTAGCGCCGCCCGGTGAGGAAGCCAGGGGTCGCCATTACTTCCCGGTAGTGGATGTGGTACCAGTGCTCAAACCACTCGAGGTTGCCCTTGGTGGGATTGGCCAGCGAGAACCCGAGATGGTCAACCTCACCGGGGCTGGCCGCGCCGATCTGGGCACCGGTCTGGGTGAAGGCCCAACTGGCCACGGCGTCGCGGTCGAGGCTGTCGCCGGGGCGAATGGAGTAGTCGTCCTTGGTCGAAATTGCCTCAATGGCCAAGGCCAGGTCGCCCTCGATCTCATACACGGCCATGAACTCGAACGGCATCGGCAGGTCGGCGCGGTCGGCGTGGGTGCGCATCCACTCGGGCGTGAGCGTGTCGGCGTCGGGGCTCATCCGGTAGCGCTGCCCGCTGACCACTCCCTCGCACGACACAACCTCGTGGAGATGGACGTCGTGCCAATGGTGGTACCGGGCTTCCTGGCCGATCACCGGGTTGGTGAAGGTCAGCAGCACATGGCGGTCGGAGGAGCTCACAGCCCCCAACGGTACGCTGATCGCAGATGGTCTTCTGGGTGGCTGCGGCGGTGATGGCCGGGATGATGCTGGCGGTGTGGGTTATCAGCGTGGCAATTCGAGACGCGGGCATCGTCGACATCTTGTGGGGCTTCGGCTTTGTGGTGGTGGCCTGGGTGAGCTTGGCGGTCACCGACGGACACGGCGTGCGAGCAGCCTTGTTGGTGGCCATGGCCACCACTTGGGGGCTTCGCCTGGCCATCCATTTGGCGTTTCGCAACATCGGCGCAGAAGAGGACTTCCGCTACCAGTCCATGCGCCGCCGAGCCGGAGACCGCTTCTGGCTCACCAGTCTGGTGCGGGTGTTCGGGTTGCAAGCCGCGGCCATGTGGGTGATGTCGCTCCCCCTCATGATCGGCATCAGCGACGCCGATGTGGGTTGGTCCCCGCTGTGGGTGATCGGTGCCTTGGTATTCCTGATCGGCTTCGGCTTCGAAGCCGTCGGCGATTGGCAGCTCACCCGGTTCAAGGCCGATCCGGCCAACGCGGGAAAGCTGATGGATCGGGGCCTGTGGCGCTATAGCCGCCACCCCAACTACTTCGGCGACGCCTGCGCCTGGTGGGGCATCGGTTTGGTGGCCGCCTCCACTCCTATCGGGATCGTGGGACTGATCGCCCCGGCGATGATCACCTGGATCCTGGTCAAAGTGTCCGGCGTCCCTATGGTGGAGCACCGCATGAAGAAGAATCGCCCCGGCTACGACGAGTACATCCAGCGAACCAGCCCCTTCCTACCCCGTCGCCCTGAAACCGGATAAGGCCACAGATTCATGGTCACGAACATGGTCATCTGGTGGTAGGGTCTGTTCGTGGCAATAGAGACTCAGCAGCCAAGAACTATTTCCGCCGGAGAGTTCAAGGCCAAGTGCCTGAAGCTCATGGATGAGGTCAACGAAACCGGCATTCCGATTGTCATCACCAAACGAGGCAAACCCGTGTCCCGTCTTGTTCCGGCACATGGCGAAGGCACGGGCATTTGCGGCTCTTTTCCGGAGTTCGCCGGTTTCTGGGACGACCCTAGCGAAACGGTCATAGACCCGGAGGCAGTGACCGGCATGGCCGACGACTGGGGCTGACGCCCCCGCCTGCACCGAGGGAAATGCATGATCTTGCTGGACACTCATGTCTTGGTGTGGGCCGTGACCGGCGACACCGCCAAGCTGCCGCAGACCATCCTTGATGGCATTGATAGGGCCATCAGCCGAGGTGCGGCAGCCGTCTCCGCTGCCACCTTCTGGGAACTGGAGGTCAAGCGCAGAAGGCCACGAGGAAATCTGCCACCCCTCCCAGGCATCAAGGAATTGCGTGCCGGTGTCCTGAGGCAGGGCCTGAGCGAGATACCCGTCACCGGATCACTCTGGGTGGACGCCACCAGCCTGGTGGACGAGGGATTCCACCAAGACCCCGCCGACCAGCTCATTGTCGCCACAGCAATCCTCCACCAGCACGAACTCCTTACCAAGGACGCAAAGCTCCGGGCGTGGGCGCAACAGACCGGCCGTGTCCA
>JAJDTA010000104.1 GCA_022827405.1 Acidimicrobiia bacterium
ACCGCGTCGTGCTGGTAGATGGCGTTCTCCACCTCGGCGCAGGCGATGTTCTCGCCGCCCCGGATCACCAGGTCTTTGGCCCGGTCCACGATGGCGATGAACCCGTCCTCGTCAATCACCGCAATATCGCCGGTATGCAGCCAGCCGTCGACAATGGCCTCGGCGGTGGCCTCGGGCTTGTTTAGGTAGCCCCGGATGACGATGGGGGACCGCACCAGCAGCTCCCCGGGCTGCCCGGGTGGCAACTCGGTGCCGCTGTCGTCCACCACTTTGGCCTCGACGGTGGGCAGCGGCGGACCCACGGTTGTGGGCTTGCCCTTGTAGATCGGGCCGACGTTCATGGTGACCACGCCGCTGGTCTCGGTCAGGCCGTAGCCGGTGCCGGGGTTGCCGCTGGGGATCGACCGGGAGATCTTGTCCACCAGGTCAGGGTGAAGCGGCGAGCCCCCGCCCCCCAGCGAGCCCAGGCTGGAGGTGTCGTAGCGGTCGAAGTCGGGGTGCAACACTATCTCCCGAGACATAGCCGGCACTGCGGCCAGGGTGCTGGGCCGCTCGGCGTCGATGAGCTTGAGGGCCTCGGTGGCGTCCCAGCGGTACATGAGCACCAGCTTCCCGCCCACCGTGGTGGTGGGGTGCAGGTAGCAATTGCAACCAGTAACGTGGAACAGCGGCACACATACCAGTCCGGCCGGCTGATCACGCTGGTCTGTGGCCATGGGCTCCTTTTGGTTGATCATTCCCAGGGCCGTCGAATAAAAGCCCATGTTCATCACGTTGTGTACCGCGGCCCGGTGGGTCATCACCGCCCCCTTGGGGAAGCCGGTGGTTCCCGAGGTGTAGAACACGCAAAGGTCTTCGTCGGGATCGATGGCCACGTCGGGCAGACCGGGCGGGTCGGCGTCGGCCACCGTGTCGGACCAGCGGATTACTTCGGGTGGCAGTTCCTCGACGCACCGGGTTACCACCACCGGCATCTCTGGCCGGTCTTCGAGCGAAGCCAGGCGCTCCCAGCGCTCGCCGTCCACTATCAAAACCGCCGGATGGCTGTCGTTTAGGCCGTAGGCCATCTCCGCCGGTGTCCACCAGGCGTTCATGCCCACCACCACCGCTCCCATCGACACCACGGCCCAGTAGGCGATGATCCACTCGGGGTAGTTCCGCATGGAGATGGCCACCCGGTCCCCTTGGCCGACGCCGTTGTCGGCCAGCCACGCGGCCAGGGCCCTTACCTGGCGATGGACTTCGGCATAGGACAGGCGTTCGTCGCGGAATACCAGGTAGTCGGCCTCCCCGTGAGCCGCGGTACCGACAAAGAGGTCCCGCATGGAATCGGGCGCGTTGTCGAAAATCCGCAGGGGGACGCCGTTAACTTCCCTCACCGACCAAGAAAAGATCTGGCCCGGCGCGGTGACCTGCGCCGCGGCCTCGTTCCAGGCGGTTAGGTCCATTAGCTGGCTAGTCCCCAACTCTCCATCACGATCGGGAGTAGGGCGTCAACGAATTCTTGAAGGTCGGGATTAGGGGGCAAGACGTTGGCGGTTGCGGCCAGCGCCAGATCCAATTCGGGGATATAGAGCGCCCGGGTGCGAAATGCCGGGGTGCCGCCGCCATGGCTGTAGGCCAGCCGACCGCCGATGTCGTCAATCCCCACGCCCAATCCGTAGCCGGGGTTGACTCCCGCGGAGGTCATTTCGGCCAGGGACTCATCGCTTATCAGCCCGCCGGTGAACAGCCCCCGGAACATCTTCGGGACGTCGCCGATGAGGGCCTCTATGCCTCCGCCGGTCCAGCCGGCGGTTTGCAAGAACTCCTGGGGATACTCGTCGGTGGAGAGGTAGTCGCTGCCCATGAAATTGTGCCGAGCCTCATCGGGAACGTTGGTCAGCGATGTGAACGCAGAGTACAGGAGCCCTGCGTTGTAGCTGTCGATAACCGGTACGGGGGGAAGCTCATTGGGGGGCAGATAGGTGTTCTCCAAGCCCAACGGCGCCAGCACGCGGGATCTGATCTCGACGTCGGCGGGATTGCCGGTGACTGCCTCGATGATCATCCCCGCGATGACGTGTCCGGCGGTGCTGTAGTTGTACTCGGTTTCGAATTCGGCCACCGGCCCGTAGTTGGTGGTGAACCGCACGATCTCCTCGGGGGCGATGGGCACGCCCAGCCGGGCGGAGCCCAGCACGAAGAATCCCCGATCGAAGGCGTACTCCACGAACCCGGTGGTGTGTCCCATGAGATGCCGGAGGGTGATGTTGAGGCCGTGCTCGTATTTGCCGTACCAGTTGTCGCCCAGATAGGCGGTGACCGGTGTGTCCAAGTCGAGGAGGCCTTCATCCACCATCGACAGCACCGCGACGGTGGTGACCGGCTTGGTCACCGAGCCGATGCGGACATAGTCGCCCGCTGTGATGGGTTCTTCGGTGGTGAGATCGCTCACGCCCCAGGCGAACGTCCACGGCTCCTCTCCACCCTGGGTCACGGCTAGCACCAGGCCAGGAATTCGGGCCTTCTCCATCCAGTCGGCTGCTGCGGCGTTGATCGCGGCCACGTCGAGCCCAGACGGGTGCGTTTCGGGCTCGGGAGCCGGGGTGGCCTCAGGGGTTGGGGCGGCGGTCGGTTCGGGTGCCGGGGTGGCTTCGGGCTCGGGATCTTCGGTGGGGGCGACCGTGGCCTCGGGGGTTGGTTCGGGTGCCTCAGTTGGGGCAGGAGTAGGGCCTTCGGTGGGCCCAGCGGTGGGGGCGGCGGTGGGGGCGGCCGTGGCCTGAGGGGTGGCCTCGGCAGTGGGAGCGGCCGTTGGCGGCGGTTCGGCGGTTCCTCCGTCGTCGTTGCCGCAGGCCCCGGCTAACAGGGCCACAACCAGCAGCAGGGCCCAGAGCAGTTTGGCGGCAGAGGATCGCATCATTGCGTCAGGCTACGCTGCGGCATGCCCAAAATGCGCTTCAACCACATGGAATTGACGCTTCCGCTGGGGACGTTGACCGACGACTACCGGGCCGAAGTGCGGGAGTTCTACGGCGATGTGTTCGGCTGGACGGCCATCGACACCCAGATCCTCAAACAGACTGCGCTGCTGTTGTCCACTGATCCCGCAACCAGCCAGTTCATCTTGCTGGCCGAGCACAAGGAGCCCATGGCCCCTCCCCCGTTCGACCATCTGGGCCTGCTGTTCGACACACGGGAAGAGGTTGATACCGCGCTGGCCAAGTGCGACGCCTGGCAGGAGAAGGACCCTCGGGTCGAGATCAAGCGGTACAACGATCTGGTGATGCCCACCGTGGTTGTCCACGCCTTCTACGTCCGCCACCTTCTGCCCATTCACTTGGACGTGCAGTGCCAAGAGCGGCCCGAGGGGGTACCTGAGCCGGCGGGCCGCTGGGTTTGGGTTGAAGACTGATGGCTGATGAGCGGATTTCCGATCTGATCGGGGTGGATGCACCGGAATCCGCGATAGAGGTCGCCGAACGGATATGGATGGCGGTCGGCACGGCCAACGCCTACAAGGTGGCCACCTCAGAGGGAAGCGTGATGATCGATGCTGGCCTGGCCGGCGACGCCCGCCGCTTCCATCGCCAGCTCGCCGAGGTTCCCGGGAACCCGGTGCGCTACATAGTTTTGACCCACGCCCACGAAGACCACATCGGCGGTTACCGGCGCTGGTCGCGCGAGGGGGCGCAGGTGGTGGCCCACCGCCTGTGTCTTCAGCGCGATGAGCAGTACCGCCAGCTCACCCAGTTCCGGGTAGACCGGGCCAAGATCCTGTGGGGGGCGGCCATGAACCTCCGCACCGATTCCGGCCAGGTGGAGCCCACCCCGCCCATCGAGGTCGACATCGTGGTGGACCGCTCCCACACCCTCGAGGTAGGCGACCTCACCTTCGAGGTGATGCACACCCCCGGGGCCGAGGGCCCCGACGGGCTCACGGTTTGGGTGCCCGAGCTGCGGGCCGCCTTTGTGGGCGACCTGTGGGGCCCGATCATTGACGCCTTCCCCAACCTGTTCACCTTGCGGGGCGAGCCCTATCGGGACGCCCAGCAATACCTGGAGTCGCTGCGCGAGGTGCGCGCCTTGGAACCGGAGATTGCCCTGGCCGGGCATTTCGAACCGGTGGTGGGCAAAGAAGAGGTCAAAGAGGTGCTAACCCGCGTGCACGATGGCGTGGAATGGGTGTGGGACCGGGTGATCGAGGGTATGAACGAGGGCAAGGACCCCTACACGCTGATGGAGGAGATCAGCCTGCCCGAAGACTCCCCCTTGGACGAGACGTACGGCCGGGTGGACTGGGGCGTGCGGGCCATTTGGGAGGGGTTGGCCGGCTGGTTCACCTACACCTCCGTGCTGGATCTCTACGCCACGCGTCCCGAGGCGGTGTATTCCGATGTCGTGGACTTGGCCGGGGCCGAGGCCTTGGTGGCCCGCTGCGAGGAGCGGTTGGCCGACGGCGACCGCTTGGAGGCCTTGCATCTGGCCGAGATGGTGCTGGCCGACGACGCTGGCCATGTCGGAGCGCTTACCGTGAAGCTGGCGGCCTTGCAGTCGCTGTTTGACGAGTTCGGCCAGCGCAACTTCCAAGAGGCCGGTTGGTACCGGGTGGAGATCGGCCAAGTCGAACAGCAGTTGGAAGCCGCGCAGGGATGACGAACCGCTTAGCTGGAGCACCAGCCGCCGACCGCAGGAGAAGCTGATGCGGGCCGCAGTGATCGCCGAGGACAGAACGCTGGAGGTGGCCGAGGTTGATGATCCCGCGCCGGGTCCTGGAGAGCTGGTGTTGGCGGTGAAGGGGTGCGGCATTTGCGGGTCGGATCTGAAGGTCGTGGAACATCTGCCCATCGGCTACACCATGGGCCACGAGTTCTCCGGCGAGGTGGTGGCCGTGGGAGCCGACACGGAGGGGAACTGGAAATCTGGCGACGCAGTGTGCGCCTTGCCGCTGGTGGGGTGCGGGAACTGCAATCACTGCTGGGACACCCTGCCCGTGCACTGCCCGCACTCGGAGATGATCGGCACCGGCAAGCGACCGGGCGCCTACGCCGAGTACGTCACCGTGTCCAGCGGGCAGACATTCCGCCTGCCCGAGGGATGCGGCTACGACGTGGGCGCCCTGGTCGAGCCACTGGCCGTCGGGCTACATGCGGTGGACACCGCCGGCATCGCAGCAGGCGACAACGTGCTCATCTTGGGGGCCGGTCCGGTTGGCCTGGCCGTCGCCCTGTGGGCCCGTCACGTGGGAGCCCGCAGTGTGGTGGTCAGCGATCCGGTGGCGGTGCGCCGCGATTCGGCGGCGGACTTCGGGGCCACTGGGGTGATCGATCCCGCGGCCGAGGAGTTGGGACCGGCTTTCGAGCGATTGGCCGGTGTTCCGCCCAACGTGGTGATGGAGGCAGTGGGCAAGCCGGGGATCATCCAAACCTGCATCGAGACCGTCGCCCACCGGGGGCGGGTGGCGGTGGTGGGCATCTGCTCCGGACCCGACCCCATCATCCCAGTGTTCGCGTCGCTGAAAGAGCTGACCATGACCTTCCCCGTCTACTACCGCCACCAGGACTACGCCCACACCTTGGCCATGATCAACCAAGGTCGCATCGACCCGGCCCCGTTCATCTCCCACACCGTGGACCTCGACGGCCTTCCTGAAGCCTTCGAGGCCATCAAATCGCCCACCGACCAGTGCAAAGTGATGGTCCGCCCCTAACCTGTCCCCGTGGATTTCGGCGACACCCCCGCAGAAGCAACCTTTCGGGCTGAGGCCCGGGCCTGGCTGGAGGCCAACGCACCGGCCAAGGGTTCGCCGGAGGCCTTTAATGAGATGTTCAATCCGGGCATCGACGCGGGCCGAGAAGAAGACATGGCCGGTCGGGCCCGAGCCTGGCAGGCCCGGTTGGCGGCCGACGGGTGGGCTTGTCTGGACTGGCCGGCGGAGTACGGGGGACGGGGCACCTCCACCATGGAGGCCATCATCTTCGAGGAGGAGCAGAGCCGATACGGCGTGGTGATGTCGATTTTCATGGCCGCGTTGGACATGGCTGCTCCCACGGTCATGGCCTGGGGTACCGACGAGCAGAAGGGTCGCTTCCTTAACCCGATCCGCCGGGGGGAGATGGTGTTCGCCCAGCTCTTCAGCGAGCCCAACGCGGGCTCAGATCTGGCCGGACTCCAGACCCGGGCGGTCCGCGACGGCGACGAGTTCATCGTCAACGGCCAGAAGGTGTGGAACTCCTATGCCCATCTGGCCGACTGGGGAATCCTGTTGGCCCGCACCGACTCGGATGTGCCCAAGCACCAGGGGCTGACCTATTTCTTCGTGGAGATGGACTCCGAGGGCTTGGAGCCGCGGCCGCTGCGCCAGATAACCGGCGGGGCCGAGTTCAACGAGACCTTCATGGACAACGTGCGGGTCCCGGTGGACAACGTGATCGGCGGGGTGAACAACGGCTGGGCGGTGGCCCAGACCACCCTGAACAGCGAGCGGGCCGCAGTGGGCGCCCAGTCGTCCCGGGTCGATGTCCCCGCCTTGGTGGAGTTGGCCCGCCGCCAGGGCCAAGCCGACGACCCTGGCGTTCGCCAATCCCTGGCCGAGGCGTGGATTAGATCGGAGGTGCTCCGCTACCTGGGCATGCGGGTGTACACCGCTTTGAGCCAGGGTACTGAGATCGGCCCGGAGGCTTCGATCACCAAAATCCTGGCCGGCGACCACATCCGGGACACGAGCCAAACCGCCATGGAGCTGCTGGGACCGGAGGCGATGTTGAACGAGGACAGCTGGGTTTGGCAGATGGTCGGCCATTTCGCCCACAAGATCGGCGGGGGCACCCCGGAAATCCAGCGCAACGTGATCGGCGAACGCATCCTCGGGTTGCCCCGCGAGCCGAGGGCGGACAAAGGCATCCCATTCCGCGAACTCAAAGTGTGATGGGCGCACCCGGCGTCCCATTCCGCGAACTCAAAGTGTGATGGGCGCACCCGGCATCCGTCCGGTATTGCTGGTCGTGTTGGTGCTGGTGGCCGCTACCGGGTGCGGCCTTTTCAGCCAGGGAACGGTGATAAGCCCAGCGCCCATCGCCGACGAACCAGGAGCGCTGGTTGACGAGAGCTCTCCGGTGCCCATTGCCACCCCCGACGGAGTGCCGCTGCCCGATGACACCATCGTTATCGGCGCCTTGATGGCCACCACTGGGTTCTTGGCCGTCTACGACGAGCCTGCGCTGGTTGCCGCCCAGAACCGGATCGACGCTTTGAACGAGGCCGGCGGCCTATTGGGACGGCCGGTGGTATTGCGCCACTTCGACAGCCACACCGAGTTGTCCGCCATGCGAAATGGTGCCGAGCAGCTGCTGTTGGACGGTATCGACATGCTGCTGATTACCTGTGACGCCGTTTATGCGGCGCCGGCGCTTGACGCGCTCGAAAGCTCGGGAACCCTGGTGATCAGCCCCTGTGGGACCGATGACGCCTGGATCACCGGAGAGTTGGGCCAACGGGTCTTCTCCATGGCGACACCGGTGAGCACCGAGGCAGAGCTGTTGGTCTCATTGGTGGCCGATCGGGGTTTCACCTCCACCGTGGTGGTTATCGATCAAACCAGCACCGAGGCGGTGGCGGTGTGCGAAGCCTTCGAGCGGGGCTTTGAGGCCGCGGGGGGCCGCGTGAATGGCCTGTACCGCTATCAGCCGACCGATCCGGGCCTTCTCGGACCCATCCTGTCGGGGATCATCAACACTGTCCCCGAGGCCATCGTGTTCTGCGGGACCCGGCTGGTTGCCCCCGAGGAGATCTTGGCTCTGATTCGCGCCGCGGGCATTCTCCAGCCCATTTTCGCCAGCTCCACCATGGACGGCGACCATTGGATCGGCAAGGTTCCCGGCGTCGGCGACTTCACCATGCTCTCGTATGCGTCGGTCTATACCGACTCCCCCGATCCCAGCCCCGAGGTGCGAGAAGTGCTGGCCGACTATCTGGCGGCCACCGGGCACATCGCCCGGGATGGCCGAGTGGTCACCGGCCATGACGCAATCGAGGCCTTCGTTCGAGCCGTAGAGCGGGCCGGCACCCTTGAGCCCCGGGCAGTGGCATCACACTTGGTGCGGTTCGACAAGGAGGAGCTGGCTGGCGGCCCAGTTACCTTCGGCCCCAACGTCCGCGCCGCCGTCGACCGCCCCATGAGGGTGATCACCATCGAGGAGCCCTACGCCCAGTACGACCGTATCGTCAGCCCGTAGGCCGAGGCCTTGCGCCGGTCAGTAACCCAAGTCGACGTCTACGGGTCCGAGCAGGTCCTGGCCGGCGATATAGCGGAGAACGTTCTCGGTCACCCGGCGGGCGAGCAGCTTCAGCCCCATCTCCGGGGTGTTGCCCACGTGGGGGGTGATGAGGCAGTTGTCCATGCTCCACAGGGGGTGGCCGTCGGGGAGGGGCTCGGGGTCGGTCACATCCAAGGCGGCGCCGCCGATGGACCCCGCAGCCAGCGCCTCGACCAAGTCGTCGGTGACCACATGGCCGCCCCGGCCCACATTGATCAGCCAGGCATGGGGTGGCATGGCGCGTAGCGCGTCGGCGTTGATGATGCCGGTGGTCTCGGGAGTCAGCGCCAGGGCCACCACCACCACATCGGCGTCGCTCAGCGCGTCGTGCAGGCTCTCGGGGCCGACCACCCGATCCACTCCCGCCATGGGCGCGGGATGGCGGCGCATAACCGTGATCTGGCAGTCCCACGGGCCCAGCAGCCGCACCAGGGATTCGGTGATGCCTCCGCCGCCGAGCACCGCTACCCGGCCGCCCAGCAGATTCCGCCCCTCGGGGGGCGACCAGCGACGGGCCTGGGCGTAGCTCCCCATTCCCCTCAGGCCAGCCAGGGCCAGCATCAGCACGTGCTCAGCCACCGGCTCGGCATACACCCCCTTGCCGCAGGTCCAAAGGTGGTCGCGGTCGAGCAAGTGGGTCAGGGTCTCGATGCCGGCGTAGGGGAGCTGCACCCATTCGATGCCCGGTCCTTGGGCGAGCACTTCGGGGAGCAACTCGGGGGCGGCGGGCTCGGCCCACACCAGGGCCTCGGCCTCGGGGGGACCAACCACCCGACCTCCCCCGGCAATCACTGCGTTGGCCAGTGCCGGTCGCCGCCAGCATTCGGGCTCCACTGCGATACAAGGCGGTTCCATACCGCCGGGTAGTTTATGGGCGTGGAGGTCGCAGACTCGATCCTCGATCTCATTGGAGATACCCCGCTGGTGCGGATGCCGCGCGTCGCCGAGGGGGTGTCGTGTGAGGTCTTGGCCAAATTGGAGATGCTGAACCCGGGCGGCAGCGTGAAAGACCGGCCCGCGGTGGCCATGATCGACGCGGCCGAGCGCGATGGCCTGCTGAAGCCGGGCGGGACCATCATCGAGCCCACCTCGGGAAACACCGGCGTCGGCTTGGCCCTGGTTGCCGCCCAGCGGGACTACCGCTGCATCTTCGTGATGACCGACAAGGTGAGCGAGGAGAAGGTGCAGCTCTTGCGGGCCTACGGCGCCGAGGTGGTGGTGTGCCCGGTGGCGGTGGACCCCGAGGACCCAGAGTCGTACTACTCCACCGCCGAGCGGCTGGTGGCCGAGACCCCTGGGGCCTACCGGCCCAACCAGTACTTCAACCAGGTGAATCCCCTTTCGCACGAGCTGACCACCGGCCCCGAGCTGTGGAAGCAGACCAGCGGGCGCATTACGCACTTCGTTGCCGGCGCGGGCACCGGGGGAACCCTCAACGGCGTGGGCCGCTATCTGAAGCAGCAGAATCCGTCGATCCAGATCGTGGCCGGCGACCCCGAGGGCTCGGTATTCAGCGGAGGCTCGGGCCGGCCCTACCTGGTGGAGGGCATCGGCGAGGACTTCTGGCCTGAAACGTACGATCCCGAGGTAGTCGACCGGGTGATCCCCATCTCCGACCAGGCCTCCTTCGACATGGCCCGGCTGGTGACCCGGCGGGAGGGGCTGCTGATCGGCGGATCGGGGGGCACCGCGGTATGCGCCGCCTTGGAGGTGGCCCGAGACTGCGGGCCTGACGATGTGGTGGTGGTGCTGTTGCCCGATGCCGGCCGGGGCTATCTGTCCAAAGTGTTCAATGACGACTGGATGGCGTCGTACGGCTTTCTGATCGGCGAGCACCCCTGCGTGAAAGACGTGCTCGACGCCAAGGAGGGGGCGCTGCCCCCTCTGGTGTATGTCAAGCCCGAAGACCCGGTCAGCCTGGCCGTGACTCAGATGCGCGACCACGGGGTCAGCCAGCTTCCGGTGGCCAAAGGCGAGATGCCCCTGGCCGCGGCCGAGGTAATGGGGTCGGTCCACGAGCTTCAGCTCATGGCCCTGGCCTTCAGCGGCGACCTGCTGGGCCAGCCGGTGGAGAGCGTGATGAGCTGGCCGTTGGAGCAGATCGGAGTCGGAGAACCGATTGCGCTGGCGGTGACCAAGCTGGAGCGCTCCCCGGCCCTGCTGGTGCTCGACGGCGGGCGCCCCCGGGCGGTGATGACCAGCACCGACGTGCTCAGCTTCTTGTCGTCGGGCCCGTCGGCCTCGGAGTCATGAGCGGCTCCTCCTCCGACAACTGGGGATTCGACACCCGGGCCATCCACGTCGGCCAAGAGCCCGACGAGGCCACCGGCGCCATCACCGTCCCCATCCACCTAGCCACCACATTCGTGCAGGCCGCACCGGGCCAGCATCAGGGTTTCGAGTACGCCCGCACCTCCAACCCCACCCGGGTGGCGCTGGAGCGGTGCGTGGCCGGGCTCGAGGGGGCCGCCCACGGAATGGCCTTCGCCAGCGGCATGGCGGCAGAAGATGCGCTGATCGGCATGATGCGCCCCGGCGACCACGTGATTCTGGGGACCGACGCTTATGGGGGGACCTTTCGGCTCATTGCCCGGGTGTACGGCGAGCGGGGCATCGAGTGGTCGGCGGTGGACATGGCCGACCCAGACGCGCTGGCCGGGGCGATCCGCCCTGAAACCCGCCAGATATGGGTGGAGACCCCCACCAATCCCATGCTGGCCGTGGTGGACATTGCCGCGGTGGCCGATGTGGCTCACGCCGCGGGTGTCGACGTGGTGGTGGACAACACCTTCGCCACCCCGTACCTCCAGAACCCGCTCGAGTTGGGGGCCGATGTGGTCGTGCATTCCACCACCAAGTATCTGGGCGGCCACTCCGACGTGGTGGGCGGGTTTATCGCTGTGAACCGCGATGACCTGGCCGAGCGGCTGTCGTTCGTTCAGAACGCGGTGGGGGCGGTGCCCAGCCCGTTCGACTGCTACCTGCTGCTGCGGGGGGTCAAGACGCTGGGCGTGCGCATGGACCGCCACTGCGACAACGCCCAGGCGGTAGCCGAGTTCTTGGCCGGCCACCCCGCGGTGGACCGGGTGCTGTTTCCTGGCCTGCCCGATCACCCGGGTTTCGACATTGCGACCCAGCAGATGCGCGGCCCTGGCGGAATGGTGTCGTTCATCCATGGCGGGGGAGAGGCCGCCGCGGTGGCCGCGGTAAGCGCCACCAAGGTGTTTCGGCTGGCCGAGTCCCTAGGAGCGGTGGAGTCGCTCATCGAGCAGCCCTCCACGATGACCCATCTGTCGGTGGCCGACTCACCACTGGCCGTGGACCCCGGCTTGGTGCGCCTGTCGGTCGGCATCGAGAGCATCGAAGACCTGTTGACCGACCTAGAGCAGGCCCTCGGTTCTTAACCGCCTTAGTCCTGCAACGGCAGGAGGTCGTGGGCCAGGGCTTCGATCTCCTCCTCCCAGCTTGGAGGCTCGCCCAGGGGCATGACCACGAACTTGGAGGCGCCGGCCTCGATGAACGCCTCGATCTTGGGGCGCAGTTCCTGGCGGCTTGACGCCACCAAGTCGCCGGGGCTCTTGTCGGGCTGGCGCAGCTTCATGAGTTCCAGAAACCGGTCGGGCAGCGGCCCGTCGGTGTAGGTCAACAGCGCCCCGTAGTGCTCGGGGTCGATCTCTCGTTCGGCCTCGTCAGCGTGCTGTTTGACCGCGGCGATTCCGCCTCGCACGTCGTCGGGGGTGACGAACGAGGGCAGCCAACCGTCGCTCAGCCGCCCGACTCGGCGGAGCTCGGATGGGGCGATGCCCCCCATCCACACGTCGAGGGGCTGTTGAATCGGCTTGATGTCCACTCGGGCGGCGTCGAGATGGAAGCGGGGGCCATGGTGCTCCACCTCGTCTTCGGTCCAGAGCCGGCGCATGAGCGGAAGGGCCTCGTTGAACCAGGCCGCCCGGTCCATGCGGGCCACCCCGAATGCCTGGTGCTCGGCGGTGTCGGCCACGCCGAGGCCGAATGCGGGCAGCAGCCGCCCGTTGGAGATGCGATCAAGGCTGGCCATCGTCTTGGCCAAGAGCACCGGATTTCGGCCGGGAAGAACCATGACGCTGGGCCCGAACTTGAGCCGGGTGGTTCGAGCAGCCGCGAAGGTCATGGCCACCACCGGGTCCAGTGCCGGCCCGCCGGCCCGCTCGGCCACCCACAGCGAGTCGAACCCCAGCCGCTCTAGCCCGTCGACCACTGTGGCGAACACCTCTGCATCCCCCGAGGCCGCCCCGCCTCCCACGCCTACACCGATTCGGACTCTCATGTCTGGAGGATTGGCATGTCAGGAGAGCTTGGCGATCTCGGCCGACTCGTCCGGATCGGGCTCGGTGTCCAAGAAGGCGTTGAGCATTTCCGCGGCCACCTCGGTGGACACCAGGCGCAGGCTCAGGGCCAACACGTTGGCGTCGTTCCAGCGACGGGCGCCGCGGGCGGTCTCGGCATCAGTGCACAGTGCCGCCCGCACACCGGGCACTTTATTGGCGGCGATAGACACTCCGGTGCCGGTCCAGCAGCACACCACTCCCACGTCGGCGGCGTCGCCGACCACCGCCTCGCCGACCGAGCGGCCCACATCGGGCCACGGTGCTCCTTCCGCGGCGGCCGCTACCACGTTGTGGCCTTTGTCGGTCAAGTGCTGCTTGATCGCGTCGGTGAGGGTGGTGGGCTCGTCGGTCCCGAAGGCGATGCGCATCGCTAGTCCGACAGGTCGGCTTCGAGAACGTCGAGGTTGAAGCCGTAGAGGTCGGCGCAGTTGTCCCTCACGATTAGCTGCTGCTCATCGTCGGGCACATCGGCCAGGGTCTCGGCCACCACCTCCCGGGAGCGGGGGAAGGTGGACTCGGTGTGGGGGTAGTCGGAACCCCACATCAGGGTGTGGGTGCCGAAGGTGTCCCGTACCCGCACGCCTACCGCATCTTCCTGGAAGCTCACGAAGCAGTTGGAGCTGAAGAAGTGGCTGGGGCGGGCGTCGGGATCGGCGAAGCGGTGCCAGTCGCCCCGCAGGGGCCGGTCGGTGTAGCAGTAGTCCATCTGGAACAGCCAGAACGGGATCCACCCCACCTCGTGCTCCACCGACCCCACCCGCAGCTTGGGATGGCGCTCGAACACCCCCGCGAAGATCATCTCACCCAGGGACTTCCGCACGAAGTGGTCTTGGAGGTAGAACGCCGCCTCCGTCACCACCCTGACGTCGTTCTTGGTCTGGCCGCTGGCGCTGGCGAGCTGTCGACCGGTGGCCACGTGCATGGACAGGGGCACATCCAGGTCGACCGCGGCCGACCAGAACGGCTCGTAGCGGGGGCTGTCGTAGCCCTGGCCCGCCGGGGGCATCACGCTGACCATGGCCCCGGACAAGCCCATGTTGCGGCATCGGGTCATCTCGGCGATGGCCTCGTCGATGTCGTCGAGGTTGATGAGGGCGATGCCCTTCAGCCGCTCGGGGTCGTGGGCGCAGAACTCGGCGATGAAATCGTTGTAGAGCGCCATGGTGGTTGAGCACAGCTCGGATTCGGGGATGCTGTAGGCCAACAGCGCCTCGCTGGGGTAGATCACCGAGGCGGCCACTCCGTCGGTGCGGTTGTCGGCGATGAACTTCTCGGGGTCGTAGGCCCCGGGGCGGACTTCGTCGAACGACGCCTCGATGCGGAGCTTGGTGGGATCTTGGTCGAACCTGTTGCCGGCCTGAAAGCCCAGAAACGACATAGAGCGCTGGCCGTCGATGTACCACCAGTCGCCGCCGGGCTCACGGCGCACCTGCGGGACCCGCTCGGCCATCGGCCCGGTGGCCCGCTCGGTCCACAGGTCGGGCGGCTCGATGATGTGGGAGTCGGACGAGATCATCATGGCGGTGGGGCTCATGGCGCTCCTTTTCTCAGACCTTCATTTCAGCATTTCGGCGGCTCGCTCGCCCAAGGCGATGCAGGTCAGGTTGGTGTTGGCCCGGGGGATCATCGGCAAGATGGAGGCGTCGAACACCGACAGGCGGTCGACGCCGTGAACCTGGCCCCGGTCATCCACGACGTCACCGGCGTTGGGGTCGGGTCCCATGCGGCAGGTGCCCGAGGCGTGGTACCAGGGGAAGCTGAACTGCTGGGCGTATTCGGCCAGGGCGGAGTCGTCCCCGTCGGCGAAGACCGCTGAGTCGAGCACCGTAACCCGCTCGAATCGCTCGGCGAGCGCCTCGTGGGTGGCCAGTTGGTGGCAGAGTCGCAGGCCGGCGGTGAGCTGGGCGACGTCTTCGGGACTGTCCAGCAGGTTCAGATCGATAACCGGCGGGTGTTCGGGGTCGGGGGAAAGGACCCGCAGCCGTCCCCGGGACCGGGGGATCTGGATGCCAGCACAGATGCCCCAGATCAACTCTGCGCCGCACACCTCGGCCAGAACCGGGTTCTCGGTCAGGTCCCAGTGGTTCATCATGCCGATCTGCATGTCGTTGGTCACCGGGCTTTCCGGTGAGCTGTAGCGGATGAGCAGCTGGTGCTGCACCATGTCGGTGGTGACCGCTCCCTCGGGGGGAACCACGAAGACGAACGCCCCAACGTGCTCCATGAGATTGGCCCCCACGCCGGGGAGGTCGGCGACCGAGCGGATGCCGACGGCCTCCACGTCGCGCACCGGGCCGATGCCCGAGCGCATCAGCAGTGCCGGCGAGTTGAATGCCCCTGCGCAAACGACGATGTGGCGTCCCCGAGCCTGTTCCAGATCAGCGCCATCGGAGGAGTAGGCCACCCCGGTGGCCCGGTCTCGCTCAATCACGATGTGGTGGGCGAAGGATCGCCCGACGATGTGGAGGTTGGGGCGCCCGTCGGCCGGGCGGAGGTATCCCATGGCGGTGGACACCCGCACTCCGTCCACCACGTTTTGGGGCGACGGACCGATGCCCTCCGACACCCCGTCGTTGTGGTCGTCCACCCAGGCCAGCCCGCTGTCCTGGGCCGCGGCCAGAAGCTGCTGCTGGGGGGCGACCAAGTCTTCTTTGGCCGCCCGCCGGATGGGAATGGGGCCGCCTATTCCGTGGAGGTCGCCGCCGAGGGGATCGTCTTCGAGGCGCCGAAAGCACGGCGCCATGGCCTCCCAGCTCCAGTTGGGGCTGGCCCAGGCGTCGTAGTCGCTGGGCATCCCCCGCAGCGCCACACCGCCGTTCACCGCTGATCCTCCGCCCAGGGTGCGGCCCTGAGGGTAGGGGGCGGTGGCGTCGCCGGCAGTGCGGGCTTGGAAGCCCCAGTCGCGCCCGGTGTGGGAGAAGTCCACCGCGCCTAGCCGGTCGGCCTCGGGATCGGGCTCGGTCGGTCCGGCCTCCAGAAGCAGCACCGACGTGCCGGAGTTCTCCGACAGCCGGGCGGCCAACACTGCTCCAGTGGAGCCCCCGCCCACGATCACGAAGTCGTAGATCATGCGTCGGGCTCAATCACTATTGGTCGAAGGGCAGGTGGAGCATCTTGATGGCGTTGCCCCGCATGATCTTGTAGATCACCTCATCCGACAGACCCTCGCACAGCTTCTCGGCCACCTCCTTGGTGTGGGGCCAAGAGCTGTCGTTGTGGGGGTAGTCGGTTTCGAAGGTCACATTGTCGGCACCGATGGCCTCGATGTTGGCCAGTCCGTGGTGGTCGTCGAAGAAGCACCCGTAGACGTGATCGGCAAAGTACGTGCTGGGCCGCTCGGGAATCACCCCCCATACGCCGTTCCATCCCCGGTTTTGCTCCCACACCACGTCGGCCCGCTCCAATATGTAGGGGATCCAGCCGATCTGCCCTTCGCTGTAGGCGATTTTGATCTTGGGGTAGCGGATGAACACACCGGAGAAGAGCCAGTCGGCCAGCGATCCCATGGCGTTGTTGAACGTGAGCGTGGACATCACCGCAGGCGGGGCATCGGCCGAGGTGGACGGCATGCGAGACCCCGACCCGATATGCATGCACACGACGGTGTCGGTTTCCTCGCAGGCGGCGAAGAACGG
>JAJDTA010000198.1 GCA_022827405.1 Acidimicrobiia bacterium
CACCGCCCCCGACGCCCCGATGGACGTGATGATCCAGCTCCAGCCCATGAACATCAGCCAGGCGGCCGCCGACCTGCTGTGGTCGCCCATCCCCCGCCGCTTCCCCGACCTGAAGATCGCCCTGTCGGAGGGCGGCACCGGCTGGATCCCCTACTTCATGGACCGGGCCGACCGCACCTACGACATGCACCACCTGTGGACCGGCCAGGACTTCGACAACCTGCTGCCCAGCGAGGTGTTCCGGCGGAATTTCCTGACCTGTTTCATCAACGATCCGGTTGGGGTGGCGCTGCGCCACGAGATCGGGATCGACAACATTTGCTGGGAGATGGACTACCCCCACAGCGACTCCACGTGGCCCAACGCCCCTGAGCTGCTGGACGAGACGCTGACCGGGGTGCCTGACGACGAGGTCGACAAGATCACCCACCTCAACGCCATGGAGTGGTACCAGTACGACCCGTTCGCCCACCGGGAAAGGGCCGACTGCACCGTGGGAGCACTGCGGGCTTCCGCCGCCGACCACGACATCTCGGTTCAATCATTGGATAAGGGCCGTCACGAGGGCAAAGACCGCGACCTGGCCAGGTTCACCACCCGGAACCAGGGCGTCAACCGCTGAGGTTGAGGCCAGCCTGAACTTTCTGCCCCCCGGCGCTGTGCGCATCGGAATCGATACCGGGGGGACGTTCACCGACGCCGTGGTGGTGACCGCTGGCTCGGAAAGAACCTCGCTCGGCATGGGCAAGGCGCTGTCCACCCCCGGCGATCTGACCTCAGGAGCTTTAGCCGCGGTCGAGGCGGCCGCCGGCGATCTCGGCCAGACGTTGACCGAAGTGCTCGAACGGGCCGATTCCATCGGCTACGCCACCACCGTCGGGCTCAACGCTCTTTTGACGGGCACGGGAGCACCCATTGGCCTGATCACTACGGCGGGGTTCGAGGCCACTCTACCGGTGGCCCGGGCGGCCAAAGTAGCCGGCTTGTCACCCGCCGAGGCCACTGAGGCTGTCTGCTGGGCCAAACCCCCGCTGTTGCTGAGTCGCCGGCGAATCATAGGCGTGCCCGAGCGGATCGACGCCCACGGTGATGTGGTTCAACCGCTGGATGAAGCCGCCGCGGCCGCCGCCATCGAAACGCTGCGGGACGACGGGGTGATCAGCTATGCCGTCAGCCTGCTGTGGTCGGTGGCCGACCCCCGCCACGAAGTCCGCATCGCCGAGCTGATCGCCGAAATCCACCCCTCCGCCCACATGTCGTTGTCGTCGGCAGTACCCAGGATCGGCGAATACGAGCGGACCATGACCACGGTGCTCGACGCTGGCGCAGCCCCACTGGTGGCTGAGGAGATTCGGGCTCTGGCCGACACCCTTGTCAAGCGGGGATTCGCCGGGCAGCTACACGTCATGCAATCCGGTGGCGGCACCTGTGCTGCCAACGGCGCATTCCGGGCGGTGGAGACCTTGGGATCGGGGCCGGTTGCCGGGCTGTTGGCGTCAGCCGATCTGGTCCAGAAACTGGGCCGAAGCAAGGCCATCGCCACCGACGTGGGCGGCACCAGCTTCGATGTCGGTCTGATCACCGACGGCGAACCAACGATGGCGACGCGCCCCATGATCGGGCGCTGGGCCCTGGCTCATCCGGTGGTGGAGGTGGTTTCCATCGGCACCGGCGGGGGATCGCTGGCCCGGATCGACCCCGTCTTGGGCAGCCTGCGAGTCGGTCCCCAATCGGCCGGCGCCCAGCCTGGACCGGCGTGCTACCGCCGGGGCGGGACCGCTCCCACCCTGACCGACGCCGCAGTGACTCTGGGCTACCTCGGTGGATTGGGCGATGTGTTGGAGCTGGACCGAGAGGCAGCCGCCCTCGCCTTGGAACAGGAAGTGGCCACGCCGCTGGGGTTGTCGGTGTCCGGCGCGGCCGATGCGGTGGTTGGGGTGGCCTGCTCCCAGATGGCCGATCTGATCCGGCGGGTGACTGTCCAGCGGGGACACGACCCCGCCGGCTTCACCATGCTGGCCTATGGCGGCGCGGCCCCCCAGTACGCCACCCGGTATGCCGCCGAGGTGGGTGTGGCTGAGGTGGTGGTACCCGCAACCGCATCAGTGTTCTCCGCTCTGGGCGTGTGTGGGGCAAATGCCGGACTTAGGCCGCTGGACGCCTCTGCGTCGGAGCTGCCGATGGTCGGGCACCGCGACGCTTGGTTCGGCGGTCGGCACATCTCCTGTCCGGTGTACGACGGCCTCCGCTTGGCGCCGGGCACCCGCTTGGATGGCCCGGGGTTCATCGACCATCCGTCCACCGCCATCGTGCTACGCCCCGGTGATCGGGCTGAGATCACCGCTGAGGGCCATACCCGCCTGTTCCCCGGACCACCGTCATGAGCTCGAGTCCCGCTCCCCCGCTGGACGCCGCTCTCTTTGAGGTGTTGCGCAACCGGCTGTGGGCCATCAACGACGAGGCGGTCGATGCCATCGTGGCGGTGTCGGGGTCGCCCATCGCCACCGAGGGCAACGACTTCAATTCCGGGATATTGACCGCATCGGGAGAGGTGGCGTTAGCCGGACCGTATGTGCTGGTGCATGCCGCCGCGCTGGGCCAAGTGGTGCGCTATGTGATCGATCAATTCGGCGAAGATCCCGGCATTGGGCCCGGCGACATGTTCATCACCAACGACACCTATGTGGGCGCGCCCCACCAGCCCGACGTCATGGTCATGGCCCCCGTGTTCCGGGGCGACCGACTGATCGCCTGGTGCGGCTCGTGCGTCCACCAGAACGACGTGGGCGGTCCGGTACCAGGGTCGATCACGGTAGGGGCCACATCCATCTACGAGGAGGCCGTGCCCATGGCCCCCACCCGGATCGTGGAGGCCGGGGAACTGCTGGCCGATGTGGAGCAGGAGTACCTGGGCCGCTCCCGAACTCCGGAATTGAACCGGCTTGACCTAATGGGCCAGATTGAAGCCAACCGGGTGGTGGAACGTCGGATCAACGGGCTGTGCGATCGCTACGGCACCGACACCGTCGTGGCCGTGCTTGACGGACTCATCGACCGTACTGAGGCCGCAGTGCGAGCCGGGTTGGTCTCGCTGCCGGATGGGCGTTGGCGCCATCGAGGATTGGTAGAGCACGACGGCATCGACGACCGGGTGTACGAGATCGGTTTGACCATGACCAAGCGGGGCGACACCTTGCATTTGGACTTCACTGACGCCAGCCCCCAGGCCCCGGCGCTGATCAACACCAGCCGGGCCATCACCTCCAGCTACACCATGGCCGCGGTGATGACCGTGCTGGGCTACAGCCTGCCGTGGACGCCCGCAGCGTTCTGGCGGATCATGGAGGTTGACACCACTCCGGGCACCATCGTCGACTGCCTTTGGCCCGCAGGCATGTCGATGGGGGTGACCGCTGCCGGCCAGGAGGTGCGCACCGCGGTGAACGTCTGCCTCAGCCGGATGTTCGACGCCTCTGACGATCCCGATGTTCACAGCCAGATCTTGGCGTCGTGCGTTTCGGGGTCGTTCACTCAGACCATCTCGGGCACCTTCGACCACGGGCGAAACTTCTCCGCCATGCTCCTCGACGGCCTACCTGGCGGGTCTGGCGCCCGGTGGGGCGGCGACGGCCCCGACACCGGCGGCTACCTGACCTCCCCAGCCGGGCTGTGTACCAACATCGAGACCAACGAGCAGCACTACCCGGTGCTCTACCGCTATCGCAGAGAGCGGCCCGACTCGGGCGGACCCGGTCAGTGGCGAGGCGGTGTGGGCGTGGAGCACACCTACCAGCTCCACCGAGCCGCCGGCCCGGTGACCTCCACCGTGTTCGCTCACGGCCAGCAGCCCCCCACCGCCGCTGGAGTGGTCGGCGGAGAGCCCGGTATGCAGCACACCGGGATATACGAGCGTTCCGACGGCACAATTGAGGTGCCACCCCCCAAGCAGGTGGGCGAACTGGCCCCAGGCGACTTGTACGCCAACCTGTGCGGCGGCGGAGGCGGGGTGGGCGACCCTCTGGATCGCGACCCTGTTGCAGTAGAGCACGACGTGGCCGAAGGCCTGGTCACCGAAGCCGGTGCTACCCGTGATTACGGCGTGGTCGTGGGTGACGGGCACGCCACCCAAGCGTTGCGTGCCTCGCGCCGTCGAGAGCGCATCGGCCGAGACCCCGCCCCGCCTCTGGACGAACCTCCCGCCGGGCGAAGGCTCAGCTCCACCGTGGTCTTGGCCGACCGCCACTACCTATGCCGTCGCTGCGGCCATTCCCATGGCCCCACCACCAAGCCGCTGGTCAGCCTGCTGACATTGGCTCGCTCCCCAGTAGACGAGCGCACCTCCTGGCCATCAGCCCGCCCCGGCGCCGACCGCTTTGAGCTCCGCCGGCTGTTCTGCCCCGCCTGCGCCGTCCAAGTCGATGTTCAGGTCGCCCTTGCCGACGCCCCCCTCTTGGAGACTGCCGAGCTCATCGAGGATTAGCCGTTGCCAATCCGAGGGAACTGGCGGCGGCGATGAGTTTCTGGTCGCCGCTAGCAAAGACTGTCTCCGTATCGGCAATGGCCTGCGCAGCGGCCAAATGGACGGCGTCGTAGCCGCGGAGTTCCTGTTCTTCTGCCAACACACCGGCATTTCGAACGAGGCTGTCGGTGATCTCTACGCGGTCAATTTCGAGGGTGAGGTCGTCAAGCAGATCGACCGCAGAAGCAAGCCCACTTCTCGTCAGCCGCTCGAGTCGGTAAGCCCTGGCCAGCGCAGCCCGGGCCTCGGCGTACAGCAAGCGGACGCTGACAACCCGTGTCGCCTCATTCCACAGTCGCTCACAGGGATCTGAACTTGGTTCGTCAATAATCAGGGGAATGAAGGCGGATGTGTCGAAATAGACGATCACTGGCGCTGCTCGGCCACGAGATCGCTCACCGTCCCCTTGCTCTCTACCCTGGAGTGGGTCAGCTTTGTCTTGACCTTCGAAGCAGGAATGACCAGTCCCTCGTCAATCAACCGGTCGATGGCTCGGGGTTCATGAAGAGGGATCAAGAGCGCCACTGCCTTGCCGTGGTCGGTCACGGTGACCTCGGTCCCGGCTCGAACCGCGGTGAGGTAGCGACTCAAATTGTCCCGCAGCTCTCGCACTCCAGCTTCCACAAGACAATTATGGCGCATTTCCAGTAGGAAATCTAGCCATTTATGCCAATTGTGCCGAACTACCAGCGCTGACCGCCGGCGACGGTGATGCATTCGCCGGTGATGAAGGAGGCTTCGTCTGAGAGCAGAAAGGCGATGGCTGCGGCGGTTTCGTCGGGGTGTTGCAGGCGGTTGAGGGCGATTTTGGAGCGCACCCATTGGCTGCGGTCGCCGCCTGACTGGGCCACGGTCTGTTCTAGGTAGGGGTGACCGCTGTCGGTGGCGTCGGGATCGACTCCTAGCGGGCGCACTCCGTTGACCCTGATCTGGTGGGGGGCGAGTTCCATGGCTAGGGCGGCGACGAGTCGGTCGACCCCGGCCTTGGCCGCAGCAAATGCCGAGGTGCCAGTGGCCGCAGCAACCGTGGCATACGACGACAGCAGCACGATCGAACCGCCGTGTCCCTGCTTGACCATCTGGCGGGCGGCGGCTTGGGCTACCAGGAACGCTCCGGTAAGGTTCACGTCCGTCGACCGCCTCCATGACGCCTCGGTCAGCTCCAACAGGGGTGCCCATCCCATCTCGGGCCCAAGCCCACCGGCCACGTTGACCACCAAGTCGAGCCGCCCGAACTCGGCAACGCACCGCCCTACCGCCTCGTTCACCTGGGCGGCGTCGGCCACGTCAGCCTCCAACCGGAGTGCCGCCGGCCCCTCGGCCCGCACCGCGGCCACCGTGGCGTCCAGAGCATCCGGGGAAGCGCAGGCCGAATCCGGATGGCCGACCTCTACCCGGTCGGCACATGCCACGTCGGCCCCAGACCGGGCCAACCGCACCGCCACGGCCCGCCCGATTTCCGGAGGACACGCCGCCCCCATCACCAGCGCCACCTTCCCGGAGAAGTCATCCATCCCCTCCAGCATCCCCTACCCGCCCTGTTGGCTTCCACCACTGGTCCCTCGAATGACGGTCAGTAGGGTGATGCGGTGCAGGTGGGGGCGGCGCGGTATCAGATGGCGGGGGGGATTCACCGGATCCCGGTGCCGGAAGCAACTGGGCAGCTCTACGCCACGGCTTTCGCGGTGACCGGCCCTGATCCGGCAGCGGCGCTGGAGGATGTGGGCGCGGAGGTCATGGTGTGTTTACTCACAGACGAGGAAATCGCCATGCGTTTTCCCGACTACCCGGCGTGGATGGCCGATCCGGCTCCCTACAAGGCCATACACGTGCCGATGGTCGATCAAGGGGTTACTGGCGACGACCTCGTTCGGGAGCTAGTCGATGACATCAACCTGCACCTCAACCAGGGCACAGGGGTGGTAGTTCACTGTGGGGCCGGATATGGACGGGCCGGGATCGTGTGCATCTCGGTGCTGACCTCCCGGGGGATGGAGCTCGACCATGCGGTGGCCGCGGTGCGGGCGGCCCGACCAGCAGCGGGACCCCAGTCTCCCTCCCAGCAAGCCCAGATCACCCGTTTGGCCGCCCAAGGCTGAAGAGGGACAGCTACATCCCGCCCGCGATCTTGTAATCGTGGCCGGTGACGTAGGAGGCCGAATCCGAGGCCAAGTACAGAGCCAGGCCGATGATCTCGTCGCAGTCGGCCACTCGCTTCATCATGGTGGCCTTCCCCGATCGCTCGGGGAACTCGGGGTCGAACCGCATCGATCCCTTCATCATCTCCGACATGAAGGGGCCCGGCACCAGGGAGTTGACCCGCACATTGAGTCCAGCCCACTCCCCGGCCATGGCCCGGGTGAGGTTGTGCAGCGCCGCCTTGCTGGAGGTGTAGATCCCAACGCCAGGGCCACCGCCGTAGGCCCCCATGGTGGTCACGTTGATGATAGAGCCGCCGCCAGCCTCGCCCATGCGGGGAGCCACTAGCCCGGCCAGGCGGATCGGCCCCTTCACGTTCACCGCGTACACCTTGTCGAAGTAAGCCTCGGTGCAGTCGGCCACTGTGACCGGCGCAGGGTTGATGCCCGCGTTGTTGACCAGTACATCGATTCGACCGAGGTCGCCATACACCCGATCAACCAAGGCGTCGATCTGGTCCCACTCCCCCATGTGGCAGGCGATGCCCCGCACGGATTGGCCGCCCAACTCGTCGTTCAGCTCGGCGGCAGCCTCGTCGCAGCCCTCCTGGCGCCGCCCGGTGATCACCACCTCAGCGCCGGCCATGGCATAGCCCTTGGCAATCGATCGGCCGATGCCCTTGGTGCCCCCGGTGACCACCGCCACCTTCCCTGTCAGGTCGAACAAACTGCTCATGGCCTGATCTTATGAACCGCTCCCCGGCCGACCCCATGCGGGCTGAACGCGCCCGGGCCTTTCGGACTGGCCAGCTCAGTAGATGCCAAGCTCCAAACCGGCGGCCAGGGTCATGCCCAGCTCGCGGCAGGCCTCCAGATGGGCATCGGTCAGCTCGCCGGTGGCCACCACCGGCGGGGCCACCGCCTTCCACCCCAGCCCGGTCACCAGAGGCTCCACTGCCCTCACTGCGCCGGTGCCGTCGTTGCCGGCCCGCACGAACAGCCCGTAGGGACGCCCTCGGGTGTGGTCCAAGCAGTCGTAGTACACGGTGTCGAAGAAGTGCTTGAGGGCGCCGCTCATGTAACCGAAGTTCTCCGGTGTGCCCAGCAGGTAGCCGTCGGCGGCCATCACATCCTCGGCGGAGGCCTCCAGCGCGGCCACCTGCACCACCTCCACCCCGTCGATGTCGGGATGGGCGGCCCCGGCCACTACGGCCTCGGTCATGGCTTTGGTGCCCCCGGTCTTGGAGTGGGACACCACCAGCACTCGCACCCAACCGACGGTACTCGCCCGTCGCGAGCGCCTGCGGGTCAGGTGGCCGCGGTGCCCACGTCCATGGAGGCGAATCGACGGGTGCTTACCAGCCAGGCGGCCAGCACCACGATGACGGCCGCGCTGATCGACACCGTGACTCGGGGGCCTATCCAATCGAACAGCGCCCCTTGAACCATGGTGCCGGCGCCGATGGCCAGGTTGATCGCCATCAGGTACAGGGCGATGATCCGTCCCCGCATGGACTCCTCCACCTGGAGCTGGATGACGGTGTTCAGCGTCGAGGCGGTGGTGAGGTGGCAGCCGCCGAGGATGAGCAAGAACAAGATGGCCATGGCGTACCACGGGGCGAGGCTGAACCCGGCCAGCGCCAGGCCGTAGGCGCTCAGCCCGATGGCCAGCAGTCGGGATCGGGCGGTGAACTGCCCCCTCCCGGCCACCAGCGGGAAGAAGATCACCGAGCCGATGCCGGTGCCGGCGGCCAACAGGCCGAGTTGCCACCCGGTGGTGTTGAACTCCTCTTCGGCAAACACCACAATCAGAAAGATCAGGGGCTGGGCGCAAAAGGCGGTGATTATCACCGTCTTGAACGCCCGCTTGATGCCGGGCTCGGTTCTCCAGTAGGCCAGCACCTCTCGCAGATCGGCGAACACTCTGATGGGAGGCGGGTCGTCGGGCAGCAGCCGGGGCACCTGGATGAGCACCACGGTGAACAGCACCGCGAAGAAGGAGACCCCGTTGGCGAAGAACACCCAGCCCGGACCGAAGAATCCCAGCAGCACGCCGCCCAGGGCCGGCCCCACCGCCCGGGTGGCCTGGAACTGGGTGGAGTTGAGCGTGACCGCGTTCAACAGCAGCTCCTTGGGCACCAGCTCGGAGATGAACGCCTGCCAGGCAGGCAGCATGAAGCCGTTGAGAATGCCGTAGCCCCATGCCAACAGCATGTAGATCACCGGCGAGCGCACCCCGGCGCCCCATAGCGCGGCAAACCCGAAGGCCCCTACGCACAGAAGGCTCTGGGTCACCAAGATGATGCTGCGCCGGGGCACCCGGTCGGCCAGCGGCCCGGCCCACATGTTGGTGAACACGGTCAACAGCATCTGGGTGATCGCCACCAACCCGACCCACGCCCCCCGGTCGGTGATCTCGTCGATCACATAGGCCAACACCAGAATCTGCATCCACGTCCCGGTGTTGGAAACCAAAGCCCCAAACCAGAACAACCGGAAGTTCCGCAGCCGCAGCGCCCGAGTAGAAGCCCGAAACCCCGATCGATCAGCCACCCAGCGACCCTACCCCCCGCCCAGTTGCCTGGCAGACCGTCGCCTCCTGAGATGTAGGCTGCGCTGCCGTGCGAGCTTGGCGTGTGCATCAATATGGGAGGCCGTCGGAGGCGTTGCGGCTGGACGACATTGACGAGCCGGTGCCGGAGGCGGGAAAGATCCGGGTGGCGCCCACTCGGTCGGTGCTGAACTTCAATGAGATCGACGGCTGCCACGGGCGCTACCGCACCGTGAACCCCGACCTCCCCTACACCCTGGGCATGGAGGTGCTGGGCACGGTTGACGCCGCGGCAGAGGGGGCCGAGGAGTGGCTTGGGCGCCGGGTGCATGCCACCGCCGAGAGCGCCTTCGGGGGCTACGCCGACAAGGTGATCTGCCAGCCCGACATGGTGTTCGACGCCCCCGAGTCGTTGGACGACACCGAGGCGGCCGCCTTCTTCTTCCCCTTCCACCTGGCTTGGCTGGGTTTGCACGAGCGGGGCCAGGTCCAGCCCGGAGAGTGGGTGCTGATCCACGCCGCGGCCGGCGGGGTGGGCTCGGCCGCGGTGCAGCTGGCCGTGGACGCCGGGGCCCGGGTGATCGGCACCGCGGGCAGCGAGGACAAGTGCGAGTTTGTGCGCTCCCTGGGGGCCGAGGCCGCGGTGAACTACCGGGAGGGAGACTTCGCCACCGAGGTACGGGACATCACCGGCGGAGCGGGCGTCGATCTTGTGTTCGACGGCGTGGGCGGCGAAGTTACCGAAGCCTCGATTCGCTGCATGACCCGGGGCGGGCGGCTGATGATCATAGGCTTCGCCAGCAAGATCGAGGCCGAGGACGCTGTCGGCCTTCCCCCGAGGCTGCTGTGCTTCTCCCAAGTGTCGATCGGAGGGGTGCTTTTGGCCTACAGCAGCAACCCAGCGGTCTACGGCGGCATGGCCGGGTTCAACATCAATCCCCGATCGCTGGGCGACCGGATCCACGACGAGCTCTGCGGGCGGCTGGCCGAGGGCCGGATCGCCCCGCTGGTGGGCGGCACCGTGCCCTTCGAGGAGCTGCCCTCCGCTCTCGAGCAGATGGAAGACCGCCTCACCACCGGGCGCATCGTGGTGGTCTGCTGAAAAACGCCCCGGCACCGCCCCGCCGGTGGTCGATTGCCGGGCAAACAAGCCAGAATGGAGCCATGACTGAGCTCGGATATCTCGCCTTCGACGCCGACAACCACTACTACGAGGCCACCGATGCCTTCACCCGCCACATCGACCCCAAGATGGCCAAGCGCTGCATGCAGTGGGCCGACATCGGGGGCAAGCAGCGGCTGATCGTGGCCGGTCGCATCAACCGGTTCATCCCCAACCCCACCTTCGACCCGGTGGCCAAGCCCGGCATCCTGGACGAGTACTTCCGGGCCAAGACGTCGGCCAGCGACATGCGGGAGGCCTTCGGCGAGCTCGATCCCATCAGCCCCGCCTACCGCAACCGCGACGCCCGCCTGGCTCTCATGGACTCGCAGGGCCTCGGCGGCTGCTTCATGTTCCCCACCCTGGGCGTGGGCATGGAGGCCTGCCTGGAAGACGACCTCGGGGCCATCACCGCGGCGTTCGGGGCCTTCAACCGCTGGCTGGACGAAGACTGGGGCTTCTCCTACCAGGAGCGCCTGTTCACCGCCCTGTATTTGAGCCTGGTGGACGTGGACTGGGCGCTGGGCGAGCTTGAGTGGGCCATCGCCCGGGGCCTGCGGCTGGTGAACTTCCGGGCCACCTCGGTGCCCGACGGGCACGGCAACTACCGCTCGCTGGGCCATCCCGACCACGACCCGGTGTGGCAGTTCCTCAACGACCACGGCGTGTGCGTGGCCTTCCACTCCGGCGACTCGGGCTACTCGTTCATGAACCACCGCTGGGGGCTCGGCACCGAGACCGAGGCCTTCCGCTACAACCCCCTCCAGAGCCTGCTGTCGCACTCCCCCATCAGCGACACCATGGCCTCGCTTCTGGCCGACGGGGTGCTGGTGCGGTTCCCCAACCTGCGGGTGGCCACCATCGAGACCGGCTCCTATTGGGTGCGGCCCCTCATCCAGAAGCTGGCCAAGACATACGGCCAGCACCGCTACGCCTTCGACGAGGACCCGGTGGAGACGTTCCGCAACCAGGTGTGGGTGTCGCCCTACTACGAGGACGACCTGCACGAGCTGGCCGGGCTGATCGGCACCGACCACATGCTGTTCGGCTCCGACT
>JAJDTA010000097.1 GCA_022827405.1 Acidimicrobiia bacterium
TAGTTGCACCCCGCCTAGCATGCTTGAGATGAGCGAGAGCCATGTGAGGTTCCACCTTGGTGGTGAGGTGACGATTGAGGCGCTCTCCAACGCGTTCGCTCGGTTCTTCCAGGTACTCGAGGCCTTGCAAGAGAGCCACAGTGCAGAGGTCCGGTGGGTACTCGCAGGTCTTGACTACGGAAGTGCCGCCGCGTCGGCCCAGGCTGTTCCACTGGATGACGAAGCTCACCGGCTGATCCCAGCCATGTGCGACAACTTCATAGATGCTGCTCAACGGGTGCAGGGCGGAAACGCCGATCTGGGGTTTCCTTTACACAAACAGATGTACGAACTAATGGCTCTCGCAAACGAGGCTCACCCTGTCACGGTTCAGACCAATGGGAAGCAAGTCGTTGTTGAAGCCCCCTTGGATCCGTTAGCCCTTTCTGAGACCGAATGGCCAGAGGAGGAGCCGAGGTCTATTGGGACCGTTCGTGGCCGGGTCGAAACGCTGTCCAGACGCAAAGGCCTTAGCTTCAATCTCTATGAACTCTCTTCAAACAGAGCTGTGAAGTGTTATTTGAGCCACGACCAAGAGGAAACCATGCGCGACGTTTGGGGGCACGTTGCCGATGTGACGGGTACTGTCGGCCGAGACGCCAAGACCGACAGGCCGCTTTGGGTCCGACAAGTGACCAAAGTAGATCCTGTCGAAGAGGGAGACCCGGATGGCTACCTAAGGGCTAGGGGAGTTATCCGGACCTCTGAGCCAGCCGAAGTCCTGGTCAGGCAAATGAGAGATGACCAGTAGGCAAAGCCGGGTCTACCTTGACGCCAACGTCCTGATCGCATTCGTGGCAAATGAACAGGACCGAGCGGATGTCATAGAGGCCGTGCTCGAGGATGCACGAGACGAGAAGATCGAATTGTTTACTTCGGTCTTGTCGATTGCCGAAGTTGCCTATATCTCCACCGATCAGCCTGGTGTTGACCCTCTGGATAGCGAAGAGGTAATCGATCAGCTCTGGGTTCCTGCATCGCCGATCACCATGGCAGACGTCTCAATCAGAGTCGTCCGTGAGGCTCGTGCAATCATCCGCAAGTCAAGGGGCCCTGCGACGAGGACAGTGAAACCCGCCGATGCAATCCACCTAGCGTCGGCGGCCATAAGTCGATGCGATCGCTTCTTCACATACGAAGGTGAATCGACCCGTGCACAATGGCAGGGTTTGACCGGATTGAATGTTGTTGAGCCCTTCTTGGATGAGCCACGGCTAAATCTCGGAGGCTGAAGGCATCCGTCGCCGTCTGACCAATTTGGCGCGCCATCTAAGGCATCGGCTCGCTGTTCTGACGGGCTGAGATTCCCGCTAGCGGCAATCCGGTATGTTTCGGGAGACGGAGACGGCTGGGCGGCGTTCTACGTCTGGTTGGGAAAGGGGAACCATGGAAGACGGCAATGGGAACAGTGGGATCAGCGTTGGGATAACGGCGATCTCGAAGTTCAATTCGATCGGGATCGCGGCGGTCGCGGGCATCAACGCCATCGGGGCTGCGGCGGTGGCCTTCCTCAACGCGATGGGGATCGTCACCTTCGGGGTGGTTAACTCGATGGGCCTGGTCACTATCGGCGGCGTGAACTCTGTCGGCCTCGTGGCCATCGGCGGCGTTAACTCCATCGGCCTAGTAGCCGTCGGCGGCGTCAGCAGCACCGGCCTCGTAGCCATAGGCGCCGGATCGACCACCACCCTCGTCTAGCCTCTCCTTTAGAAGTGTGTGTTCATCACCAGCAACGCCTCGCCAGCCCCGGTTCTTATGAGTCCCGAAGACCTCGAATCTCTAGAGGAGACCTTGGCCATTCTCAGCGACCCCCAGGCCATGAAGGAGATCGCCGAAGGCGAACGTGATCTCATGAACGGCGATGTCGTAGTCGGCGTCGAGGCCGTCAAAGCACTGCGCCCTTCATGAGTGATGCCCCCTACGGGCAATACAGCTAGGGGCGGGCGGAGCGGGAGGCTTGGTAGGTGGTGACGAACTCGTCGATGGGGGTGCGGGCGACGACTTCGGCCACTAACTCGAGGGGCAGATCGTCGAGCTTGCGGAAGCGGACGCATGACTTGCCCATGTTGAGCTTTTTGCCGGTGGCCAGATAGCGCTCTTTGAACCACTTCTCGACTGACTCATCGCCGTACACGTTGGTGAGGTAGAGCGACATGTACTGCTTCTGGGAAGCCAGAGCGATGTACATGAGCGGCTGGCCGTTGTAGGTGTCGGCCAGCACGTCGAGGGGAACGACGTAAGAGATCATCCCGTACTGCATGATCTCCTCGTAGCCGACAGGCAGGTTGTCCAGGATCACCTGCCGCACCGCGGAAACGGCCTCCTGGCGGACGTCATCGAGCTCCGACAGGTACTCCTCTACAGACACCGCGTCGCTATGCACTGCGATCACCGGGCGGCTGGGCGAGGGGCCTTCCTTGGGCGGCTTCGACGAATCTTCGGGCTAGGTCACGATTGATGTCGTCGGGCACGGGCTGGGCGCCGAGGGGGAGCGAATCGTGCACCTCGACAATCCGCTCGAGGGAACGTGCTTGCAATGCGAACCCCAGGTCCATCGACTCGATGGAGTTGCCCTTGGGCCGTGGTCCGGCGAGGTTCACCATTCGGCCGCGCGCCATTACATCGACTCGGCGACCGTCTCTTAGGGTGTGCCGCTCGATAGTGTTGCCCAGCTCCTCGGTGCCGACAGTCATCCCGTCTAAAGCAGGCATGTCGATCTCCCAGTCAAAGTGGCCGGCGTTGGCGAGCAAAGTGCCGTCTCGCACATCTGAGAGAGCTTCCCCGTCGACGACTGACGGTGCTCCCGTAGCGGTGATGACGAGGTCACATTCGCCTATGAGCGAGCTGACCGTCCCCACGCGAAATCCGTCTACTGCGGCCTCGAGGGCCATGATCTCATCGACCTCGGCCACGCAGACGCGGGCACCATTGGCTCGGGCGTAATGCGCAATCCCGCGGCCACACCACCCGTACCCGACGACGAGCATTTGTCTTGACTGCGGCTGGAGATTGGTCAGACGGCAAATGGACTCATAAACGGACTGGCCGACTGCGTGCTTGTTCTCGACAATCGCCTTCAGCGGCGAGTCGTTGACCACGATCACCGGCACATGGACCAAGTCCACCAATTCGGTCTGGAGTCGGGTCTGACCAGACGTGGTCTCCTCGGTTCCGCCAAGCACCTCAACGCCGAGGTCCACCGCGAGGCGATAGAGGTCGGCTCCGTTGTCGAGCAGTAGGTCTGGGCTGCTCTCGACGACAGATCGCACAGCGGCGAGATGCTCGTCCCGATGATCTGAGCCGCTGCCGCGGGCGTCAATCCCGCGATCCCGCAGCAGATCGACAATCTCATCCTGGGTTGTCCCGTAGTTGCCCACCGCAACCACGCTGGCTCCTCCCCGCACCAACGTGAGAAGCAGGACCGCCGTCTTTATCTCAAGATGCAAGGACACACCGATGGTGAGACCGGCAAACGGCCTTTTGACCTCGTATTCCTTACGGATGTCGGCCATCAGCGGCATGTGAGACTCGGTCCACCTGAGATGCTGAACTGACTCCTGCACGCGCACCCTCCTACGGTCTGATGGAGGGATACTAAGCCGTCACGCGTCTTTGGTCGGGCTGCCGGGATTTGAACCCGGGACCTTCGGTCCCCCAGACCGACGCGCTAACCAAGCTGCGCCACAGCCCGTAAGGCAGTGAGCATAGTGGCGGGGGGTGGGGGCGCCCTATGCGTATAAGTAGGATTGGGGCCGTGTTGGACCTGGTTATCCGCGGGGGCACGATCGTCGACGGCTCGGGGAGTCCGGGGTTTCCCGGCGACGTCGGGGTGAGCGACGGGCGTATCGCGGCGATCGGCGATATCGCTGACGCCGGTCGCACCGAGATCGATGCCTCTGGCCAGGTGGTTTGTCCGGGCTTCGTGGATCCCCACACCCACTACGATGCCCAGCTTTTTTGGGATCCGGCCGCCTCTCCTTCCAACCTGCACGGGGTTACCACCGTGATCGGTGGCAACTGCGGCTTCACCTTGGCGCCCCTCAGCCCCGGCGACGCCCCCTACCTCCAGAAGATGATGGCCAAGGTGGAGGGTATGCCGCTCTCCGCGCTGGAATCGGGATTGGACTGGTCGTGGCGCACCTTTGGCGACTACCTGGCCCGCTTGGACGGCAACCTGGGGGTGAACGCCGGGTTTTTGGTGGGCCACTGCGCCATCCGCCGGGCGGTCATGGGGGCCGACGCCACCGGCAACGTGGCCGACCCCGGCCAGCTCGTGGCGATGAAGGCCCTGCTGGCCGACGGCATCGCGGCGGGGGGCCTGGGCTTTTCCACGTCGCTGTCGTACACCCACAACGACGGCGACGGCGCCCCGGTGGCCTCCCGCTTCGCCAGCAACGACGAGGTGGTCGCGCTGTGCTCGGTGGTGGCCGAGCACGAGGGGACCACCCTTGAGTACGTGACCGACGGCTGCATGCAGGGCTTCACCGAAGAGGAGCTCGACCTCATGGTGGCCATGAGCCGGGCGGCCCGGCGTCCGCTCAACTGGAACGTTTTGACCATCGACTCGGCCGACCCCGACCGCTACCGGGCCCAGCTCGGCGCCTCGGTGCGGGCGGCCGCCCACGGCGCCCGGGTGGTGGCGCTGACCATGCCGGTGCTGGTGGGCATGACCATGAGCTTCTTGAACTACTGCGCCCTCAACATGCTGCCCGACTGGGGGGAGGTGCTCGCCCTGCCGGTGCCGGAGCGCATGGCCCTCCTGGCCGACCCCCAAACCAGGGCGCACCTGGCCGAGCGGGCCGCTTCGCCCGACGCCGGGGTGTTCAGCCGGCTCACCGGCTGGGGCGGCTATCGGATCGGCGACACCTTCAGCCCGGCCAACGACGGGCTCTCGGGGCGCACCGTGGCCGACATCGCCGCCGAGCGGGGGACCGGGCACTTCGACACGCTGGTAGACGTGGTGCTGGCCGACGAGCTGCGCACCGTTTTGTGGCCGGCCCCCACCGATGACGACGACGAGAGCTGGCGGCTGCGGGCTGAGGCCTGGCAGAGCGAGCACACCCTGTTGGGCGGCTCCGACGCCGGGGCCCACCTCGACCGCATGTGCGGCGCCCCCTACACCACCGCGTTTTTGGGCGACTGCCTGCGGGGCCGGCGCCTGGCCCCGCTGGAGGCAGCCGTTCACATGCTGACCGACGCCCCGGCCCGGCTGTTCGGGCTGCGGGAGCGGGGCCGCATCGAGCAGGGGTGGCACGCCGATCTGGTGGTGTTCGACCCCGATGCGATCGACTCCGGCGCCATGCGCATGGTGGAGGACCTGCCGGGCGGCTCGGCTCGCCTGTTCGCCGACGCGGTAGGAGTAGACCACGTGCTGGTGAACGGCCAGCCCATCGTGAGCGACGGCCGAGCCACCGAGTCCCGGCCCGGCACCCTGCTGCGCTCAGGGCGCGACACCGACACCGTGCTGGTGGGGTAGTGGACCTCGAGCAGAGCAGGGTCACCCTGGCCCAGTTCCGGCGGCGGTTGGAGATCTTCTCGCTGCGCTGGCAGGCCCGCCTTGACACCCGCCAGGTGGATCGGGCCGTCCCCTGGGTTATCGCCCTGCTGCTGGGCGGCCTGCTGTCGGGCCTGTCGTTGGCCCGGGCCCGCTCGCTGGACGCCGGCACCGACCTGTCGTCGCACCTCCAGGGGGTGTGGCTGATCGGGGAGGGATACGAGCCGCTCTCCAGCGTGGCAGGCCACAACCTGTTGTGGGAGCAGGCCGCCTTCATCTTGTATCCGGTGGCCGGCTTGACCGCTTTGTTCCCCGACCAGCCCACGCTTTTGGCCTTGCAGGCCTCGGTGCTGGCTCTGGCCGTGGTGCCGCTGTGGCGGATCGCCCGCGACGTGGGCGGCCTCAAGTCGGGGGCGGCGGCGGCGGTGGTTTTCGCCTACTGCGCCTACCCGGCCGTCCACACGGTGAACCTGTCGGACTTCCACCCCGAGGCTCTGGCCGTGCCCGCCCTGTTCGCCGCGGTGCTCACGGCCCTGGAGGGGCGGTGGAACTGGTTCACGGTGTTCGCCCTGCTGGCGGTGTTCTGCCGGGCCGATCTGGCCTTCGCTCTATCGGGATTGGGCCTGCTGGTGCTGATGGAGGGCCGTCGCCGCCCCGGTGCGGCCATCGCCCTGGGCGGCCTGGCCTACGGGCTGGTGTCGATGACCGCCATCCAGCCCCGGTTCAACGGCGGCAAATTCCCCCACATCGAGGCGTTCTCCGACTTCGGCAGCGGGCATCCGGGATCGGTGCTGTGGGGCTTCATCTCCGCCCCCCACCAAGTGGTGGCCGACGCGGTTTCGCAGGCCAACTTCCAGATGATCGTGTTCCTGTTGGCCCCGGTGATGCTGCTGCCGCTGGTGGCGCCCCGCTACCTGCTCCCGGTGGTGCCGCTGTTTGCGGTGTACCTGGTGGCCGACGTGCCCCCCGGCCAACTGGCCGAGGCCTCCCAAACGGTGCCGATGATCCCCTTTATGTTCGCGGCCACGGTGTTCGCGCTGGCCCGGTCCGGCCGGGTGCTGGTGGAGCGGGTGAACGTGGACCGCCGCCTGCTCACCGCCCTGGTGCTCACCGCCAGCCTCTTCTTCTTGCGCGACGCGCCCAGCTCGCTGTACGAGCGACCGTGGGACTGGGGTCGGCGCGACACGATGGACATCGCCCGACAGGAGGCGGCCAATTTGATCCCGGCCGATGCCTCGGTGCGGGCCTCCGAGCAGGTGCTTCCCCTGTTGTCGGACCGCACCCGGCTATATGTGCTGGAAACCGTCGACGACCCCGACAGCGCGGCGGTGGCGGCCACCCCCAAGGTGGAGTGGATTGTGTTCGACCCGGCCGCGGCGCCCGACTGGAGGCCCCTGGACATCCTGAGCTTCGACTTGGACGTCCGGCGAACCGGCTTTGAGCGGCTGAAGTTGGAAGCGGGCGACGGCGACCTGCGGGTCTACCGGCTTCTCAACGTGATCGAGAGCTGACTGGCCGCCAAGGCCGACTAGCCGCCAATGCTGACTACCCGCCCGAGGGGATATGGGCGCGCAGGCGCTCGGCGGCCTGGGCCAGCTCCTCGGGGGGGACCGATGCCTGGGCGTTGGCGAAGCTCAGGTCGCCGATGTCGAACATCGGGATCACATGCAGATGGGTGTGGGGCACTTCGTGGCCGGCGATGATGAGCCCCACCCGGGGCGGACCGAAAGCGGCCATCTGGGCGGCGCCCACGGTTTGGGCGACCACCATGAGATGGGCGGCCAGCTCGGGGGGGACGTCGAGCCAGTGGTCGATCTCGGCCCGGGGTACCACGAGGGCGTGGCCGGTTTGGATGGGGTTGATGGACAAGATGGCGACGCAGTCATCGTCCTCCCACACGAAGTGCCCCGGCAGATCGCGGTTGATGATCATCGTGAAGACGCTGGCCATCTGCCCATAGTACGACTAGGCGGGCTAGGTCGTTACCATCCCCCGGCAGGCCGGCGGGTCCTGTCCCGGCCCAGCCCGCCGTCCTCGACGAGCTCCGGGCGGCGGGCGCCCTGAGCCGGGCCACCCCCCGGCCTGCCTATGTAGAATTCACCATCGTGAGTTTGAGGGGAGCGGAGCGGCAGGTACTGACTGTTCCTAACTTTATTTCGGTGCTGCGGTTGGGGTGCGTGCCGGTGTTCTGCGTGATGCTGCTGGGGATGGGCAATCGGGCGGGGGCCGCCATCCTGCTCGGCGTTTTGGGGGCCACCGATTGGGTGGACGGCTACATCGCCCGGCGCTTCGACCAGGGCACGGAGCTGGGCAAGATCTTGGACCCCACCGCCGACCGGCTGATGTTTTTGGCCGCGGTGGTGGTGATGATGGTGGACGGCTCCCTCCATGCGGCATTCGGGGTGACCATGCTGGTCAGAGAGGCGGTGGTATCGCTGGCCACCGTGGTGCTGGCGGCGATGGGGGCCCGTCGGATCGACGTGACCTGGACCGGCAAAACGGCCACCTTCGGCCTCATGTTCGCCCTGCCGCTTCTGCTGCTGGGAGATTCGAGCATAGGCGGGGCAGAAGCCCTGGGCGGCGTGGGATGGGGCTTGGGCATCCCGTCGCTGGCGCTCAGCTATTTCGCGGCGGTGGAGTACATCCCCCGGGCTCGCCAAGCCCTGGCCGACGGCCGGTCGGACCGAGACGGAACCTCAAGCTGAGGTTGAGAGTTTTCGCGATTCCCGGTACGGTGTCGCCAATGAATGTACCGGTCGAATTGCGCTATTCCGAAGACCACGAATGGGCCCGGGTCGATGGCAACCGGGTTTGCTTGGGCATCACCGACTACGCCCAAGACGCTCTGGGCGACGTGGTCTACATAGATCTGCCCCCGGTGGGCACCGAGGTGACCTCTGGCGACCCGTTCAGCGAGATCGAGTCGACCAAGTCGGTGTCAGAGATCTATGCGCCGGTATCGGGCACGGTGGTCGAGGTGAACGCCGATCTGATCGACCACCCCGAGCGGTTGAACGAGGATCCCTACGGCGAAGGGTGGATCTGCGTGATCGAGGCCTCCGACCTCTCCGAGATGGACAGCCTCTTGGACGCGGCGGCCTACACCGACCTGACGGAGAGTGTGAATTGACCTCCCCCTCTTCTGCCTCTTCTGCTGGTGGCTCCGAGATCGTATGCCCGATGTGCGGCCACCTCAACGGGCCGGGGGCGAACTTCTGCTCGGCTTGCGGGCATCGCCTCTCCGAACCCGTTGACGGCGACTCGGTTACCACCGCCGATGAGCCCACTACCGAGATGGCGCTGGAAGCCGATCTGATCCACCAGCCTGCCGTGCTGGTGGTGACCCAGGGGGCCGCCGCGGGAAGCCGCTTCGAGCTGTCGGAGACCCGGGTCACCCTGGGCCGCCACCCCGACTCCGACATCTTCCTCGACGACATCACGGTGTCGCGGAACCACGCCGAGATCTACCGGGAGGGCCTGGTGCCCCGGGTGAAGGACATGGGCTCTTTGAACGGCACCTACCTCAACAGCCGCCGCGTGGAGGAGGCCGGGCTGAAAGACGGCGACGAGCTCCAAATCGGGCGCTTCAAGCTGATATTCCACGATCGGGTCGGTTGGTGAGAGGCCAGCACCGGTCGATCGGACAGGTCTTGGACCTGCTGAAAGGCGAATTCGCCGACATCAGCATCTCCAAGATCCGCTTCTTGGAGAGCCAGGGCTTGATCGATCCCGAGCGGAACCAATCCGGCTACCGGAAGTTCACCGAAGCCGACGTCAACCGCCTGCGGTGGATCTTGGAACAGCAACGGGACCATTTTTTGCCGCTCAAGGTGATCAAAGAGCGCATCGACCAGCAGGACTTCGACGGAACCGCCGGATTCGGAGGGCCCGACGGCGATGGCGGCCCTGACGACAAGGATAGGGCAGCGTCCAAAGCCTCAGGCGCCAAAAAGCCCAACCCGCTGGACACCGGAGAGGTCTCGGTGTCGCTGACGGTGGACGAGCTGGCCGCGGCCACCGGGCTCAGCCAGGCCAACATCATGGAGCTCCAGAAGTTCGGCCTCATCGAGCCCATAAGCGACGGCGCCCTGGCCCACTACGGGACCGAGGCGGTGATCGTGGCCAAAGTGACGGCCGGATTCTTGGCCCATGGGTTGGAGCCCCGCCACCTGCGGGCCTACAAGTCGGCCGCCGAGCGGGAGGCCGGGCTGCTCGAGCAGCGCATCATGCCCTTGGTGATGCAGCGCACCGCGCAGTCGCGCAAGCAGTCCCTGGATGTGCTGGCCGAGTTGATCAACTTGGGCTCGGATCTGCGGCTGTCGCTGCTTCGGGGGGCCTTGGCCAACCACACGAAGAGCCGGTAGCAGGGCAGTGGTCCAGGCCGGGCCCGAGCTGTTCGCCAGCCGGGAAGCCATCGAGCAGGCCGTTGAGCGCGTCGCGGCCCAGATCTCCGAGCAGTGCTCCGATGGTGTGGTGCTGGTGTCGATTTTGAAGGGGAGCCTGCCGTTTCTCGCCGACCTGGTGCGGGCAGTGGACATCGACGTGGAGGTGGACTTCCTGGCCATGTCGCGCTTCGCCCCCGACTCGGGGCGGGTGCGGCTGGTCAAGGATCTGGACTGCGACGTGACCGGGCGCGAGGTGGTGCTGGTGGAAGACATTGTGGACACCGGACTCAGCCTGGGCTACCTGACAGGGGAGCTGGGCCGCCGGTCGGCCGCCTCGGTGGCGGTGGCCGCGCTGTTGAACCGCAGCGCCCGGCGCATCCTGCCGGTTGAGCCCGATTTCGTGGGGTTCGAGGCCCCCGACGAGTTCTTCTTGGGCTACGGACTGGACTGGGCCGGCCGCTACCGCAACCTCGACCGTCTGGTTATCGGCGATCCCGATCTTTTGGCCGACGATCCCGATACCTACGTCTCATTCCTCTACTAACGTGGGGGCGATGAAGGAGATGGAGCTGGTGGGGGTGCGGATCGAACTGCCGTCCAACGCTCCGATCGTGCTACTGCGGGAGACCGACGGCGAGGGTCGGCTGCTGCCCATCTTCATCGGAGGGGCAGAAGCCCAGGCCATCGCTCTGGCCATGGAGGAAGTGGAGACCCCCCGTCCCATGACCCACGACCTGTTCAAGGACGTGCTCGATCATCTGGGCGTGCGCCTTGAGCGCATCGTGGTGACCGAGCTGCGGGATCGGACCTTCTTTGCCGAGCTAGAGCTGGCCGGCGGCAACGGGGCCCGGCGCATCTCCAGCCGCCCGTCCGATGCCGTGGCGCTGGCCGTGCGGACCGGCGCCCCCATTTTCGCCGCCGAATCAGTGCTGGACGCCGCCGGACACACGGTGGAACCCGAGGACGGTGAAGGCGACGAGACTCCTGCCGAAGAGGTTTTGGACCAATTCCGGGAGTTCCTCGACCAGGTGACGCCGGAGGATTTCAACGGCTGACGCCCCTGCGGCGTGCTTGACAATCCACAGGGAGAGCTTTACCCTGTGGAAATCCATTGGCGTAGTTTCCCCGGTGTAATAAGCCCCTATAGAAGCGCGCCCCGGAACCGGAGAGCGAGATGAACGATCAGGCACAGATAGCGGGTGACTTCAGTTCCCCTCAGACCATCGAGATCATCGGCATCACCTACCGCCAGTTGGACTACTGGACTCGCACCGGGCTGGTGCGCTCGACCGCTCAGGCGGCCGTGGGCAGCGGCAGCCGCCGCCGGTATTCCTACAACGACTTGCTGGAGCTGAAGCTGATCAAGCGGCTGTTGGACGAGGGCATCGCCCTTCAGCGCGTACGAGAGGTGTTCGACTACCTACGCGACGAGCTGGGCGAAGATGTGGCCAGCGCCGACTTGGTGATCAACGGCAACCAGTCGCTGCTGGTGCGCACCGACGAGCAGATTCTGGATGCGCTGCGCCAAGGCCAGGGGGCGCTTTACCTCCGGATGGAGGGGCTGGTCGAAGAGGTGGACGCCGCGGTGCGGGAGCTGCCTGTCGAAATCGAAGAGGCCCCGCCCGCCGAAGCGTCCTCGCCGCAAACGGGCGTCGGCACCGCCCAGACCGGTTCTTAGGAGCGACGGAAGGAGCCCAAGGCAGCGTGTTCGCCCACGATTCGGAGCGGCAGTTCGCCGAGCTGCTCGACTTCTACGGCATCGAGTGGCACTACGAGCCCGAGACCTTCGTGCTCTCCCACAACGACTCCGGCGAGGTGACCGAGGCGTTCACCCCCGACTTCTATCTACCCCAGTTCGACCGCTACGTCGAGGTCACCACGGCCCGCCAGAAGTACATCTCCCGCAAGAACGGCAAGGTCCGCCGGCTGCGGGAGCTCTATCCCGAAATCGACGTGGTCGTGCTATGCCAACGGGACTACCGCAACCTGCTGAGCAAGTACGGCTTGGACGATGCCTCCGGGATTGACGGCGACCTGACCCACACGGGCGCGGCGGCCGGTTCCGCCTAACCGGAGGTCGGGTGGCGGACATGCGCTCCTCTCCCCTGGAGGGCCGGCATCGGGCGCTGGGGGCCAAAATGGTGCCCTTCGGCGGTTGGGAGATGCCGCTGTCGTACCCCTCGGGCACCCTGGCCGAGCACCGGGCCTGTCGGGGTGACGCGGTGGTGTTCGATGTGAGCCATCTGGGCACCCTCCGGGTTGTCGGACCCGATGCCCATGAGCGGCTCCAGCAGGCGTTTACCAACGATCTGGCCCGAATAGGCCCCGGCCGCACCCAGTACACCCACTTGCTGGACGACGACGGCTCGGTGCTGGACGACATCATCGTGTGGTGGGTGGGCGAGGGCAGCTTTGATGTGATGCCCAACGCCTCGAACACCGACCGGGTGCGCGACGCCCTGGGCGGCTCTGGTGCGGGCTCGGGCTTCCAGGCCACCGACGTGACCGCCAGCCGGGCGGTGCTGGCGGTGCAGGGTCCCGAGGCGCGGAGCCGGCTGGCCGCGGTGTCGACCGGCGCGTCGGAGGTGGCCCGCAACTGCGTGGCCCCGGTGGAGTGGGAGGGGACCTTGCTTACGGTGGCTGGCACCGGCTACACCGGCGAGGACGGCGTTGAGGTCGCGGTTCCGGCCGAGGCCGCCGAACGGCTCTGGGATGCGGTGACCGCGGCAGGGATCGGCCCCGCCGGGCTGGGGGCACGGGACACGCTGCGGCTGGAGAAGGGGCTGCCGCTGCACGGCCACGAACTGGGCCCGGGCATCACCCCGCTGCAAGCCGGGCTGGGCTGGGTGGTGCGGTGGGACAAGCCGTCGTTCAAGGGCAAAGAGGCGCTGGGCGCCGAGCGGGAGCGGGGCATCCACCGGCGACTTCGGGGATTGCGAGTGGAGGGCCGCCGCCCGCCCCGAGAAGGCCAAGCGGTGCTGCGGGACGGCGAGGCAGTGGGCGAGGTCACCTCGGGGAATTTCTCGCCCATGTTGGAGACGGGTATCGCCTTAGCCTTTGTGCCTCCCGACGCCGACATCGGAGACGAGCTGGCCGTGGACATGCGGGGCACCCCCACGCCAGCCACGGTGGTCAAACTGCCCTTTGTTTAGGCGCTGATGGCGTCTAAAACCCGGCTTTGGGGGATGGCGCCCCGCCAGCTATCGAGAATCTGACCGTTGCTGTCCAGCAGCATCCCGGCGGGCTGCCCGGAGATGCCCAGCTGGCGCCAAGACTCAAACGTGGGATCCCAGAGCATGGTGAAGGTGGTCCCGGTGGACGCCACGAAGCCCTCGGCCAGCCCGAGGCTGTCTTGGGTTCCGACACCGATCACGGTGACCTTGTCGGCATTGTTTCGAGCGAACTGCTCGACGCCGGGGGCTTCCCGGCGGCAGATGGTTCAATGGGGCGCCCAGAACCACAGAACGAGGGGCTGGTCGGCAGGGGCGAAGCTGGCCAGGTTGACGGTGGCCCCGGTGGCCACGTTCACCACATCGACCGAGGGCAGATCGGATGCAGGGGGTGGATCGCCAGACTGTGTGTCCGCCTCTGGGGCGGGCGCCTGAGTCGCCGGCGCCGCCGTTGGGGCCGGGGCCTCGGTGGGCGCCGAGGCGGGGCCGTCGGTGCTGTCGCCGCACGCGGCTGCGCCTAGGGCCAAACAGATGGCAACGGCAACAAATCTGATCATCGACTTCATCGATGCACCTCCGTCAGGCTGTGCCAATGCCGGCCACGGTGTCCAGGATCCAGCTGGCCGATGGGCTGGCCCGCCGGTCGATTTCCTGGCCAAACCGGTTGAGGACAATGACCCGGTGCTGGCTGATGATCCCCAGACCGTTCCAGGAAGCGCCGGATGACTCCCACAACATGGCGAAGGTCGTCCCAGTCCGGTTTACGAAATCCTCCGCCTGTCCGAGATCGTCGCGGGCGCCCACACCGATGATGGTGAATTTGTCGGGATTGTCTCGAGCCAACTGGTCGAGGCCGGGGGCTTCCCGGCGGCAGGTGGGTCAATGGGGCGCCCAGAACCACAGCACGATGGGCCGATCCGACGGTGCGAAGCTGGCCAGGTTGACGGTGGCCCCGGTGGCCACGTTCACCATCTCCACCGAGGGCAGGTCGGAGTCGGGCAGCGGCGTGGGCTCCGGCGTCGGGGCTGGCGTGGATTCGGGGGTGGACTGGGGAGTCGAAGCCGGGGTGGATTCGGGAGTGGACTGGGGAGTCGAAGCCGGGGTGGATTCGGGGGTGGACTGCGGAGTCGAGCCCGGGGTGGATTCGGGGGTGGACTGCGGAGTCGAAGCCGGGGTGGATTCGGGAGTGGACTGCGGAGTCGAGCCCGGGGTGGATTCGGGAGTGGACTGCGGTGTCGAGCCCGGGGTGGATTCGGGAGTGGACTGGGGAGTCGAGGCGGGAGTAGACGCCGACTGGGTGGGAGCGCTGGTTGCCTCGGTCTCAGTGGGCGCGGCGGTGGAGTCCGATTGGGTCGGCGTGCTTTCGGGGGCCGAAGTCTCCGATCCTCCACAGGCCGCGGCGAACAGAGTGAATCCCAGGACCAAGGCCGCGGCGGCGACAATCCTTGGTCGCCGACGGATGCGGTGTGCCCGAATGTTCACCCCCTGATGCTATCGCTGCGCCTCTAGAAAGGCAGCAGCGATAGCAATCAGAAGTTCAGAAGTTTCCTAGCCGATCGGACGGTAGGGAGCGGTTTGCTGGATGCAGGTGGGAATGTCGGGGTCGGCGGGGCACGGGAAGTTGAACACCAGCTCGGTCACCACGTCGGGGGCGCCGAACTTGTCGGGGCCGAATGTGGCGGGAAGCTGGTGCTGAATGTCCACCGAACCCAGGTTCTGGAAGGCGGTGTAGATGTCCTGGCGGGTGGGGTTGGGCCCGGCGTCGTAGATGGCCCGGGCCACCATGCGCATCTCGTTACACACCGTGGACGTCATGCCGTAGGCGCTGTCGTAGCTGCCGTACACCTCGCGTACGTGGCGCGCTCCGGTGGAGTTGTTCGCTGCATAGGTCTCATTGCACATGATGTTCAACGGTGCGTTGAAGCTGAGCACCGGGTCATCGGATCGGAAATTTCCAGTGGGGGCGTCGTCGATGATGATGGCACCGTTGTAGAGCTCAGCGGAGACGTCGCCACCGAATCGGGCAATCTGTCCCGACACCAAATCGCCGGCCTGGCTGTTGAAGTCGGAGTTGTAGAACTGCACGTCGCCGGGAGCGAAGCCCTGGTTGACCATCTCCAAGATCAACTGGGGCAGGCTGAGTATGTTGAGGCCGGGGAAAAGCACGTCCACGCCCTCTTCCAGCAACTGCTCTACCGCAATGTCCTTGCCCTCAGTGCAGGTCGTCTCGCCGCCGCAGCCAATTTGCTCGGCAACTGCCACGTTGTATCCGGCGGCCTCTAGAGGCTCGATTGCCCCCAGTTGAAATGCCTCTGGTTGGCTAGGTGTATCGGGCCACACCACGCCGATGGTCTTGCCCTCCAGTGCGCCGCTCGCGATGATCGCTGCCACCATATTGGACAACGAGTCCTCGGCCACCGGGCTCAGCGAGTACAGCAGGCCGTTGGCCTGTTCATGGAAATCGCGAGGGTTGCCCTGGGTGGTGAGGAACAGAGTGTCGTGTTCGGCAATACACAAAGTGGCCGTGCCCTGGAATCCAGTTGTATTGACCACGATAACGGCGTTCTTGTCCTCGGTGGCCTCAATGCAGGCCTGGTTGCGCAAAGTGTCAATGTCAACACCGCCGCCGCCAAGTGCGGACACCTCAACGAGTTGGAGGTCGATTTTGCGTCCCCAGATCCCGTTGCATTCCTCGTTGATCACCTTCGTGAACGTCTCAAACATTTCCTTGGGGTCGCCGACCGGTACGGCGAAGCCGATCCCTTCCAACTCCTCGAGCTTCGTACGCAGGTGGACGATGGTGATGGAGTCCTCAGTTATGCCAGCATCGGTTGCCTGAGGAGGCGAATCAGGATCAGGTGTGGCTGTGCAGAACACGTCCAGCGGCTGGAAGGGGTGGGAGCGGTCGAAGGTCTTGTGGAAATCGATGAACAAGTCGCCCCGGGGCTCGTCGAATCCGATGTCCACCGGCTCTTCGGGGGCCGGCTCGGACGGCTCGTCTCCGTCGCCGGAGTCGGATGGCTCGTCGGGGGCCGGCTCGTCAGGGGCATCGGGCTCGTCGGGGGCGGGCTCGGCCCCATCGCCGGAGTCGTCGGGGGCATCGGGCTCGTCGGGGGCCGGGGCGGCGGTCGGCTCCGCTGGGCCGGGCTGAGCACCACCGTCGTCATCGTCGTTGCCGCCTCCGCAGGCTGCGGCCACGAGCACGAGCGCAAGGAGCGCTCCCCAGAACTTCAGCATCCTTCGAGACACGGTTACCCCTTTCCGTAGCTTGGCGACGAACAGTAGCCCAATAGTGAGGCCGTTGTGAACAGCGGATGTTGTGCGCGGCCTAGAACCGATGGCCTAGTGTCTTGGCCCGATGAGGGGCAGCCATGGATGAGCCGGTGAACGGGGCGTCCCAGCCAGGCGATCCGGCTGTGAACCAACCGGACGAGTTGGACGATCGGGCTGTGAATCAACCGGAGGAATTGGACGATCCGGCCAACTTGGCCTCGGCGGTCTTCGAGGAGGAGTCCAAGCGCTTGGCGGAGCAGGCGGCCAAGTCGGAGGTGGTGGTGCTGCCCGACGACCTGCTCCCCGGTGTGGGCGAAGCGCCCATGACCCTGCGGCAGGGGATCCGGGCCGGCGGGGCGAGCATGCTGGTGGTGCTCTTTCTGCTCAACGTGATCGACGAGTTCGACCGGGTGGCCATCGCCGTGCTGTTGCCCGACCTCCAAGATGCCTTCGGCGTGTCCGACACGGTGATCTTGGGCATCTCGTCGTTCGGCGGTGTGGCCTTGGTGCTGGGGGCGGTGCCGCTGGCCTGGCTGGCCGACCGGGTCAAGCGCACCCTCATCGTGCCAGTCGCCACCGCTGGGTGGGCGGTGAGCGTGTTCCTCACCGGCTTGGTGAGGAACCCGTTCCAGTATTTCTGGACCCGGGTTCTCACCGGGGCGGGCCAGGCCAACCGGTTGCCGGTGCACTCCTCGCTGCTCACCGATACCTATCCCATCCCCGCTCGGGCTCGGATCTTCGCCTTCGAGGGCATGGGTAGACCCATCGGCCTGCTCATCGGCCCAGTGCTGGCCGGGGCCATCGCCTCGATCGCCGGTGGCGACGACGGGTGGCGCTGGGCCTTCTACATCTTCGCCATCCCGCCGGTGATTCTGGCGCTGGTGTCGCTAATCCTGAAGGAACCCCCGCGGGCGGGCAACGAGCAGCAGGCCATCTTGGGCGAGCAGTACGATATGCCCCCCATCGGGTCGGATCTTCCGGTTTCGATGTCGACCGCTTTCGCCCGCCTCAAGAAGGTCAAGACCTTCTACTTCCTGGCCGTGGGGGTGGGCACCCTGGGCTTCGCATTGGTAACGCTGCCCAGCCAGCTCAACCTGATGCTGAAAGACGAATACGGTTACGAGGCCTTCCAGCGGGGCTGGGTGACCTCGTTGGTGTGGCTGGCCAGCCTGGTGGCCATCCCTATCTCGGGCTTCAAGTTCGACGGTATGTTCCGAGAGGATCCGGCCAAGATGGTGCGGACCGCGGGCACGCTCATCATCATGTCGGGCGTGCTGGTGCTCATCGCCATGCGGTTCCACCAGCCCGCCATCATGATCTTCGGCATCAGCCTGGCCAACGCCTGCACGTCTGCCTCGTTCGTGGCCGCCGCTCCCACCATCGGTGCGGTAGCCCCCTACCGGATGAGGGCCCAGGCGTTCGCGCTGTTGCCGGTGTTCATCTTCTTGATGGGCGGGTTCATGGGCAGCATCATCGCCGGGTCGATCAGCGACGCCCATGGCGAGCGCCTGGCCATCAGCATCGTGGCCCCGCCGGCCTCGATCATCGGCGGCCTGTTGGTGGCTTACGGCTCCCGCTACATCAAGCGCGATATCTCGCTGGCGGTGAGCGAGCTGGTGGAGGAGCAAGAGGAGATGCGCCGCATGTCGGAGCACCCCGACGACATCCCAGTGCTCCAGGTGCGGGGGCTGGACTACAGCTACGGCCCGGTGCAGGTTCTGTTCGATTGCGGGCTGGAGGTGCGCCGCGGCGAGACCCTGGCCCTTCTGGGCACCAACGGCGCGGGCAAGTCCACCCTTTTGCGGGCGGTCAGTGGCCTGGGTGTGCCCGACCGGGGAGCCATCAGGCTCAACGGGCGCACCATCACCTATGCCGATGCCGAGCTCCGCTTCAAACAGGGCATCGTGCAGGTGCGAGGAGGCGCCGGAGTATTCCCGGGCCTGACGGTGGAGGAGAACCTTCTGGCCACCATGCTCAGCACGAAAGAGGAAAGGGCCGAGATCTTCCGGCGAGTGGAGCGGGTGTACGACGTGTTCGGCGCGCTGCGGGATAAGCGCAACCAAGCGGCTGGAGACCTCTCTGGAGGCCAGCAGCAGATGCTGGCCTTCGGGATGGGCCTGATGCACGAACCCGAGGTGCTGCTCATCGACGAGCTCTCGCTGGGTCTGGCCCCGGTGGTGGTGCAGGAGCTGTTGGAGGTGGTGGAGCAACTGAAGGAGACCGGGCTGACCATGATCATCGTGGAGCAGTCGCTGAACGTGGCTCTGAGCGTGGCCGAGCGGGCGGTCTTCATGGAGAAGGGCCGGGTGCGCTTCGAGGGACCGGCCCAGGAGCTGGCAGAGCGAGACGACCTCGTTCGGGCGGTGTTC
>JAJDTA010000178.1 GCA_022827405.1 Acidimicrobiia bacterium
CGGGCCGTCGGCTGTGGTGAGTTCTACGTTCTCGGTTTGCATGGCAGCCGATGGTAGTTCTCGGTTCCACCAGTGGCCTATTGGTCAGGACGGGGGGCATAAACCGGGTCGGAGCGGTCTCGGCTGCCCCGCAGGAAGCGCTCGTCAAACGGCCGGAATTGCTCCTCTCGCACCCATTCGGTGGTGGCCACCCGCCGTGAGATGAGCCACGGGCCGCCGTCTCGCCGGGTCACGTCATCGATGAAGCGAAAGCCCACCGACAGGTTGAGCTCCAGCGGGCCTCCCACGGTCCAATGGCGGGCGATGCCGTGGGCTTCGGAGCGGGCCCATTCCACGGTGCCCCCATCGGCCGAGGCCTCCGATTTCGCGTCGACTTCTACAAGTACGTTCAGCACGGTGTGGACTGAGCCGGTGTACCGGCGCAGCAGGCGCTCGCTCCACTCCAGATACTCGTCCACGGTGCCCTCAAAGGTGCCATGAGAATCGGTGGCATCGGGGTGGTAGCACGAGCGCACTAGATCCATGTCGAGGCGGTCCACCCCCCGGCAATACCGATACAGCAGCTCGGTGATCTCTTGTTTGGCCAAAAGCTCGGCAAACTGGGCCTGGCTGTCCACGACTGCCATTCTGCCCCGCGATCCCGTCACCCGTAGGGTTAGACTCCAAAGCGAGTTGGCTGCGAACCCCGAGTCCGAGGCCTCATGGCACACCGATCCATTCGGGCGGCACGAGGCCCGTTGGTGGAACGGCACGCAGTGGACGGAGAAAGTCCGCGACGGAGATCTATCGGGGATTGACCCGCCGGGCATCGCGGTCGCCCCCCGGGGGATCCCCCTCAACGAACCGGCCTCTCCCATCCCCGGCCGCCGGTCGATTCGCCTGTTCGGAAAGCACCTGCCCGGCGCAATGCTCTTGGCCTCGGTGGCCCTGGCCGCGGTGATTGTGCTGGTGATCGTTGTGGCTGTGGCCATCTAGCCGGCGATCTAGCCGTTACACCGCCCTCTGAATATCTCTGTCGATACCTCGTGCCATAGTGTCCTGCCCGTGGGCAAGAGAGAGATCATCCTGCACGAGTATGTCGACATCATGGGTCAGGCGGCATGGCCCTACATGGAGCACATCAAGATCCAGAACCGGGACGCCCGAGTGGGCTTCGACCTGCTGGGCACCTGGTACACCATGGGGATCACCGCCCGCTGGCCCCAGGTGGTGAATCTGTGGGACTCCGGCGGCTGGGACGGCTGGCTGGAGCGGGTGGACCGGCTCAACTTGAAGCGCAAGTCCAACAACCTGCTCGACGACTGGTGGGAAGAGGCCTACAAGCTTCGCACCGGCGGCTACGACCGGGTGCTGGGATCGGTGCCCGAGTCGCCCCCGGTGGCGTCGGTGCTCGCCGGGGAAGTGCGGGGCACGCTGTACATCCACGAGCTCACCGAGGTGAGGCCGGGTTCAGCCCGCGACTACCTGGCCGCCATGGCCGCCGACTACCTGCCCGCCGCGGCCGACTACGGCTACACCTGCATGGGCCTGTGGGAGGTGCTGCACCACGACTACGAGGTGTGCACGGTGTGGGCTGCTTCTCCCGAGGCCTACATTCGCTTGAACAAGGCCGCCGACGCCGCCAACGGCTTTGACGAGGGCACCGATGGCGACGATCGGTTGGTGGCGTGGCGGGCGACTGCCCAGCAGTACACCACCCGCTTTCGGGAAGAGCTGATGACCCCGGCACCCGGTACCCTCACCGGCCCCGAGGCCTACGAAGACGACACGTATATCAACAGGACTTAGGCAAGACAGGAGTATCAGCTATGCGGGGCATCTTGTTCGATGGCGAAGGAGCGGTTGTAGTCGACGAGCTGGGGACGACCGATCTCGAGCCCCACCAAGTGCGGGTGCGGATCGGGGCCGCCGGGGTGTGCCACTCCGACGTGTCGGTGATCAACGGGACGTTCGGACAGATGTTCTCTCCCCCGTTCGTGATGGGCCACGAGGGCGCTGGTCAAGTCGTCGCGGTGGGCAGCGATGTCACCACCGTCGAAGCCGGCGACCATGTGGTGATCGCCACCATCGACAACTGTGGGCGCTGCTCGGTGTGCGCCACCGGCCACCCCACCCTGTGCCAGACCTCCAAGCTCGGCGCGGCCATCGCCAAGCGCAACGAGACTGGCGAGGAGCCCGGCCCCGGCGACCTGCCCGCCTACTTCACCTACCAGGGTGAGGTGATCATGGGTTTCGCCAACACCGGCGTGTTCGCCGAGGAGGTGGTGGTAGGCCAAGGCCAGGTGGTGGCCATCGACAAGCGGGTGCCCTTCACCAGCGCCTGTCTCATCGGCTGCGGCGTGCTCACCGGCACCGGCGCCATCTTCAACCGGGCCCAGGTGTATCGGGGCGATTCCGTGGCGGTGATCGGTGTGGGAGGCATCGGCCTCAACGTGATCCAGGCCGCCCGCATCGCCGGGGCCACCAAGATCGTCGCCGTCGACAACAACCCGGCCAAGGAGGGCTTCGCCCGTCAATTCGGCGCCACCCACTTTGTGGACTCGGGTCAAGACCCGTCGGTCGACACCGTGCGGGAGATCACTGGAGGCGGGGTCGACTGCTCGGTGGAGTGCGTGGGCCATACCTCGCTGATGACCGACGCGGTGGAGATGCTGCGCCCCGGCGGCAGCATGGTGATCTTGGGCGTGGCCGGGATGGACGCAGTCATGGAGCTCGCCCCGTTCAAGCTCTACCAGAACAAGTCGATCATGGGCTGCCGCTACGGATCGGCCCGCCCTGCGTTCGACATCCCCGCGTTGGTAGATCTGTACCTGGACGGCCGCCTGCTGCTCGACGAATTGGTGTCGGCCACCTATGACCTGGCCGAGCTCGACAAGGCGTTCGACGACCTCGAGGCTGGCAAGCTGGCCCGAGGAGTTCTCGATCTGAGCTGATTCTGAACCACTCGGCACTCCCGAAGGAGCTTTGAGCTAAGAGCTCAGGCCGCCGGCGTCTCGGTGATGTCGGCGGCGAGGTCTAGGTCGAAGTACTTGGCCGGGTTCTCCAGCAGCACCTTGCGGGAGATCGACTCGTCCACCTTGGTGAAGTTCTCTTCAATGAACTCCTGGGAGTCGGGGAACGAACCCACAGAGTGGGGGAAGTCGGTGCCCCACATGATGTTGTCCCACGGGATGATGTCGACCATGTCGAACACCACCGGGTCGCGGATCACGCTGAAGTGGAAGTGGTCGAGGATCTGCTCGCTGGGCTTGCGTTCATAGCTCACTTTGAACCAGTCGCCGAACAGGTCGTAGTTGTCGTCCATGAAGTAGAGCGTGCCCGGCAACCAGCTGGCGTTGGTCTCGGCGAAGTAGAACTTGATCTCCGGGAACCGCTCCAGCACGCCGGCGGCGATGAGCTGGGCCATGCAGTACACCGGGGAGTGGCTCCCGGCCCGCTGCACCAGTGCCGACGCCCACGGGCTGTCAGATGTTCCCTTGGCCGCCGATTGGAGCGGGGCCTGCCCCGCGCCGAAGCCGAAGTGGGGGGCCAGCTTGAGACCCAGCTCCAGGCTCTTCTCCCAGAACCGGTCGTCCACTGGATCGGCGTAGGGCGAGCCGTTGGGGAAGTTGTAGAACGCCACCGATGGCAGGCCGGCCTCTGCGACGTACTCCAGTTCCTCCACCGCGTGGTCGATGCCGGTGATGGGGGTCACTGCGTTTCCGATGAGCCGGTCGGGGGCCACCGAGCAGTAGTCATGGGCCAAAAACGTGTTGTAGGCCCGGATCATGGAGCGGTACACGTCGGGATCCTTGATGCCCTCGAGGAATCGGCTGGCGAACACCGGCGGGAACAGCACCTCGGCATCGATGCCATCGAGATCCTGCTCCCGGAGGCGCTGTTCGGCGGGGCCAGCCCCCTCGGCGGGGCTTCCGTCGGAGTTGAAATAGGTGCCGCCAGAGAACTTCACTTTGTCGCGTCCGGCGATGTTCTGGCCGTTGCGGAGCAGCGGCTGGCCCTCGATCAGCCACCCTTCTCCCCCCTCGGGGAGGTGGATCAGACGGGGTGCCCGGTCCTTGTATCGCTCGGGTACGTACTTGACGAATACATCGGGCGGTGTCTCCACATGCCCATCAGCGCTAATTACCTTGTACTTTCGGCCCATGACTGGAGCATATTCGCGACGACCTGATCTAAAAGAAGCGGAGCGATCCCACTGGGGGGCTCGGGCTGCCTGGGCAGTGCTGGCCTTGCTTCTGGCGTTGGCGCTGATAGCCACGGGCTGCTCGTCCGACGATGACGACGGCGCTCCGGCCGCGGCGCCAACGGAGGCACCCATCCCTGCACCTACTGAGGCACCCGCCCCCGAACCTGAGCCGACCCCGGCACCCACACCTGAGCCCACGCCCGCGCCAACCCCGGCACCCACAGCAGCCCCGACACCTGAGCCCACGCCCGAACCGGCACCGGAGTCCACCCCCGAGCCGACACCGGAGCCAACGCCCGACCCGCTGGTCGCGCTCACCGAATTCGGCGAGCTCCCCGTCGGAGTCAGAACCCTAGAGCTAGGCGAAGAACCCGGCGAGCAGCCCCTTTCTGTTTGGTACCCCACCGATTCAGACGCAGTGGCCGGCATGGAGACTGAGATCTATGACTCTGCCCAAGCCATTCCGGCAGCGTTTAGATCTCTGATCCCCGAGAGCATGCAAAGCGCAGTTGAGACCAATTCCTACCGCGACGCCCCGCTGGCCGACGGGGGCCCCTATCCGGTGGTCATCTACAGCCACGGGTTTGGCGGGCACCGTGACGTTGCCATCTTCTTGACCACCCATTTGGCTTCCCACGGCTTCGTGGTTGCATCCGCGGAGCACATTCACAGGAATCTGCCCGCCCAGGCGTTTGGGACCGCAGAGTCCAACCCCGAGAAAGACCAAGCCGATGTGGCCAACACCCTGGCCGCACTGGAATCGGCACTAGGAAACGCTGTCGACACCGCCAGGGTCGGGGTGATCGGACATTCCGCGGGGGCCAGAACCGCAATGGGCGCGTTGGCCAACGAGTCCGTTTTGGCCGCCATACCACTGGCGGGCGGCGGTGCGGTTCCGCCCGAGGGGGCCGACAAGCCGATTTTGGTGATCGTGGCTGAACTAGATATCACCGTGCCCACCGCCAGAAGCCTCGAGAGTTACGAATCAGCCCCCGGACCCAAGACGTTTGTGAACCTGGCCCAGGCTGGCCACAACAGCTTCACCGACAGCTGCCCCGTCATCCTTGCCGGAGGTGGCCTGGGCATGCTCGAGCCGCTTCTTGGCGCGGAACAAGTAGCCCGGGCCGAAGACGGATGTACTCCAGAAAACGCCCATCCTCTGGCCATGCAGGCCGCGCTCAAGCACCTGACCACCGCATTTTTCCTGGCCAATCTGACCGATCGACTCGACGTCGGGGTAACCCCCGACTTTGCCGACCTCATCGACGGTGTCGACTTGGCCGATTACCGCGAAGGCGGCTGAGGCTGGAACATCAGGAGAGTTAGGCCAGCCAGCCTCAGTCCAAACCGAGATGGCCGCGGGCGAAGCGGCGGTAGCCGGCGGCGCTCCAGTTGTCGTGGTCTTCGCCCCAGCCGACGGCCTCGCCGAACGTCCATTCGCTGAGGCAGTTCCACGTCCACAAGTTGGGGTTGAGATGGACGCCGATGCGGTTCACCGACCGGCTGGTGGCCACCAGTTCCCGGCCTGACTCATCCACCGCCTCGATGCGCACCACGGTGGGCGCGCCGGTGCCGGGATCGCGCTCCAACACGTCGCGTCGGCCCTGACCGGGAACCAATCGGGAGTACTCGCCGTCGCGCAGGTAGTAGCCGTGGATGACCGTGCAGTCGGGGTCGTCTCCCTCGCCGTAGGCCATGGTCAGGGCGTGGAAGCCGTCGGTGTCCGACGCGGTGGCGTAGCTGTAACCGCCCCGAACCGCACCGTGCAGGGTGGCGCCGAACTGGCTGCGCGGCCCCCACGACCGGTCCCTCATCCCGTAGGCGTCCACTTCGTAGGTCTCGTCGCCCAACCGGATGGTGCCCTGGTACCGGCCCGGCTGGTCGAGGTGGCCGTCGCCCAAGTAGTTGGGCGGGCACACCGCGGTAAAGGTCAAGTCCACCTCGGCCTCACCGTCGTCTTGGCATAGGAACCTGATCCGATACTGCTTCAGGGGCTCGATCGCCTGATAGCGGATGCCGTTGGGCAGCTCGATATCGCTCAGCGGCTGATCGGGCAGGGGCAGGTGCCAGAAATTCTTGGCGTAGCGGCAGTTCCAGATCTGGTCGCCCCCGGTGTCCCAGAAGAACGCCCCGCCAGAGGTGATCTTCTGGTTGGGCCGGAAGAACGGGTAGAGCTGGCCCGACAGCTGGTGCTCGGGTGCGGCGAAGGTGAACCAGCAGGTCTCGGTCCAATAGGGGTCGTCAGAAGTAGGCGGATGGAACTCATCATCGGGATGAGTGGCTGTGCCAGTAGAGGGGCCAGTAAAGGGGTTAGTGGACATGGGGTGCCATGCTATGGGAGTGACCCTCGGTCCTGACGATCTGGTGCTCAGCTCGGGTTCTGTAGACAATCCCCCCATCGAAGTGCTGGTGGAGGCCGCGGTGGCCGGGGGTTTCGTGGGGCTTACTCTGTGGCCCGCGGTCTACCCGCCCGATCCCGCCATCGGGGAGCGCATCCGCGACGCCGGGCTGGCCGTGGTCGACATGGATGCCGCCATCGTGTGGGTGGGCCCCGGAGACCCTGGTGGGCCCTACTACGAGGAGGCCCCCCGAGAGGCGGTGTTCGAAGCCGCCGCCGCGCTGGGGGCCTCCGGGGTGAACACGCTGTTGGTATGCCCGGGTTCGGCCACCAGGGAGCAGGTGGTGGAGGCCATGGCTGAGCTGGCCGACCAGGGGGCTTCGGTTGGGGTGGACGTGTATATGGAGTTCAGCCGCAATCGGCCCGTTCCCGACCCGCTGGCCAGCGCTGAGGTGGTGGCTGCCACCGGACGGGCCAATTGCGGGCTCACCGTGGACTTCTGGCATGTGTTCTACGGCCCCGGCGACTTCACCGACTTGGCCTCGATACCCGGTTATCTGATCGGGGCCATCCAGCTCAACGACGCCTCCGCGGATCCGCCGGATGACTTGGCGTACGCCACTCGATATCTCCGCTGCGTGCCCGGTGAGGGGGCCATGGACTTGGCCGGCGCGCTGCGAACCATTCGGGGGGCCGGCTGCCAGGCGCCCATCACCCTTGAGGTGTTCGACTCGGGCCGCCTGGAGGCCCTCGGTCCGGTGGGCTTTGCCCGTCTGCTGGGCGACGCCACCCGCCAGTTGCTCGCCGAGGTTGACGGTTAGCTAGATCCCCACGCGCACTGGCAAGCCAGCGGCTTGATAAACCGCGTCGATTAGCTCCATGGTCTTGATCGACTCCGACGGGGGATACAGGTTGGGGCCGCCGTCTTCGACGCAGGCTCGGAAGGCCCGAAGCTGGCAGGTGTAGGTGCCCACTTGCTCAGCCGGTTCGTGGTGGACGGTGCTGCCGTTGCTATCGGTGACGGTGAGGCCGCTTCCCCACATGGGGGCCAACGGGTTGTCGATAAGGAGACGTCCCCTTGCGCCGGTCACCGCCACCCCGGCTCGGAACTCGAAGTCGAACGCTTCGGGGTCTATGTCTTCGGGGTCGCCCAACTCGGCCTTGCGGTCGGTGCCGGTGAACTCTGAGAGCATCGAAGCGGTGGCCCCGCCGTCGCGATAGCGCAGCTCGGCGGTGGTGCGCCGGTCGACGTTGGGAGCCATCTCCTCGCACTCGGCCCGCACCACGTCGAGCTCGCCGAAGGCCCGCAGGTTGCTTAGGGCATACGAGCCGGTGTCCATGAGGGCGCCGCCGGCCAGGTCGTAGCGGTAGCGGATGTCGTCGGGGCCGTGCATCGACGGGAAGACCATGGCTGCCTCCACATGGCTCAGCTCGCCCACCGCGCCAGAGGCCACCAGTTCGATGGCTCGCTCGGCCTGAGGGTGGAAGCGCCAGTGATAGGCCTCCATCACCACCAGCCCAGTTTGCTCGGCAGCCTCGGCCACCTGGCGGGCTTCGTCGGCATTGGCGGTGAACGGCTTTTCCAACAGAACCGGCTTACCCGCCTCCAGCGCGGCGACGGTCCAGCGGGCGTGGTGGGAGTTGGGCAGGGGGTTGTACACCGCGTCGATCTCGTCGGAGGCCAGCAGGTCGTCGTAGCTGTCGAACACCCGGGGAATGCCGTGCTCTTCGGCATAGGCTCGGGCCCGCTCCCGATCGCGGGCCGCCACCGCGGCCACATCTACGCCGTCCACCTCTTTGGCCGGTTCGATGATTCCCATCGGCCCGATCCACGCCGCTCCCAACATCCCAAGTCTCATGGCAGGAGATTAGAGAGATCAGGCCGCGAATGCGGCTTGGAGGTCTGTGGCCAGCTCACGGCGGCATATCAAGATGCCCCATTGGGCCAGGTCGACGCGGTTGTAGCGCAGCGGGGCGCCGTCGAGGTGGGAAGCGTGCAGACCGGCGGCCAACGCGACGGCCACCGGGGCGCAGGTATCCCATTCATAGAGTCCGCCAGCGTGAACCCAGGCGTCGGCCTCTCCGGTGACCACGGCCATGGCCTTCACCCCAGCCGAGCCCACGCCATACACGTCGGCGTCCAGATGGCGGGCCAGGCGGTGGCTGTCCCATCGCACTCGGGAGCGGGACATCACCACCAGCGGTCGCTTTCGACCGGAGTCGGCGGGGGGCCCGACAGGGCTTATGGTGCTGAACGTACGGCCCCAGGGAGGCACCGAAACCGCCCCTGCTGCCGGTTCGCCGTTCACCGCCAGCCCGACGTGGACCGCCCAGGTATCGCTCCACTGGTCGGCGTAGTCCGACGAGCCGTCCAGCGGGTCGACGATCCATACCCTCTCAGAGTCCAAGCGAGCGCCGTCGTCACGGCCTTCTTCGGACAGCACGATGTCGTCGGGCCTGAGCTGAGCCAGCGCCCCGGTGAGATAGCGGTGGCTGAGCTGATCGCCGGCCAGCTCCCGGTGGAGGTAGCCGGTGCGGGACTCCTCCATCTCATCTGACAGGGCCTGGAGTTGTTCCCCGGCCTGCTGGGCCAACCAGTGGGCCAGTTCGTGGTCGGTGGGATCTGGAGTGTCGCTCACGGGGCCAGCACAATCGGCCGCCATTCCAGCACCGGCACCGGGTTGGCACCGTCTCGCTCGGCCTGCACGATCACGGTTAAGGCCAGCAGTCGGCCATTGGCCACCGGATGCGCCGAGTCGAGGGTGGCGGCCACGTCCACCACGTCGTCCTCGAACGCCGGGCCGGTGTGGTCGCACAGGTGCCAGCCCACCACGGTGGCCGCGGTGGGCAGCAGGCGTACCAGTCCGGCCTGGGCCAGTCCCACGGTGTGGCCGCCGTACACCAGCCGCTTGCCTGCTTGGCCCAGCGACGCATCCCGATGGGGCGGAGCCAGGTTCTGGGTGAGCCGCGCCAGCGCGGGGGCGTCGGTAACGGTGTCGCGCAGGGGATCGCGGCGGGTCTCGCCGATCGGCCACTCCTGGGGTGCCCCCAGCGAGCTCAGATCCCAATCAGTGGGGGCAGCCTCGACAAACGGAGTCATGTCGAGTTCTTCGGGGGCGCCCCCCAAGTCGTCATGGTGACCGGTAGCGGCATCAGAGCGGCGGCGGACCAGCGCACACCGCTCGAAGTCCAGCACCAGACGACCCTGGTCATCGTGGGTTTGCATGCCGAGCAGCACCAAGCCCCGGGGGGGACGGTCGGGCCGGGCGGAGGCCTCTCGCAGGCCCCGAACGGTCACCACCGTGGTGAGCGTGTCGCCCACTCGCACGGTGCGGAGTTGGCGGACGCCCCGGTAGAACAGGTTGGCCACCACCATGCGGGTGGCCACGGTGGACTGGCCGATGGCCACTTGCAGCACCAGGGCGGGGTTGACCACCGCCCCCGGCTGTCCTGTAACGGCCTCGGCCAGCGGACGGCTCAGGCTGATGGCCAGCGGGTCGCCGCAGATGGCCTGGTAGACAGCGGCCTCGCCCGGTCCGATGGTGATGGCCGGGGCGGGATCGAGTCGCTCACCCACCGTGAAATCCTCGAACCAGGGTCCGTCCCCTGCCGGTGCAACCACGCCCCGCAGTAAACCACGCCAGCCGCTGTTCCCCTAGTCTCAGCCCATGGCAGCAGTTGCGAACCAGGACATCCCGGCCATCATCGAGGTGGCCATCAACGGCATCACCAGCCCGGAAATCAACCCCAACGTGCCGCTGAGCCCCGAAGAAATCAGGGCCGACGCGCTGGCCTGCTTCGACGGGGGTGCGGCCATCATCCACACTCACAACCACGACATCAGCCTCACCGGGGCCGATGCCGCCAACCCCTACATCAAGGCCATGGCGCCGGTGTTGGCCGACCGTCCCGACGCGCTGTGGTATCCCACGCTCACATCGGGAGACCACGAGGCCAAGTACGCCCACATGGCCATGATCGCCGCCGAGATGCCCCTCCGTATGGTGGCCGTCGACCCCGGCTCCACCAACATCGGCGGTGCCGGGCCCGACGGCCTGCCGGTGGGCGGCACCTACAAGAACGACTACGCCGAAATCCGGGCCAGCTTCGATTTGTGCCGCGACAACGGCTGGGCCCCGGCGATGGCCATCTACGAGCCCGGGTTCTTGCAGTGCGTGCTCACCTATCACCGGGTGGGACAGCTGCCCGCGGGATCAATGGCCAAGCTCTATTTCGGAGCCGAGTGGGGGCTCTCCCGCCGGTCCAAGGGGGTTACCTTCGGCCTTCCTCCCACCAATCACGCCCTGCTGGCCTATCTCGACATGCTGGAGGGAACCGGCATTCCTTGGTCGGTCTCGGTGTGGGGTGGCGACCTCATGGCCACCCCAGTGGCCCGGCTGGCCCTTGAGCTCGGCGGCCACCTCCATGTGGGCATCGAGGAGTTCTACGACCCCGACCGCTCCCCCACCAACCAGGAGCTGCTGGCCGAAGCCGTGGCTCTGTGCAACGAAGTAGGCCGCCCCATCGCCACCTGCACCGAGACAGCCGAGATGCTGGATTTGCCCTAGCGGGCTAGATGCAGGTGTTCTCCAGCGCGCCGAGGCCCTCGATCTCGGAGCGGATCACGTCGCCGGGTTGGAGGTAGATCCCCTGGGCGTGGCCGACGCCCCCGGGGGTCCCGGTGAAAATCAGATCGCCGGGGTGCAGGGTGAGGATCGACGACAAGTAGGCCACCATCTCGGCCACCGGTCGCATTAGGAAGCTGGTGCGGCTGTCTTGGCGCAGCTCCCCGTTTATGCGACAGGAGATAGCCAGGTCATCCGGGTTGGCCACCATGTCGGGGCTCACCAGCGCGGGGCCGGTGGGGCCGAAAGACTCGCGAGACTTGCCCAGGTTGAACTGGGGCGGAGTGGCCTCCACTTGGAGGGCTCGGTCGGAGATGTCCTGTCCGATCATCAGTCCGGCCACCCGATCCCAGGCATGGGCCTGGTCGACGTGTCTGGACTCGGTCCCAATTACCGCCACCAACTCGCACTCATAGTCGCACTGGTCTCCCACTAGCGCGACCGGGGCGGCAGGGCCGACCAGACAGGAGGGGTACTTGGTGAACACCACCGGTGCCTCGTTGGTGGTCCGGCCCAGATAGTCCACTTCATCCATCTCCTCCACGTGGTCGCGGTAGTTGAGCCCATAGCCGAAGACCTGCTTGGGGTGTGGCACCGGCGGCCCCAGATCGGCCGCGCTCAGCTGCCCGTCTGGTGCTCCTCGGCCATCCCAGCTTCGGTGTATCTCGTCAAGACGGGTCAAGGCATCCATAGGGTCGATGCCCAGTGCCCAATAGTCGTCTCCATCGAGCAGCACAGCCTGCTCGGCCCAGTTGGCCAGTCGAAAGCTCATCGCGTTCTCCTCTTCGGGTGCAGCATTCGGGGCTATAGCTCCGCGGCCAGTTCCACCGCTGAGCGCATGGCCCCTTCCAGGAATCCGGGCTGGGCGCAGTCGCCCACCGCGTGGACTTCGACGCCGGCGGCCCGAAACTCGTCAGCCAGCGTGGGGTCGGCCGCCAGCTCAGAGGTCACCACCACCAGGTCGGCGGCCGCAGTCTGCTCGGCGCCGTTTGAGCGCCACACCACTCCCTCGTCGGTGACGGCCACAACCTCGGCACCGGCCACCAGGTTCACTCCGGCCTGGCCCAGATCATGGACCACTCGCCAACGACCGGGCAGTCCGAGGGAGTAGCCGAACGCCGGACCCGACTCGATAAGCGTGACCTCGGCCCCCTGGTGAAGGGCGGTCTCGGTCACCCCGAGGCCGGGCAGGTCGCCGCCCAGCACCGCCACTCGGTCGGCATCCAGTGGGTTGCCGTCGAGCAGCCACGGGGCTAGGTCGTCCACCCCCCATACGTTGGGACCGTCGATGCCGTCGACCGCGGGGCGCCCCCACTGCGCCCCCACCGCGACCACCACCGCGTCGGCGGACAGCGCACTGGCGGCGGCGGCGTCCAGACGGGTGTTGAGCCGCACGTCCACCCCGAGCTGGTCGAGCTGGCGCTCGAACCACTCCATGAGCTCGGCGTTCACGTCGCTGGTGGCCGAGGCCAGCGCCCACCGGCCGCCGAGCCGATTAGACGCCTCGGCCAGGATCACCTCGTGGCCCCGCAGGGCGGCCACCCGGGCCGTCTCCATGCCTGAGGGTCCACCACCCACCACCAGCACTTTCTTGGCCGCAGGCGCGGCCTCGGCGGTGAGCTCGTCCTCCCGGCCCAGGAAACCGTTGCCCGCGCACCGGGTGCCCACCCGCAGAAAGATGTTGCCGATGCAGCGGTAGTGGTACACGCAGGGGCGCACGTCATCGGCCTGGCCCGCGGCCAGCTTGTTGGGCAGGTCGGGGTCGGCCAGGATCTTGCGGCCCATGGCCACGAAGTCGTATTTGCCCTCGCCGATGTGCTGGTCGGCCGCTTCGGGGCTTATCCGCCCCACCGCGATCACCGGCACATCCACCTCGGCCTTCACCGCGGCCGCGTTGGGCACCAGCAGCTCGGGCACGTGGGGGCCGTAGGAGTCGGTGGGGCCGGTGGCGATGCCGGGGTCGTGGTAGGCCGAAACGTGGATGGCGTCGGCGCCGGCGGCCGCCGCCACCCGAGCGTTGTACAGGGCGTCGTCGAGGATGATGCCGTCGATGCCCACCTCGGTGCTGTTGAGCCGCACCCACACCGCGTAGTCGTCGCCCACCCGCCGGCGGATCTCGGTGAGGATCTCCGCTAAGAACCGGGCCCGGTTTTCCACCGAACCGCCGTACTCATCGTCGCGGCTGTTGATGGTGGGCGACAAGAAGGCGTCGATGAGGTAGCCGTGGCCGCTGTGCAGCTCCACCGCGTCGACCCCGGCCTCCCGGGCCCGCACGGTGGCTGCCGCGAACTGGTCGATCACCGTGGCGATGTCGTCGTGGTCCATCACCCGGTAATGGGGGTCGGAGGTGGGCGCCATGAACGGCTCGGCCATCATGGCCCCCTCATCGGCGGTGACCATCCCATAGAGCGGGTCAACGGTCATCGGCCCTGGCTCCGACGGCACCCACATAGGCCGTCCCGCCATGGTGTCTTGGAGGCCCATCTTGCCGGCGTGGGTGAGCTGCATGGCGATCTTGCCGCCGTGGGCGTGGACCCGGTCGGCCGCCCGCTTCCACGACGGGATGAACCGGTCTTCGGAGATGGCGGTCTGGCGCTTGTTGGAGCAGCCCACCGGGTGGGCCACCCCCACCGAGCCCAGCATGACCACGGCCATGCCGCCCTTGGCTCGGGCTTCCAGGTAAGCGGCCTGGTCGTCGGACACCTCGCCGTTCTCGTCGCCCAGCTCCTCGCCCATGGGGGCCATGATCAGCCGGTTGCGCAGTTCCATGTTGCCGATACGCCCCGGTGACAGCAGATGCTCGTAGCTCATTGATGCTCCTAGCTCATTAACACTCGTAGCTCTTGGCCCCATCATGGCCCATGGTTGGCAACCGGGTCAGAACCAAGAGCTACTGAGACCGGTTAGCAACCGCTACCGGATGATGTATGACTGCTACCCGGCATCTCCTTGCCCGTATCCTCACCAAGTGTCTTTGATCGCGGCGTGGGGGCTGACCAAGCAGTTCGGCGATTTCACCGCGGTCGACGGCATCAACTTCGAAGTCGAACGGGGCGAGGTGTTCGGCTTTCTGGGGCCCAACGGCGCCGGCAAGTCGTCCACCATGCGGATGATCGGCTGTGTGTCCGACCCCACCGGCGGGGCCCTGCGCATCTTGGGCATGGACCCCGCCCGCGAGGGAACGAAGATTCGTTCTCGCCTCGGGGTGGTCCCCCAGCAGGACAACCTCGACGAAGAGCTGTCGGTGGCCGAGAACCTGTACGTGTACGGGCGCTACTTCGATCTTCCCCGCCCCGTGCTGCGCCCTCGCATCGCCGAGCTGTTGGAGTTTGTGCAGCTCAGCGAGCGGGCCAACGACCATGTGGAACCTCTGTCGGGGGGCATGAAGCGGCGCCTCACCATCGCACGGGCCCTGATCAGCGAGCCCGAGGTGCTGCTGCTCGATGAGCCCACCACCGGCCTCGACCCCCAAGCCCGCCATGTGGTGTGGGAGCGGCTGTGGACGCTGAAGCGCCAAGGGGTTACCCAGGTGCTCACCACCCACTACATGGACGAGGCCGAGCAGCTATGCGACCGGCTGGTGGTGATGGATCGGGGCAAGATCGTGGCCGAGGGGTCGCCTCGCCAGCTCATCGAGCGCTACTCCACCCGGGAGGTGGTGGAGGTGCGCACCCATGGCCAGGTGACCGTGATGGCCGAAGCGTTGCGCCGCTTGGGTGAGAGCCCCGAGGCCCAGGCTAGGGAGGAGCTCTACGAGCGGGTGGAGGAGCTGCCCGATCGGGTGCTGCTCTACACCGACCAGGGCGAACGGCTGGTTGCCCTGCTCGGGGAGGTGGAGCATGAGAGCGTGTTGGTCCGCCGCAGCACGCTTGAGGACGTGTTCCTGCACCTGACCGGCCGCACGTTGGTGGACTGATGGCCCGCGCCGCGGTGGTCCCCAGTACAAGGCTGGCGGTGGAGTACTGGCTCCTTACCTATCGCCGCAACTGGAAGGGCTCGATTCTCACCAGCTTCTTGAGCCCGGTTTTGTTCTTGGCCGCCATGGGATTGGGCCTGGGCTCGCTGGTTGACGCCGAGGTGGGTTCTGGCCGAGACCTGGGCGGGCTGGACTACTTGGATTTCTTGGCCCCTGGGCTGTTGGCCGGCAACGCCATGATGCTGGCGGTCAACGAGTCCACCTACCCGGTGCTGGGCGGCTTCAAGTGGTACCGCACCTACATGGCCATGGCCGCCTCCCCGCTGCGGGGCCGCGACATCCTGCTCGGCCACTTCGCCTACATGGCCTTCCGAGTGACGTTGGCCAGCTTCGTGTTCTTGGGGGTCATGGCCGCTTTCGGGGCGGTGTCGTCGCCGCTGGCGGTGCTGGCCCCGTTCTGCGCCGCCCTTTGCGGCATGGCCTTCGCCACCCCCACCGCGGCCTTCGTCGCCACCCGGATCAACGCCGACAACTTCAGCACCTACACCCGATTCGTGATCATGCCCATGTTCTTGTTCTCGGGGATCTTCTATCCGGTATCCCAACTCCCCATCGTGCTCGAGCAGCT